>NZ_KV789261.1:0-13195 GCF_001807505.1 Corynebacterium sp. HMSC08D02 | reverse complement strand
ACGGTTCCCCGTGCGGTAGCACGTGAGCTACCTACTCCCGCTCCGCAAGACAATCTAGGAGCCATGTGGGTGCTGTAGTGTCTGGTCTGCTCGTTAAGCTGTTTTTATGAGTTCTGTGACTGCTCCGCGCCTTGACCGCGCCACAATGGGGCGCAAAGGCGGACAAAAAGCCGCAGAACGCTGGAAAACCGATCCCGAAGGCGACTATGCCACGGCACAAAGGGAAACACTCGCAGCCGCGAATAAGCGATGTGCCCGTCAAGGAACTGGCACTCGCGGTCGTGTGCTGGCGGTGTATTCCCAGACGCTTGTCGACACGGGTGAAGTACATACTGCACGTCAGATCGCAGAGGAGATCGGTATAACCAAACGCATGGTCAACATCCATCTGAAAGCGCTCCGCGATGCTGGGTTGGTAGAGCAGTAGGTGGGAAATACCGTAAGCAATATACGGTTCCCCTGCCCCTGGGCAGTAAAGGAGAAGAAGAACCCTCAGGTTTAAGGGCTCGCGTACACCCGGCGGCCGCATTTTTTGACATGCAGTTGCATTTGTTTATGTGGGTTCTTGTTTCAGCTTCTCTACATATTCAAAGGACAACTGCACAATGACCTAAATCAGGCCGACTTGGCCTCAGTGGCTGCGCTTACCGCCATCCATTTTCATTTAATTGTCAATAAGCGTCGACGGGGGTAGGCTGAGTGCATGGCACACGAGCACCACGACCACGATCACTCCAGCACGCCGCTGCGCGCACTCTTGATTGCGCTAGGCATTACCGGCACCGTCTTCTTCGCGGAGCTGATCGGCGGCTGGTTGGCGGGTTCGATGGCGCTGATGGCGGATGCGATGCACATGCTTTCCGACGCTGCGGGGTTGATCATCGCGGTGTTAGCGGTGTTGGTTGGGCGCCGACAAGCATCGGCTCAGGCCACGTACGGCTACCGACGGGTGGAGGTGCTTGCTGCACTGGCGAACGCAGTGATGGTGCTGGCGATCTCGGTGTGGATTGTCGTCGAGGCGGTGCGCCGCCTGCAGAGCCCGGCCGAAGTGCAGGGAAAAACGATGCTGATCATCGCGGTGATCGGCCTGGTGGCGAATGCGCTATCGGCGTGGGTTCTGCAACGGCACCGCAAATCCTCGATCAACGTGGAGGGCGCGTTCTTGCACGTGTTAGTGGATATGCTCGGCTCGGTCGCAGTAATCGTGGCCGGCATCGTGGTACTGACCACGGGGTTTGTGGCGGCGGACGTGATCGCCTCCCTAGCGATCGCGGCGATGGTGCTGCCGCGCGCCTGGCAGCTCATGCGGCTTTCGGCGAGCGTGCTGCTCGAGCAAGTCCCGGCGGACTTCGACGCCAGTGCGATCGAGCCCGCGCTGCGGCAGGTCGAGGGCGTTGCTGACATCCACGACCTACACCTGTGGAGCCTGGACGGCGTGAACGTGCTCACGACCGTGCATATCGTGCGCGACGGCACCGTCGGCACCGGCCCGCTGTTGGATGCCGCCCAGCAGGCCCTGCGCGAACACGGTATCGAGCACTCCACCATCCAGATTGAGCACCCAGAGCACGAATCCCACGAGACGGTGTGCTGATTCCCTTCTAACCTGACTTAGGCCAATTTTGTGCGGAAGTTCGCGGCCGGTGATTACTTGGATGGTGGCAGTGAGGTCGGGCGGGAATGGTACGGCGGCGTGAATGGTTTCGCCGCCAACGACGAGTTGAAAGCTGCGGTATTTCTTGAGTGTTCTCACGAGGCGTTTGATGAAGTGACCACTGCGGGTCTCCATCAGGTGGGTCACGGCTAGTGCTGCCATCACAATATTGAGATGTGCTGTGATCGAGTTTTGTTTCCTCGCATAGATTGGGCGTGCTTTCAGGTCTGATTTCGACATCCGATACGACATTTAAGCAACCGTGAGCGCTAGAAGTACGGAATAAGGTAAAGGTCTTGCACCATAAGCAATGCGGTTCTTTCGTCCTTGGAATAGAACACGACAGATAGCGCAAGACCCTGGGGAGCAGGGGGAGGGGGATCGCTCAACTGCTGGGCAAACATCTCCCCCGCCCTCTTCGGGTCGATGTTTCAACTGGTCAAGTCCAAAGAAGCACGGCGTGATGATGGTGAGCACTACACCAGCGAGACAAACATTCTGAAAACAATCGGACCGCTGTTTCTGGATGAACTGCGCGCAGAAGCCGACCGTCTGATTGCGGCACCAGCGTCAAGAGATTCTATTTTTGCAGTACACAACACTAGCCAAAGAGTAGATTTCCCCGTCGAAAAGGGACTTGCCTTCAAGTTTTGCTTGAATTAACATATAGCGATGTAAGCCTCGAGGCTACCGGCAGAAATGCGTCAAGGTCCCTCGGGGCGCTCGTATTTTAGGGATACCCTATAGTTTTTAGGTATGGCTTTTGATCCTGCGGATTACGACGTAAAGTCTTTCCTTTCCGCACCGCGTTTTGCGACCTACCAGTATAAAACCAGTTTCCAGGATGAGAAGGCTTCCCGTCTGTATTTCTGGAACCAAGAGTTGGCAGGGACATTCTTAGGGCCTTTATCGGTATTGGAGATAGCCCTTCGAAATTCGATTCACTCTCACCTCTCCGCGCATTTCGGTGAAGAGTGGATTACCGACGCCTCTGCGTGTGATCTTCTAGATGAAGATCGGGAAGGCTTCGAGAAGACCATTGATCGACTTGAAAATATGGGCAAAGACATCTCTCCCGATGCTGTAGTTGCGGCAAGCAGTTTCGGCGATTGGGTTCGCCTCTTGGGGGATGGTCAGCCGCGTAACAGCATCTATAACTATGAAAAAACGTTATGGGTTCCCGCTTTAAAAGAAGCATTTCCGAAAAGGGGGAAAATTGAAAGAAAAGAAATTCATGGGCGGCTTAATCATCTCCGGTCGTTCCGGAACCGTGTTGTACATCATGAACCTATTTTTAAGAGAAATTTGAAATTGATGATGAGCGATATAGTCACCGTGACGCGGATGATAAACGACGATGCTGCAACCATTGTCGAATTGGGAAACCGTCTAGACGAAGTCTTGAACGCTAAAAGCGATGCCCTCGCCGGATCCTGCCCCATTTAAGTACACCCATCTGTACGCGCTGACCTGCGGCGTTGTGGGTTGTGCCGAGCGTGCTGCCGGAGTCCCTTTCAGTGTCCCTGGGGTAGGAGCGGCCGCATGAAGGTGCGCTCGTACCGCAGGACGCACTCGGACTCGTCTCGAATCCGGTCAGCGGCGATGAAGTCCGAGTGGGTGCCGAACAAGGTGCGGTACTGCTCGTAGGCAGCCAGGCTGGGGAAGCTGAACAGGGATTCCGCACGGTCACTCACACCTTCCGCGGGTAGGTAGTACCCGTGGTGGGTGCCGCCGTGTTCGTCGACATGCCGCATCCAAGCGCGGGCGAACTGTTCAAAGGCTGCGATCTGGTCGGGGTCGATGGTGTAGTGGACGACACAGGTGATCACATCCACAACGCTAGGCCCACAGGCGCTCATTGGGGAGCCTTTGTCTGTGCGCCTCGTGGTGCAGCACACCAATCTGCCTGGTTTACCTGCGGAAATGCGTCAGTTCGCCAAGTTGGCGCCGAGTTCAACGGTGAGAACTCCGACGGCGATGAGGAGGATGCCGAGGGCCATGGTTCGGGTGAGGGGTTCGTGGAAGATGACCCGGGCGAGGATCGCGGTGAGAGCTACGCCGGATGCTGCCCAGATGCCGTAGGCGACGCCAAGGGCCATGCCGTCGGCCAAGGCGAGACTTAAGGCGACGAACGCCACGAGATACCCCGCGATGACGCCGATGAACCATTTCTTCACCCGGCCACCGTCGGAGGCTCGTAGCGACATGGTCGCGACGACTTCGGACAAGATGGCGCCTGCGAGGAAGATCCATCTCATGAGTTGACTCCTGCTTCCTGGGCTGCGGTTTGCTGAGCTTTCTGGGAGCCGAGTTCGACGGTGAGGACACCGCTGATGATCGCAACCATTCCAAGACCCATCACAGCGGTCAGAGGTTCACCGAAAATCGCGGCGGATAGCACGGCGGCGAGCACGACCCCGCTGGCTCCCCAGATGCCATAGGCGACGCCGATCTGCATTCCTTCGCGCAGGCAGAAGGTGAGGAAGACGAAAGTGCCGATGTATCCGGCAGCAACCACGATGTACCAGGATGGGTGATTGAGCGCCGCCTTGAGAGACAGCGTCGCCGCCACTTCGGTAGTGATGGCGCCAGCGAGCAGGAACCACTGCTTCATGGGGTTGTTCCTTCGATCAGGGAGCGAATGCTGGAGACGACGGCTTCGAGATCCGCGCCGTGGAGGGTGGACACACCTGTGGCCTGGGCGCCCCAGAGTCCGTCGGCGGCGAGTCGGGCGGTGGTCAGCCTGGCTCGGGTGGCGGCGTCGAGATCGTCCGGGAGTTCGAGCCAGCGGCCCATCCGCGTAGTCCACGGTTCGGTGAGTTCGGGCCGATACGTCGCTTGGCCCCAGATGATGAACTCGGCGCGCTTGGCGGCCCCGTGGGCGGCGACGTGAACGTAGCTCAGGAGCCGCTCGGTGGCGTTGGCGTTCTCGAGGGGCTTGCCAAGGGTGGCAGTCATGTCGTTCTCGACGTTGGCCGCAGCGTGGTCGACGATCGCGGCGAGCAGTACGTCGCGGTTGCGGAAGTGATATAGCAATCCCGGTTTGGTGAGCCCGGCCTCGTGGGCCACTGCGTCAAGGGTAATGTCGCCACCCTCCGCTGCGTTCATGACGCGGAGGGCAGCTTCCAGGATCTCGGAGCGCTGACTGGTTCGCATATAGCTAACTTTACCATTTGGTAGGTGAAGCCTTCAACTGCGGGCGCTGGTAGGGGCACCTGGGGTACACCCGCGCGCACGAGTTTCGGCCTGACTGAAAACTCAAGGTCATAGATGTCCGTTAGGGTGAGGTCGTGGCAGAAAAGACAGATGGCGCGCAGGTTCTACACCTGGGCAAGCAGAATTCGTCGGCCCCCGGCCAGATCATCGGTTACGCAAGGGTCAGCTCGGCAGATCAGAACATCGACCGTCAGCTCGCTGCGCTCGAAGAAGCAGGTGTACAAAAAATCTGGCACGAGAAAGTCAGCGGAGCTACACGCGACCGCCCCGAACTTGCGCGAGTGATGGAGTACGTCCGCGAGGGCGACACTCTAGTGGTTGCGAGCATGGACAGGTTGGCGCGCTCGGTGCCAGACCTTTACGCCATTGTCGAAGAGCTAAACGGCAAGGGAGTCGCCGTGCGCTTTCTCAAAGAAGGGCAGCTCTACGACGCGCACAGCGACGCGACAAACCAGCTCATGCTCGGCGTGCTTGGCGTCGTCGCACAGTTCGACGTGCGTTGATTCGTGAGCGGCAGGCCGAGGGGATCGCGCGGGCGAAAGAACGCGGCGTGTACGACCGTGCCCCTGCCATGTCGAAAGACGAGATTCAGCAGGCGCGCGACCTCATTGCGCTCGGCGTGCCCAAAGCAGAAGTCGCCCGCCGCCTCGACGTCAGTAGAAGCACCTTGTACAAGTACGTCGTCACGCCAGACCGGAAAGACGGAAAGAGCAGACAGTAGACCGCGCCTGTAAGGTCGCGCGTCTGCTAGAACATGCGTTCGCAGAAATGGGCTGCGATGTCGGGTGGTCATGGCAGGATTGCAAGCATGATTCAAAGCATTGAGAAGATGTTGTCCGAGGCGAGCGTGGCTCGGTTTGATCCCGAAGACGCAACGTTGAGCAGTGGCGAGCGTGCGCAAGCGAAGATCGTCACTGTCCTTTTGGAGGAATGGGACGCGCTTGACGGGAGGCAGCAGCGCGCGATTGTGGACGTGCTTGAGAAGTCGACGCAAGCAAGCGAAGACGCCGAGGGATTCGTAGAGCGCCTGCGGCAGCGAGCAAAGAAGTAAACCTGTTGCCTTGTCCTCTTTAAGCGCGCGCTCCATGAGCGCTCCCATAATGAACGACAGCGCCCGCCTGTCTCACAGAGGCGCTGACGCGAACGCCTACGGCGTTCTTGTCCCTGAATCATCACTACCGGGCCGCTCTTCGCGGTAGCGGTCGGCGTTAATCGCGTCTTCCATCAGCCCGAGCGTGATTTCTTCGAAGGCGTCTTTGATCGCGAGTGACTCAAAGTCTTTCGCGACTTGTTCCCAGTGCATGCGCTCAAGGGTCGGAATCATTGCCCACAGCGCCATGCGTAGATACGTCCCGCGACTGCGTCCAGTGCGCTCGGCGAGCGCGTCGAGCCGCTCAACGAGTTCGCGTTCTAGTCGTACAGAGACAACCGGCCCGCGTCCGATCACACCGTGCTGCTTTCTCGTTGCCATGGTCATCGATCCTTTCTTGTTTCGTCCCGACGTTGCTTCCTAGTCCTACATGTAAACAATGTTTACATGTAGGAACGAGAACAGTCGGTGTGAGGAAAACGGTTTTACTTTTTACAACGAAGCGTACATGTAAACATTGTTTACACGTAGTGGTTTGGGTAAAAACGAAGACCCCTTTTTGCGGAGCGCTCACCCGTAGCAAGGGGGGTGTGGCCGGGGAACGCATCAACGGGCAAAGGGGTCTTCTGACGTTTCAAGGGATGCTAGCCTCCCCCAAATCGTTGCCGCATAGTCTAGCCGGGCAGGTCGAGAGTTTCGGCAAAAATTGCCCAACTCTCCCCCTTCCTTTTCCCTCCACAAGGCGAGCGCTGACCGCGCTTGCCTTGTTTTGAAGCCGGGGGCTTTATCTGTTGGTACATTGGCAGTAAACTTGCCAGTACCCCCTGGCGGGACACAAACACCGCTTGACCTGGACCGGAAGGAGGCCGCGAAGTTGCTCACGATTGCGAAGCTGCACGGTGAGTCTGTGGCCTATTACGAGTCCACTGTTTCGACCGAAACGGAGCACGCGAGTGGTCCCGATGCGTACTACTCGGAGGACGGAACGAAGCCCGCGACGGCGTGGATTCTGGCGCGAAGTAGTGCTCAAGTGCGCGAAGTTTCTGGCGCGTTAGGGGTCGAAGTCGGCGCGGTTGTTGGCGGCGATCGTGTGCGTGATTGGTTCAATAAAGCGGTTGCGCCGAGTGGTGAAAAGCTCGGGCGCGCGCCGAGCCAAAGCGGGGTTCCTGGTTTCGATTTGACGTTTTGCGCGCCGAAAAGTGTGTCGATTCTGTGGGGTGTGGCAGATGATCCAGCGCTGAAACAGGTTGTGGATCAGGCGCATGCGCGCGCGGTTGAGAGCGCGCTTTCGTACTTTTCGGAGCACGCTGGTTATACGCGGCGTGCTGATGTGCGGGATAAAACGCGCATGGTTATTGATCGGGTTGAGGCGATTTCTGGTGTGAAGTATGAGCATCGGACGTCGCGGTCGGGTGATCCTCATGTGCATTCGCATGTGCTGTTGTCGAACAAGCAATTGTGCCGTGATGGGAAGTGGCGAACGCTTGATTCGAAGGGGGTGTATCACGAGGCTCGTGCTGCTGGGATGTTGTACCAGGCGGTGATTCGTGAAGAACTCTCGCGCGAGTTGGGTGTTTCGTGGGGTGAGGTTGTCAACGGGTGTGCGGAGATTGCTGGGCTTGATTCGCCCGAGATGATTCGTGCGTTTTCGACAAGGGCGCGTGAAATTGATGCGTGGCGTAGTGCGAACGGGTTGGAGGCGACCGGCGAGTTGGGACGTGTCGCGCAGAAGAAAACACGCCAGCGCAAGGACTTGGATACACCACTTGCCGAGCTTGAAGCGGGCTGGAAGCAGAGCGAGGCGGGGTCGAAAGCGCGCGGGTTTATCGCGTCACTTCGACCGGGAGTAGCGCGCAATGTAGGTGTGGTGCTTCCTGATGTGCGGGAAGTTTTAGCTGCGGTGGTTGCTGAACGCTCGACGTTTACGCGCGCTGATGTTGTCGAGAAGATCGCCGAGATGATGCCAGTTGGTGCTGTTTCACTGGAGCAGATGCGAGAGGTTGTCGAGCAGATTGCTGATGAAGTCTTTGCCGATGACAGCACATGGACGGTGACACCGGATAAGGCGTCAGAGGTCAACGACCAGGCGCGTGAGGGCGCACAGCGGTTTACAACTGATGCGGTGGTCGCTGAAATTGATCGCGGTATCGATGTTGCTACGGCGGTTGTCGATGCCGGTGTTGATGCGTCGGTGATTGTCCCGATCGACGGCAAACTTTCGCAGGCGCAGGCAGAGGCAATGCGCGCGGTGGTGCAGTCGCGGTATCTGGCAAGCGTGGTTGTTGCCCCGGCAGGTGCCGGAAAAACTTCGAGCTTGAAAGCGGCTCGTCGTGTGTGGGAGCAGGCCGGTCGACAAGTCGTTGGATTGGCTCCGACTGGTAAAGCTGCCGATGTGATGGTGGGTGAGCAGGTCGCGCATAGTGCTTCGACGGTGGCGAGGGTGTTGCTGCAAGTCGACGGCGTTGAGGCGTCGTCGGCGGCGCAAAAACTTGGTTGGGGTACTGACACTGTGGTCGTTGTCGACGAGGCCGGCATGGTGGCTACTCCTGATGTGGTGCGCATTCTTGAGATCGCGCAGGCTGCAGGTTCGCGCGTGGTGTTTGTCGGAGATCCGAACCAGTATGGTGCGGTGAAAGCACGTGGAGGCATGCTCGCCACGCTGGCCCACGAGCTGCCGGATGCAGTGGAGTTAACCGAGGTATTCCGGCAGAAAGACCCACACGAGCGGGAAGCATCGAAACAACTTCGCACAGGACAGCTGCCGAATGTGCAACGGGCTGCTGATTTTTACGCCGCTGCTGGCAGACTGCATGCCGGTTCGATCACCGCGATGATGGACGATGCACTTGCTGGGTGGAAGCAAGATATTTCCGCTGGGAAGCGTTCCATCTTGGTGGCGTCGAACAACGAGTACGTGGCGGCACTCAACGCTGCCGCGCAGGCCGTAATGGCCGAGCGCGGCGCGATAGACACGACAGTGTCGGTTGCGATTAGCGGTGAGCAATTCGCCCATGTTGGGGATACGATCCTGACGCGCAACAACGATTATGAACTGGTCACCAGTGCTGGTGATGTGGTGCGCAATGGGCAGCGTTGGCAGGTCGAACAGATCAATGCCGATGGGTCCATGCAGGTACGCAGACTTGATGAAACTAACGTCACTGTGACGCTGAACCCGGAGTATGTCGGTGCATATGTCCAGCTTGGATATGCCACCTCTGGGCATGCATCCCAAGGTGCCACCGTGGATGTTGCTCGCGTGGTTGCTGCTGTAGGCCAGATTGATCAAGCCGGGGCATATGTCCCACTGACGCGAGGACGCGAGGGCAACTACTTGTACATGGCCGAGGCGATGCTTGGCGATAGCGATACAGGCCATGGTCGAAGCGCTGATACACCGCAGTTGCGGCGTGAATCGACCGAGTATGCACGTGATCTGCTGGTGCAGGCAGCAACGCGCAGTGCTTCCGATCAAAGCCCGTATGCAATCCACCGCAACGCGAGAGCGGATTGGGAGCTTGCCAAGCTAGCCGCAACAACACCGCCAGAAACGGACGTATTTGCTGGCACACGCATAGGCGAGTGCGCGCAGCGGCGAGCGCATGCACGGTTGCAGCGCCTGGAAGCGTTCTACGCCTCCCAACGCGAACAGCGTGATGTGCCTGTAGCGAAGCGGCAGGAAAAGCGCGTGGCAACAGGTCTGATCGACAAGCTCGGCATGAGCACAGGGCATGCGCCCACGGCACCGCAGCAATCACGCATGCCGGATAATACCCAGCTCATTGAGCTTCGCAGTCGCCTTGTGGCGATAGGTGCGATGCGTGATGAACACCGCGAGGCAATAGCCCGGTTAGACGAGCAGGAGGCGCACACCATCAAGCAGCGCGAGCAGCGAATGAAGCATGTGCGCAGCATGCAGCGCAAGCGCCAAGGCTTGATTGCCAAGCAGGACAATCGCGGTTGGTTTGCACGGACGTTGAAGCCGAATGAGTACGCGGCAGAGATCGCCGAATGCGATGTGATCATTGCGCGGAATATGAAGCAGGCTGACCAACTCAGCGAGCAGGCGCACACGTTGCGTGAAGAAGCCTTGCAGCATCACGGACAGCTTGAGCAGTTAAGCCAAGAAGCATCACGGATTGAGGCGGCGATCAAGGCGCACGAGCGCACTGGGCAGGTGGGAAGTTCGCGTGATGCGGTGAGCCTGTCGGAGCGGATTTCGTTGCAGCAGCGCATGCAACAAGGCCGCCGATCCTCGTATGAAAACGGTCCACAACAGCCGGTAAAAAGTAGTGAAACAGATCACTATTTAGAGTAAGGAAAAGGGCTGTTTTGCCTGGTCACTCTATGAGTCTCATTTTGAGACCTTTAGAAATTTGAGCCCATTTAGCGGCCCTTCGTCATGCTGGTTTTGGCGTACCCGTTCCGGCGGTAGAGAGCTTGCGCTGCACGAGGGTCTAGTGCGAAAACCTGTAAAGCTGTATACTGTAAAACTGTAAACCCTTAACCTGTAAAGCTGTATTGAAAAAGAGGAGGTAGGCCATGATTATCACCACTATCAACGCCAAAGGCGGGGTGGGAAAAACCACCACAACGATGTTTCTGGCGACCGTGTTCGCGCAGCGTGGATACGCGGTCACCGTTGCCGACCTTGACCGGCAGGGGTCTGCGCTCGACTGGGCAGAGCGCGCCGAAGACGGTGGTAACCCGTTGCCGTTTGATGTTGAGCTATCGATCCCGAAGCGCGTTGATCGCCAAGCTGCACTTGTCGCCGATGACGAGATTATGTTCATTGACGTGCCGCCAGGAGATGAAAACGCGATCGAAGCGGCAATCGCAGTCAGCGACTTCATCATCATGCCAACCAGATCGGCAGCTGCCGACCTTTCACGCATCTGGGAATTGCGCGATGCCGTCAGCGCTACCCCGCATGCAGTCCTGCTTACGTTCGCACGGAAAGGCACGAGTGCGTTAGAAGCTGCCCGTCAAGCACTCGATGCCGAAGAGATGCCGAGGTTTCAAGCAGAGATCCCCCTGCGCGAAGACATGCACTTAGCGTTTGGCTACTGCCCCGGACCGGACATGCACGGCTATGACGCCGTCGCCGATGAACTCATGGAGATGATGAAGTGACCACCAGCAAGCAACGTGCAAGCGGACAGCTCGCCCCACGAGCAACAAAGAAGACCACAAGGGGCACAGCAAAGACTGAAACGAAGTCCGCACGATCAGCGTTTCATCAGACCTCCAATCGCGACTACGTCAAGAAGATGACCATTGAAGTCGACCGCGATCTACACACTGAATTGAAGATGATTGCGGCGCGCGAAGGCGTGACAATCCGCGAGATTGTCGAGTCCTACCTGGAGAAATATGTGAAAACGCATCGCTAAAATAAGAGGATACAGGTTTACAGGTGCTGTAAACCTGTATTTTTATTACGACAGCTCCCGCTGTGGTCTTGAGACTGTTTTCGGTAGGTAGGTGTTCGCAGAAGCGGATACAGGTTTACAGCACCTGTAAACCTGTATCGCAGCCCACCTAGATGAAGTGGGAGAGTTGATCGTGTTGTGCGCCCGTAGTGGTTTACCAGCGTGTTAGCCTAAATGCGTCCATAAAAGAAAAAGAAGCCTGGAACATGTCCAAGTGCTCCAGGCTTGCTTCACCACCGGCCACCAACCGGCTCGTGAAGCGCTTTAACCGACCCGTAACCGTCGGAGAAAGCGATGTTATGAGTGTATCGAACCGTAACGCAGAACGCACGACACCACGCCAGCATGTGCGCGGTGTCGGTTTACACACGGGGCTGCTCGACGACACCCCAGCGGGTGCAACCGACCGCGACGCCCTGTTAGCGCATCTCGGTCGCAGTGCGATCCACGCCAGCAAAGACCGCAACTTCTCTAGCGCGTACTACCCGGATAGCGACGGGGCGCGACGTCCTCGGCTCTACCGGGTCGACTCGCCAGCGTTTGCCAACTGCCAGTACGTCATGTTGACCACGAGGCAGTATGCAGCCGTCCTCGTCGTCGATATCGACCAACCCGGACAAGCAGGTGGTCACCCAACCAGTCTTGCGCTGAGCGTGCGGGAAAACTTCACCAAGCTCATCAACCACGGGATTGGCCCCTCATGGGTGGGCATTAACCCGCTGACCGGCAAAGCCCAGGCAATCTGGTTAATCGACCCGGTGTATGCCGATAAAGCAGGACAATCACCCCATATGAGCTTGCTTGCAGCAACGAGTAAAGCGTTAGGAGAGATGCTGGATCATGACCCGCACTTTTCCCACCGCTTTAGCCGCAGCCCGTTCTACGAGGGGAAAGACCCCACCGCGTATCGCTGGTACTGCCAGCACAAACGGGTACACCGCTTGGCTGACTTATTGCGGGAGGTACGTGCATTGACTGGCCAAGAAGCACAACAGCGATCGACACGACAGCAGTTTTCCTCTGGTCGTGAACTCCTCGAAGCAGCGAAAACACGCAGGCAACAAGCAGAAGCCTTCAAAGCGCTTGCACACGATGTCGAAGCAGAACTTGCGACGAGCGCTGAGCGCTATGACCCCGACATCATCGAGGGCGTGCGCGTGCTGTGGATTCACCAAGGACGCGCAGCGCGCGACGAGACGGCCTTTCGCCATGCGTTAAAAGTCGGGCACAGGCTACGCGCAGCAGGCGAGCGCTTAACCGATAACGCATTGATTGACGCTTATGAGCACGGATACAACATTGCCCAGGAAGTCGGTGGCGATGGGCGACTCTTAGAGATGCCGCCAATGCGTGATCGCCAGACCATGGCGAGGCGAGTGCGTGGGTACGTGACGCAGGCGAAGGCTTCAAATGGCGGTTCTGTGGCCTCTGGGAGGGCTACAAACACCGAACGCAAGGCTTTGGCCACGATGGGGCGTAGAGGTGGGCAGAAAGCCGCACAACGTTGGAAAACAGACCCAGACGGCGAGTACGCGCGAGGTAGGCGCGACATGCTTGACGGCGCTAATCGAAAGCGAGCGGCAGGAGGTCGTAGTAGGGCGTACCAGATCGCTGCTTTTTTTGATGACCACTATGCGCAGACAGGGTGTTATCCCACTGTGAACGAAGCTGCACAAGAGTATGGCGTGAGTGCGCGGACGGTCCAGCGTGCCCTTGCCAAAACAGGCATAGATCTTGGGAGTGGAGGGCGACCGAAAAAGGGTGACACGCCATAAGCAATATACGGTTCCCCGTGCGGTAGCA
>NZ_KV789260.1:3175-160172 GCF_001807505.1 Corynebacterium sp. HMSC08D02 | reverse complement strand
GCCGGCCTATAACTTCATTTTCTTGTGTGTGGTGAGTGTGTGTTGTTGTGGCACATACTCACCACACTTTTTTGTTTTGGTGGGGGTGTGCACCACGTGCGTGGGGGTGTGGTGTGGCTCGGGTGTGGGGGTGTGCGCACCAGATTCTTGCTTTGCCCTTAGTGCCAGTGTCGTTGTGTTTTACCAGTAGGTGTGTACGGCTTGCGGGAATGTGGTTTGTGGGATCCCAGGGGTGGTGACACAGGGACGCAGTTCTGTTGGTTGTTTGTGGTACACACCCAGGTTGTACAGGGGTGCGTGGTTTGTCATTGCGTGTATGGGTAGTACGGGTTGCTCGACACCAAATTTCCTTGCGCAGGGGGCGTGAGCTGGGGAAACGCCACCGCACAGTCTCGAAGACCCGGAATGTGGTGCACAGCTGCCTCGGCTACCGTTGGAGACACACTATTGGTACTCCGAGAGGGTTTATGGCCAGGGCACCGATGGGTCGGTCGTGAAGTGGACGGCCTTGCTGGAGAGCGGGTCGGTGAAGGCAACGGAAATGCATTCCAACAGCATTGGTTTGGTGAAGTCGTCCTCCCCAAAAGGATGTGGGACGGGGTAGATAGAGTCGCCGATGATGGGCACCCCGGCGTCCAACATCTGGATTCTCAGTTGGTGCGTGCGTCCACTGATCGGTTCGAGGAGATAGCGCCCGAGCGGTCCTTCCACTCCGTAGCGTTCTTGTAGCACTGTTTCCTCTTCTGACGGCAAACGGGACGCGCCAAGGAACATCGTTTCTGAATTGGGTTCCGCGCCGCGGACAATCTTGGAAGCAACTTCGCCGTGTTCTTTGACGATGTGATGCCGCCAAGGTCCGGCAGGTAGCGAAGGATCATAAGGAGCAACCGCGGAATACAGGCGGCGGACTTCTCGGCGGGCGAACATGTCCTGGTACGCCCCGCGGACTTCACGGCGCTTCGTCAGTAGCAACAATCCACTCGTCATGCGGTCGAGGCGATGCGCCGGTGTGAGCTCCTCGTTGCCGGTCTCGCGGCGAAGGCGGACGGTGAGGGTCTCCGTGATGTGGGCGGCGCGTGGCATCGTCGCCAAGAACGGCGGTTTGTTGACGACGAGGACGTTATCGTCTTCGAACACCACGGTGTGAGTAAACGGTACGGGAGTTTCGGGGGCGGGGCGTCGATAAAAGAAGACGTCTGTGCCTGGCTGCAAGATATCGTTGGGAGAGAGCGGGGTGCCGTCGCGCAGGACGACTTCGCCGACGGCGAAGCGCTGGAGGACGGCTGCGGCGTCGTCATCGGGGTGGCGGTGGCGCTGCCCCTTGATGACTTCGGTGAGGAAGTCGCCGGCGGTAATGGGGGCGTCGGGGACGCGGACTCGTGACGCGCCGAGGCCATCGCGCGGAGGCAGTGGCGGGGGCGACTTCCTTCGTTTTCTACTCATATCCTTTGCTAGATTAGTCGCTATGGATCTTGGAGCGATGTTGCAACCAGTACTGGCGTTCTTCAATGAAGGTATCGGGAAGGTGATCGCGGACGTGCTGCGAGCACTCTATGAGACGTTCTTCCCTGCGAACTCTGAGGGCGCGAAGCCCGTGGAAATTCCCAAATAAGGGCCACGATATCGATGTGGGTTTTGTCTACAATGGGGGTAGAAACTGCCTACCTTCTTGAGAAAGGGCGAAACACATGTCGAATGAAGAAATGGTCGTCGTAGCTGTGGACGGAAGCCCGGCTTCCCACAACGCGGTCCGCTGGGCGGCGAACACCGCCGCGAAGCGCGGCATCGCGCTGCAGCTGGCTGCAAGCTACACCATGCCGCAGTTCCTGTACGCGGAAGGGATGGTTCCGCCGAAGGAGCTGTTCGACGATCTGCAGAAGGAAACCATCCAGAAGGTCGAGGAAGCGCGTGACATCGCGCTTGAGGTCGCCCCAGATATCAAGATTGGGCACGCAATCGCGGAGGGATCCCCGATTGACATGCTGCTTGAGATGTCGCGTACCGCGACCATGATCGTGATGGGGTCGCGTGGCCTTGGCGGGCTTTCCGGGATGGTCCTCGGCTCTGTGTCTGGTGCGGTTGTCTCCCACGCAAGCTGCCCGGTTGTGGTGGTCCGCGAGGACAACAACGTGACGGAAGAGAATAAGTACGGCCCGGTCGTAGTCGGCGTTGATGGCTCTGAGGTTTCCCGCCATGCGACGGAGGTCGCCTTTGAGGAGGCGCACGCTCGCGGTGCGGAGTTGATTGCGGTGCACACGTGGATCGATACTCAGGTGCAGGGGCCGGGCGCTGGGTTCTCTGTCACGGACGAGCACTGGAAGGCTGTGCAGGAGGAGAAGGACGAGATCCTCAATGGCTACCTGGAGGACTCCGCCGCGAAGTACCCAGATGTGCAGATCCGCAAGGTGATTACGCGTGACCGTCCAGTCCGCGCGCTTACCGAGGCCGCTGAAGGCGCACAGCTCCTGGTCACCGGTTCCCACGGTCGTGGCGGGTTCAAGGGCATGCTGCTCGGCTCGACGTCGCGTGCGCTGCTGCAGTCCGCGCCGTGCCCGATGATGGTTGTTCGTCCGAACGACTAATCTCGCGGAACGCAACCAAGTCCCAGCGGTGCCGTTTCCAGATCGTTACCCGTTGGTGTCCGAATCGTAGTGGCATTATGCCCGAATGGGAGGCACCATGGTCAGTAGACATTAAACGATCGTTATAGAAGGAGACGTGCACATGCTGGGACTTGGCTTTTTCGGCTGGATTATTATCGGTGGACTTGCGGGCTGGATCGCTTCGAAGATTAAGGGCAAGGACGCCGATATGGGCATCGGCCTGAATATTATTGTCGGCATTATCGGTGGCCTGATTGGCGGCTGGTTGCTGGCGAAGTTCGGAGTGGACGTCGACAATGGCGGGCTCTGGTTTAGCTTCTTCACCTGCATCCTTGGTGCGGTGATCCTGCTGACCATCGTCAACTTTGTGAAAGGCAAACAACGCCAATAGCCAGTAGCGCGAAAAGCGCGTGATGTATGTACCGGCCGGAGGGACACACCCCCGGCCGGTATTTTTCTTTTCAGAAACTACGGTACGCGGTATGGTGAACGTACTGGTTTGTCTACTAGAGATTTTGGAGGAGCAGTCGCGTGAGCAGCGGTACAACCAGCAAGGCAAAGAGTGCTTCCAGGAGGCGGAATCGTCCCAGCCCCCGGCAGCGGCTGCTGGACGCCGCCACGAAACTCTTCCAAGAAGAAGGCATCCGCGTCATCGGTATTGACCGTATTTTGAGGGAGGCGGACGTCGCGAAGGCGTCGTTGTACTCTCTGCTTGGGTCGAAAGACAACCTGGTCATCGCGTACATTGAGCGGCTGGACGAGGAATACCGGCAGCGTTGGGCGGAGCGCACCGAGCACGTCTACGACGCGGATGGGAAGGTGCTGGCGTTCTTCGACATGGCGATTGAGGAGGAGCCGGACCGGGAATTCCGTGGCTCGCCGTTCCTGAACGCGGCGAACGAGTATCCGCGCCCGGACACGGAGTCGGAGGAACGCATCGTTGCGGCGTGTAAGAAGCACCGCCAGTGGATGTACGACACGATTACGCACCTGCTCAGCGTGAAGAACGGCTACAACTCGGCCTCGCAGACGAATGAGCTGCTGATCTTCCTCGACGGCGGACTGGCGGGAGCCCGCTTCGTGCGCGATACCGCGCCGCTGGAAACCGCTCGTTCGTTGGCGAAAGCTACGCTTGGGACTCCTCCTGCTGACTATTCGATTTAGCCTCCCGCTGCACTTTCGACCGCTCTTTCTCGATGGCCTTTTTGGCGCGCTTCTCGTCGCGCTTGGCCTCGGCTAGGGCGGATTTTTCTGCGCGGATGTCGCGGCGAACCGCTGGGATGGTCGTCGGTCGCACGAGCGCGCCAGCCTTCTTGCGGCGCCAGGCCCGTTTGCGCTCGCGCTTCTCCCGCTTCTTTTCGACGTACGCTTCGCGCGCCTCGCGTACATGGTTGCGGTGAATCTCTTCGGAGGGGAAACGCTTTACAAGCAACGCCCAGAGCAGAACGGTCTGTGAGGCGGTCCAGAAGTTGTTGACTACCCAGTACAGCAGTAGCGCGATCGGTACGAGGCCGAGCAGGCCCGCCGTGGTCAGGGACAGCGCAATGAAGGGGATCATCCAGTACAGGAACCGGTAGCTGCCGCGGGTGAACGCGTTTTCCCACTCGAGGGTGGTGCGGTTGCGGATCTGGGAGAGCAGCAGGTTGATGCTGGTGAAGCAGATGGCGGCGATGAGCATCGGTATGGCCAGGCCGCGAACGGCGTCGACCGTAGTGCCGAGGGAGGCAAACTGCTCTGGTGTCATGGAGACGTAGGCGGGGAGGGGGACGTCGAAAAGCGTGGTGTTGCGGAAGCTTTCGATCTCGTCTGGGGTGAGCAGGCCGATCCGGTGGGCGTCGCCGACGTCGGGGACGGCGAGCCAGTACAGCAGGCGGTACAGGCCGAAGAAGAACGGCAGCTGGATCATGGCGGGAACGCAGCCGGCGAGCGGGTTGTAGCCGTGCTCGCTGCGGAGTTTCTTGATGGCTTCGCGCTCCGCCTCGATGTCCTCGAGTGCGGTGGAGCTGCCGTAGCGGTCCGCGATGGCTTTCATGTGCGGGCGCATCATGTAGCTGGTGCGGCCTACCTTGTACGTCTTCCAGGAAAACGGTGCGATGGCGCCGCGCACTGTGATGACCAGCAGGATGATGGATGCGATCCAGGCGCCAGAGACGGGGGCGCCGAGGACGTCGGCGAGGAGCCAGTGCCAGAACTGCAGCACGGCGGATACGGGATAGACGAGGATTTCCATCATTCGCTAATGTTAGGCCATGGTTTACCAACAACCCAGACGCAAGGTGCGCGCCTCCCAGGTGTTCGGCGAGGTGCTGCTGACCATCGGGGCGTTGTTGTTGCTGTTCGCGTTTTACGAGTCCTATTGGACGAATATCGCTTCCGGCAAGATGCAGAACGAAGCGCAGGACACGTTGTCGGAGCAATGGAAGAACCCGCGCCAGCTGCGCGCGCCACAGCTTGGCGACGCATTCGCGCGCATGTACATTCCTGCGTTCGGGTCGGACTACCAGTTCGCCATCATCGAGGGCACCGACGAGAACGAGTTGTTGGTGGGTCCGGGCCGCTACCCGGACACGCAGATGCCGGGCGAGCCGGGCAACTTCGCGGTGGCGGGGCACCGCGTGGGCAAGGGCGCGCCGTTCAATGACCTTGGGGCGCTGAACAGCTGCGACGCCATCGTGGTGGAGACGCAGGATTCCTGGGTGACGTACCGCGTGCTGCCGATGGGCCTGGATCCGCAGGAACGCCGGGACGTGGCGGCGGGCTGCGTGCCAGCCGAGATCAACGAGCCGATCGCGACGGGCGAGTACCGCAACGTGGTGGGCAGGCACATTACGCTGCCGGGAGACGTGAACGTGATCAACCCGATCCCGGAGCAGCCCTCCATTGAGGTGCGCCCGGACATGCTGGGCATGATCACGCTGACCACGTGCCACCCGCAGTTTTCGAACGCGGAGCGCATGATCATCCACGCCGTGCAGACTGAGGTGCTGGCGAAAACACCGGGCGAGCAAACGCTGCCGCAGGCGATGTCGGAGGTGAAATAGACAATGTATGGAGCACTTTGGCGGATGCTGCCGGGGCCTACGCCGGTGAAGTGGCTGCTCGCGATCGTGATCGCGGTGGCCGTGTTCTTCCTGCTGATGGAAGTGGTGTTTCCGTGGGTGTCGGCACAGATGCCCTACAACGACGTTGCAGTGTAACGCCCTAGAGCTGCAGGTTCTTGATGGTCTCCTCGGCGACGAGCTGCGCCTTGATGGACTCGTCCTGGTTGGTGAACACGGTCACGGCGGTGTTGCCCTTGGCCACGGAGTAGGCGGCGCCGATCCGGTTGGGTACGGCCCCGCCGCCGTGGCGTCCGCCGTTCCACCCGGCTGGCTGGTTGGCGGGTTCGGTGTAGTCGATGGGTGTTGCCCAATCGACAACGGCCATGGCGTCCTCGGGGCTGTCCATGTGCCGCACGATGACGGTCAGCTGCGGCTCGGGCGGGTAGGACCAGAACTGGCAGGCTGGGGGGTCGAAGCGGGCGTCGATACCTACGCCGGTGACGCGCTGGCCGTTGGCGTCGGCGACCCAGTCGGTGTCGAGGTATGGGCAGGGCTGCCACGCGTTGCGGTCGGTGGCGGGCAGGGCGTCGAGAGGCAGGGCGGCTTGTTGCTTCTCGACGCCCCCTTCGCCCGCGGGCGCCGGATCCGGGTCGGGGGCGGCGCACCCGGCGAGGACGCCAAATGCCATGACTGCTGCGAGGGTGGGTAGTGTCAAACGCATGGGTTCCAGATTAGCTGTGTTGTCGCCGGGCCCCGGCGAAACCACTGAGGTGCCGGTAAACCGTTCTTTGGATATCGGTATCACGGTGTTGTCGGTGTCGCTGGTGCTGGTGTCGCTGGCGGCGCTGGCGCGGATGTCGCTGGATGAGGCGCTGCTGCACATCACTCTGGTGACGACGTTTTCTTTCCTCCTGTTCTACGGGATGACCGAGATGCACTACTGGGCAACCCCGGGCCGCGTGCTGTGGCTCGTGGGGCTGACCGGCGTGTGGATGCTGGACACGACGATCTCCGTGGTTGCGATGTACTGGGTGTTCATCCTGTTCTTCGTGTACATGCGGGCGTTCAACGACTGGCGAGGTATTGCCGGGGTTGCTGCTGGGCTTGTGATCACGGTGCTGGTACAGCTGCCGGATCATCTCACGCTGGGCAGCGTGTTGGGGCCGGCGCTGTCGGCGGTGGTGGTCCTGGCGATCAACTATGCCTTCACCACGATTACGAAGGTGAGCGACGAGCGCGCCGAGCTCATCAACGAGTTACTGGAGACACGCGAACAGCTAGCAACTACGGAGCGCGCAGCCGGTGTGGCGCAGGAGCGGGAACGGCTCGCGCACGAGATTCACGACACGGTGGCGCAGAACCTGTCCTCGATCCAGATGCTGCTGCACGCCGCGGAGCGCGACCTGTTGGCAACGGACCTTTCGGGGGAAGAGCTGGCGGCGCCGTTGAAGAGGATGGAGACGGCACGTAGGGCGGCGTCGAGAAACTTGGCGGAGACCCGTGCGATTATTGCGGCGCTGACGCCGGCGCCGCTGAGCACGACGTCGCTGGAGGAGGCACTGCGGCGCATCGCGGCGGACTTCGGTACGACGGGCGACATGGACATCGAGGTGGAGGTCGACGGTGAGCCGCAGCAGCTGCCAATGCGCATCGAGGCCGGCCTGCTGCGTATTACGCAGGGCGCGGTGTCGAACGCGGTGAAGCACTCCGAGGCGAGCCGCATGCGCATCACGCTGACGTTTGGGGATGACGAGGTCCGCCTTGATGTGGTGGACAACGGCAAGGGCTTCGACGTAGCGAGCCAGGCCAAAAAGCCCTCAGGGTTAGGCCATTTGGGCCTCGATGCCATGCGTTCTCGGGCCGAGGAATTGGGCGGTGAGCTGGCAATTGAGTCCCAGCCCGGCGGGCCGACAGCGCTTTCTGTGGCGGTACCGAGTAGTATCAAACAAAAGACTGACCAGGTGGAGAGGAAAACTTCATGATTCGTGTGTTGCTGGCTGATGACCATGAGATCGTCCGGCTGGGGCTTCGGGCCGTGCTCGAGGAGGCCGAAGACATTATGGTCGTCGGCGAAGTTGCCACAGCTGAGGGCGCGATCGCGATGGCGCAGGCCGGTGGCATCGACGTGATTTTGATGGACCTCCGCTTCGGCGCGGGCGTCGAGGGCACCCGCGTGACCACGGGCGCGCAGGCAAC
Organism: Corynebacterium sp. HMSC08D02; assembly: GCF_001807505.1. NCBI lineage: Bacteria > Bacillati > Actinomycetota > Actinomycetes > Mycobacteriales > Corynebacteriaceae > Corynebacterium > Corynebacterium sp. HMSC08D02. Next base: position 152,332 of record NZ_KV789260.1, on the reverse strand, counting down.
GGCGCAGATCATCGCCTCGATGACGAACCCGCCGAAGGTGCTCATGGTGACCAACTACGACACCGACGCCGACATCCTCGGCGCGATCGAGGCCGGAGCCGTCGGCTACCTGCTGAAGGACGCCCCGCCGGAGGAGCTCGTCGCCGCGGTGCGCTCCACCGCGCGTGGCGACGCCACCATGTCCCCGGTGGTGCGCGAGCGCCTCGAGACGCGCGACCGCACTCCGCGCTCCTCGCTCACGCCGCGTGAGCTGGAGGTGCTGCAGTTGGTGGCGGCGGGGTCGTCGAATAGGGAGATTGGCACGGAGCTCATGCTTTCTGAGGCGACCGTGAAGTCCCACCTCGTGCACATTTACGACAAGTTGGGTGTGCGTTCCCGTACTTCCGCCGTGGCATCGGCGCGCGAGCAGGGCGTGCTCTAGTAGTAGGGGTGGGCTTCGTGGAATGCTTCCACGATGCCGAGGGGGATCTTGCCGCGGTTGGCAATGGGCAGGCCTTCGGTCTGCGCCCAACGGCGGATCTCGGCGGGGTCAAGGGCCCGATCGGTCGCGTCGCACGCCTCCCTGGCTGCTTCGACGTACGGCTTGAGCTGCGCCAGGAAGCGCTCCGCGTTCTCCGGCTTGAGGTCCAGCACGTAATTCTTCCCCTGTAACCCGAAGCGGATCACGCGAACATCCGCCTCGTGCAGGGGCGTGTGGTCCAGGTCGTCGAAAAACTGGGTGATATTTTGCCGGGCCATGAAGGCTGTCCTTTCTCCGGTACTCCCAAGAGCGATACTTGGGAGTAGTGCTCGCGTTTGGAGGAAGTCTAGCAAATACTTTGGCCGATAATACTAATTAAGTTTCTTCTGCACTTCCGCGGACAGTTTCTGCAGGTCTTCATCAATAGAGTTGTGTGCCAGGCGCTGCTGTACCGGGTTCATGTGCTCGGCGTTTTCCACCGCGGTCTGCAGCTCCGCGAGGCGGACCTTCGCGTCGGTGGCGAAGCCCTTCGGCAGCTCGGCGGTCTTGACCTGGCCCTCGAGGGCGTCGACGCGCGACTTCAGCTGCCCGCCGCGCTCAGAAAAGCGCGAGACCTCCTGGGAGGACAGGCCGACGCTCTGCGCGCGCTGCTGCACCTGCTTTTGCTGGTAGGACGTCCAGCCCTTGTAGAACAGCGGCAACAGCACCGGCAGGAGCAGACGGGTCGCGCCGAGCCACTGCTTGGCTTTCTTCTTCGTAATGCCGGACTCCTCAATGCGCTGCAGATGTGCCTTCGCTAGCCGCTCCTCGTGCTTGCGCTTCTGCTTCAGGCCCTGCTTCTCTGCCTTCAGCAGGCGCTTCTCGGCCTTGTCCAGCAGCTTTGCGGTGCGGAAGTCCTGCTTCGCCTCCTCCTTGGCAAGCTTGCGGGCGTGCGCCTGCGCGGCCTTAATCTCAGCCTTGGCCTTCGTGCGTGCTTTCCGGATGGATTTGAACAGTCCCATGCGAGTTAACTCCTTTACGCTTCAGCGTTCGTTTGGACACCAACCTTACCTGTTTCTCCACTGCGCCTAGTAGAATATTGCCCATTGTGAGTACGTCGAAGCAGCAGGATGGCACACGCATGCGGCCGTCGGATCTTGTGGGGTGCCGCTTCCGGTTCCGCCGGAGGTGCCAGCTCCCGGACTACCCGTCGCGCGAGGAGGCCGAGGCGCACCTGCCGCAGCGCATCGCAGTGCAGGAGGCGGTACTCGCCCAGCTGCCTACTAAGCCAGCGCTTGGCGACGGCCGGCGCCGCCTCTTCACCCGCGCCGACGCCGCGGACGCCACCACCGAGGGCGTCTTCGACCTGATGCGCCGCGGCACCCACCTGATCACGCGGGCGACGCTCCATGGGGACATCGCCGGGGTGGCGGTCGAGGTGGACGTCGACATCCTGGTGCGCACCGCCGACGGGTACGTGCCAGTGATCATCTCGAACCACAGAGTCGCGCGCACGCACCCGACCTCGACGCTGCAGGCCGTGCCGGTTGGGCGCCTCGGGCTGGGGGCACCACTGCGGGTAGCGGGCAAGTACCGCCACCACACCATCGACGGCTACCGGCTAGCCATGGCGCACCTCCTGCTCGGGGAGCGCTCCGCGGGCCGCGGCGGCGTCATTGGGCAGGATAGGTCGCTGGCGTACGGAGTGGACGTCGAAAAGTATGTCGCGCCGCTGCTGCTCGCGCTCGCCGAGCCCACGCCCGAGCACCCAACCCGCTACAAACAGTGCGCCACCTGCAGGTTCTGGCCACTGTGCCTGCCTGAGCTCGAGGCGCGCGACGACATCTCGCTGGTGCTACCCGGCGGCAAGGGTGACCGCTTCCGCGCCCAGGGCATCACGACGGTCCAACAGCTTATCGACGCCCAGCTCGGCGAACCTTCCCGCATCGCCGAAGCCTGGCGCGCCGGGATCCCCCTGCTCAGGAGACCGGGACCGATCGGTATTCGCCGCGCGGACGTCGAGATCGACATCGACATGGAGTCCTACATGGACCAAGGCGCCTACCTGTGGGGCACCTTCGACGGCGAGCGCTACCGGCCGTTCGTGACGTGGGAGGAAGTCGGCGGCGACGCGGAGGAAGCCAACTTCGGTGCGTTCTGGCGCTGGCTCCTCGACCAGCGTGCCCAAGCCCACGCGGAAGGCAAAACGTTTGCCGCCTACTGCTACGCCGCCGCCGGCGAAAACCACTGGCTGCGCATGTCCGCGCAGCGCTTCGCCAGCATCGACGCCAAGGAAGTCCAGGAGTTCATCGCTTCCGACGAATGGGTCGACGTGTTCGCGGCGGTGCGCAAGCACCTCGTCGGCACCGACGGGCTGGGGCTGAAAGTGCTCGGGCCCATCGTCGGCTTCCACTGGGAGGACGACGACATGGACGGCGAAGCCTCCATCGACCGCCGCTTCGCCGCCGTCCGCGGCGACGAGGACGCAAAACAGACCCTACTGCAGTACAACGAAGACGACTGCCGGGCCACCCGTGCCGTCCGCGAATTCCTTGCCGCCGACGCCCCCGGCATCCCTTTGCTCTAGCTTTGGGGTTTAGCGCCTGGTGTTTTAACGCCTAGTGTTGCGGGCCACCGCCGCGGTAATCAGCACCAGCACCACAACGAGGCAGGCCAGCACCATCGTGAACCCGGCCCAAGGCAGCAGCTCGTACACCCAGCCCGACGCCGCCCCCACCATAGAGGACCCCATGTAGTACCAGAACACGTACATGCTGGACGCCTCCGCGCGGTCGCGCTCCGCGATGATGCCCACCCACGCAGAAGCCGTCGAGTGCATCGCGAAGAAGCTCGCCGTAAACACCAGCAGACCGGCCAGCAGCGCCACCAGGTTCGGTATCGCTGCCAGTACCAGCCCCGCAACCATCAGCGACGCCCCGCCAATCACCACGTGCCCGCGACCGTACTTGCCCACCAGCGCACCAGCACGCGACGCCGACCACGTTCCCGACAGGTACAGCAAAAACGCCAGCCCCACCAGCGACGGCGGCAGGCCAAAGTAGTCAATCGCGCGGAACCCCAGGTAGTTGTACAGGGAAACGAACACTCCCATCCCGATGAACGCCGTCGCACATAGCGCCAGAATCCGCGGGTTCCTCGCGTGCCGAACCATCGCGCGGAACTCATTACCCGGCCGCAGCTTCGCCTTCGGCGTGAAGTTCCGCTGCGCAGGAAGCAGGATCGCCGTTGCAATCGCCAGTGCAAGCGCCGTCACGCTACTGGCCGCGAGCGCCCACCGCCACGACGTGACCGCCAGCAACCCCGTCGGGATCAACCTACCCGTCAGCCCGCCGATTGTGTTGCCGGCGATGTACAAGCCCATCGCGCCGGGCAGGTCCTTGGCGTCGAGCTCCTCGGAGAGCCAGGTCATCGCAACGGCCGGGGTGCCGGCGATCGCGACGCCTTGCAGGGCGCGCAGGAGCACCAGCTGTTCCATCGACTGTGCCAGCGGCAATAACAGCCCAATGCCCGTTGCCACCAGCGCCGACACGATCAGCACGCGTCCGCGCCCATACTTCTCCGAAAGTATCGACGCCGGCACCACACACAGCGCCAACCCTCCCGTCGCCGCCGACACCGTCAGCGCCGTCGTGGACGGGGAAGCGTCGAACGCCTCCGCCAGGGTGGGGAGTAGCGCCTGGGTGGCGTAGAGGGCGTTAAAGATTCCGAGCCCGGCGAGCAGCATCGCAATCGTTGCGCGACGATACTCCGGGCTCCCTTTCTTCATGCTCCATATCCTGGCACTTTGTGGCGGGGACCTCAAGGAGCGTTCTAGATTGCTGCACCACATTCCTGTTTTCTGGTGGGCGGATTTGTAAAAGCCCATGTCGGTTTGTGTGCGTGGTGGAATGTGGTGCGCAGGTCGTGAGACGGCCACCCGAAAACCGCTCCCGTCGACCTCTTTCGGTCGACCAACCCTGGTCAGCGCAAAATCGACAAAACGTACCAAAATGACCGAAAACGCCGTGACCTGCATCGGTCGACCGGAGCAGGTCGACCGGAACGCAGAACCGCCGAAACAGGGAACAGGCCCAGCTAACCCCGCTCCCTACCCCCTCTTGCGCGGCAGGTTAGCCTACCCTAATATTCCTAGTGGGTCCTGGTTCCTTCAACGGACTCGTCGTGAATACAGATAAACCCGCCGTGTTTCATACCCCTGTATGAAACACGGCGGGTGGCCATGTAAAGCGCTCCTCGCGAGAGCGCCTTTAATCTAACAGAATTACATGGCGTTGTCTATACCGACTTACTTGGAAGCCGCTGCGAAGCGCTCGTTGACGTCGTCCCAGTTGACAACGTTCCACCAAGCCTTGACGTAATCGCCCTTGACGTTCTTGTACTGCAGGTAGAAGGCGTGCTCCCACATGTCGAGCATCAGCAGTGGGGTGAAGTCAACGGAGATGTTGCCCTGCTGGTCGGTGAGTTGCTCGATGATGAGGCGGCCTGCGATGTGGTCGTAACCCAGGACTGCCCAGCCGGAGCCGTGCAGGCTGGTTGCAACGCCGGAGAAGTGTGCCTGGAACTTCTCGAAGGAACCGAAGTCGCGGTCGATTGCCTCGGCGATTGCGCCGGTTGGTGCGCCGCCTGCGTTCGGTGCCATGTTCTTCCAGAAGATGGAGTGGTTGGTGTGGCCACCCAGGTTAAATGCCAGGTTCTTGGACAGTGCACGCAGCTTGTCCGGGTTGGCGTCGCCGTTGCGCTCTGCTTCGAGGGCCTCGAGGGCGGCGTTTGCGCCAGCGACGTAGTTCGCGTGGTGCTTGTCGTGGTGCAGCTCCATAATCTCGGCCGAGATATGTGGCTCGAGTGCGTCGTATGCGTATGGGAGCTCTGGAAGTTCGTAAACAGCCATTGTCAGTTCCTTTCGTTTGGGGTTGGTGACGTGCCCCATAATAGACAAGAATCACATTCCCGCAATGGCGTACGCTGATTTTTATGGGTTTCTTGTTTGCACCGGAGCCGAAGCTGGTTCCTGAAGATCGCACGTTGCCGGGTCGTGATGAGCCGGTGTTGGCGCATCCGCGTCCGCATGCTGTGTTGGGGACGCCGATTACTGGTCCGTGGCGCGAGGGCCAGCGCCGCTTGCTGGTGGGTATTGGGTGTTTTTGGGGTGCTGAGAAGATGTTTTGGCAGATGGAGGGGGTGGAGTCGACGTCGGTTGGGTATGGCGGGGGCGTGACGCCGAACCCGACGTATCGGGAGGTGTGCAGTGGGCAGACGAACCACGTTGAGCTGGTGGAGGTGGTCTACGACCCGGAGCGCGTCTCGTTGAAGGAGTTGGTGCGTGCGGCGCTTGAGGTGCACGACCCGACGCAGGGTTTCCGTCAGGGCAATGATGTGGGGACGCAGTACCGCTCGGCGTTCTTCACCGACACGGAGCACGAGGCGCAGGACATCAAAGGGTGGGTTGCGCACTACGGTGAGCAGCTTGTCGACGCCGGCTTTGCCCCAATTACGACTGAGGTGGGGTGGGGCGTCGATTATTACTTGGCGGAGGATGAGCACCAGCAGTATCTGCACAAGGTGCCGAACGGGTACTGCCCGCACCACTCGACCGGCGTGGAGTGTGGAATCTAATGTTGCCGAAGATTGTGGCGCATCGTGGATTCTCGGCGATGTACCCGGAGTCGACGCACCTGGCGTTCGAGGCTGGCCTGAAGCTGCCGATTCACGGCGTGGAGTGCGATGTGCGGCTGACGCGCGACGGGCGGCTGGTGGTGTTCCATGACGGACTGGTGGACCGCACGACGGACGGGATGGGGCGCGTGTCCACGATGGACTTCTGCGACCTGCGCGAGCTGAACTGCGGCACGAAGGAGTGCCCGCAGCAGGTGATGCTGCTCGAAGAGCTGCTCGAGCTGCTGCAGGACTACCCGGACAAGCACCTTTATATTGAGACGAAGCACCCGACGCGCTACGGCCCCGAGGTGGACGAGGCGACATTTCGGGCGCTGGCGTACGCGGGCATGCTGGATTCGGAGCAGGTCACAATCATTTCCTTCTCGCATAAGGCGGTGCGGTATTTCACGCGGATGGCGCCGGACCTGCTCACGTATTACCTGTTCCGGCTGCGTGAAGCGAAGTGGAACCCGAAGTCCGTGATGCTTTCGAGCCCGTACGGGATTGGGCCGGGGTTGGCGCATGTGCAGCGGCGCCCGGAGCTGATCGGCAAGTATGGATGCCCGACGTACGTGTGGACGGTCAACGACCCGAAGGATATGCGGTGGTGTGCCGAACACGGCATCGATGCGATCGCGACCGACCACCCACAGTTGGCGCTGCAGACGTACGCAGGGCTGCTGTAGCGCCTGTACGATGTGTGTCTATGGCTAAAAAGAACCGTAGAAAGCAAGAGAATCTCCCAGAGGGAATGAGCCGCCGCCAGGCGAAACTCGCTGCCCGCGCCGCTGAGCGCGAGGCGCTGCAGAAGGACCCACGCCCGTACGAGGGCCTGGCCGCTGAGGCCGAGTTGGTGGCGCTGCAGGAGTTCGTGCCGTCCGCGACCGCGCAGGTGATCGTGAAGGACACCCCGGTGCAGCTGGTGACGGTGCTGCCAGGCGCCGTTGCGGCGATGGTGCGCGAGGGCGGCGAGCGCCTGGTCGCGCTGCAGGTTGCTGCGCACTCCCAGAACCCGGGCCGTGACCTCGCGTACGCCCTGAACTGGGTGCTGAGTGCCAAGGAGGGCGAGCAGCTCCAGTCCACCGCGGCCGACGGCCAGCAGCCGACCCTGAAGGACATCTTCCCGGTTGACGCCGCCTTGGACGTCACCTCCTACGACGACTTCTCCTGGTGGTTCCCGGAGGATGCCCAGGTTCCGCCGCAGATTCAGCAGGCGATGGCGGCCGCGAACGACGCCGTCATCCCGTCCGTCGAGGTCAAGTCGGACGCGCCGGGCGCCGTGTGGTGGGTCAACCCGGGCGGCGGCAAGGCCCACATCCGCTGGGTGCGCACCGAGGATAACGAGAGCCAGATGCTCTCGGCGCTGGCGCGCATCGCGGCGCGCGGTGAGCTCAACCTGGGTGAAGGCACGAAGTTCGCTGGCGCGTTCCGCACCCATGGTGTTGTGGTCCCGGTGTGGGACCTGGACCCGGCGGTGGAGCCTGCGTCCTACGCGGATGCGTTGGTGGCGCTGAACAAGGCCATCGAGGCCGAGTACGCGAACGAGGCCCAGCTCAGCGCCGACGAGCGCAAGCAGCTGGACAACATCAAGTCCCGCCAGGTCACCATCTAAACAGAGGGCGACCGGGCTACACGGGGGCTATTCGGGGGCCTACCTGAGTGACGAGAAGAGCTGCTCGGCAGCGACCTCGTCCCACAGGATCACGTTGCCGACGTCCGCGTCCATAAACCCGCCCACCGGGATGGTTTCCGTGTTCAGACCCATGCTGAACGCCAGCCCGATGCGGGCCAGGTTCCATACGTGGTCCTTGCTGCCCACGGTGAACATGGCCGGGGCGGTCCACAGCAGTGGCAGCGCCCGGAACGGGTTGAGCAGCACGCCGGGAGAGAGGATGCGGCTGGTCAGGGCGCCGAGGAACTCGCGCTGGCGCCCGACGCGGTCCAGGTCGCCCTGGGCGGTGGCGCGGGTGCGCACGTACCCAAGGCCGGTCGCGCCGTCCATCGTTTGGCAGCCGGGCTCGACGAACAGGTTGGCCAGCGGGTCCTGGATGGGCTCCGCCACGCAGATTTCTACGCCGCCGACGGCGTCGACGATGTTTGCCAACCCACCCATGCCGATTTCCGCGTAGCGGTCCACACGCAGGCCAGTGGCCTGCTCAACGGTCTGGATGAGCAGCTGCGGGCCGCCGTAGGCGAACGCCGCGTTGATCTTTTCCTGCCCGTAGCCGGGCACGGCCACATAGGAGTCGCGCGGGATGGACACCAGCGTCGCCTTCCCGAACAGCGGCAGGTGCAGCAGCATGATCGTGTCGGTGCGGGTGGTGCCCAGGTCGCCGCCGGTGCCGAGGCGCGCCGCGTCCTCCTCGCTCAGGCCCGTGCGCGAGTCGGACCCGACGAGCAGCCAGTTCGTGCCCGAGGTGTTCGCGATGCGCTCGGCGGGCAGGGCGTCGACGCGGGAGAGTCGGGCGTCGACAAGGAAGGTGAGGGCGAGCAGCACCACGAGGAGGGCGGCGAGCAGACGGCCGCAGCCACCTTTTCGACGCCCCCTCCGCCGCTGCGTGCGCTGCCGTGGGGGTCGCTGTGGCCGCTGCGTGACCTGCATCGGGACGTGCTCGCGCTCCGGGCGCTGCTGCGGCGGCCTGTGCTGCGCTGGACGTTGCTGCGCCGGGTACTGGCGCGGCCGGTATTCGCGCGGTTCGTAGTCGCGCGGGTTGTACTGTCGTGTTTCCTGCGGCTCGCGCCGCTCCGGCCGGATGGCTGGCCGTTCCTGCCAGGCAGGGGGCCGTTGCTGCTCCCGCTGCGGGCGACGCTTCCGGATGGGGCGTCCGTAGCGGTCCACGAGCGGTTGGCCGTCCCTGCCAAGCACGAAGTCCTCGAGGTTATCCCGGGGATCGTTGGAATGCGGCGTATTCATGGCAACAGTGTAGACGGCAGGAGTGGGTAGGCGAGAAAAGCGACGGCGTCGATAAGGAAGTGTGCGAGGATGAGTGGCCAGACTTTGCCGGTGCGGTGGTAGTAGTAGGCGAAGACGGCGCCCATCGCGAGGTTGCCGAAGCCCGCGGAAACCCCCTGGTAGAGGTGGTAGGAGCCGCGCAGGATCGCGGAGGCGGCGATCGTGGCGGGTACCGACCAGCGCATCTGCCGCAGCCGGGTGCAGAGGTACATCACCACCACGACTTCCTCGGCGAACCCGTTGGCGAACGCCCACAAGAGGGAGGTGGGGATCTGGACGGCCTCGGTGGTGGGGATGACTACCTTGGACCAGCCGAAGTGCACCGCCCCGATGTAGAGCGCCAGCCCCGGGATACCGATAAGGGCCGCGAACCCGGCGCCGCGCAGCCAGTCGCGCCACTTCGGCGCCACCCATGCGGTGCCCAGCAGATACCACGCCAGGCCGCCCCACCCGATGAGCGAAAGGGCTGAGACCGCCTGGAGCGCCACGTCGAGCCAGCCGATGGAGCTCGCCTGGGAGTAGAGCGTCGTCGATTGCTCGTTGAGGGGCGCCTGCAACAGCGAGTCGACTAGACGCAGCGCGGCGCGCAGCCCGCTGGCGCCGAAGGTGACGGCCAGCACAAGGAGGACTTCGACGCGGTACCGAGTGTGCATGCAGGCTACAGTAGCCCCATGACAACGATTGCGTACCTCGGCCCGGCGGGAACGTTCACGGAGCAGGCCGTCTGGAACTTTGATCTGCCCGACGCACAGCTTGTGCCTGTGGATTCCCCGGCGGAGGCGCTCAACGAGGTGCGCGCCGGGCACGCGGACTACGCGGTGGTTGCGGTGGAGAACTCGGTTGACGGCGCGGTCACCGCGACCACGGATGCGCTGGCGGAGGCTCCCGGGGTGCAGATTTACGGTGAGACCGAGCTGGAGATCGCCTTCGCCATCATGACGCGCCCCGGTGCTTCACTTGTCGACGCCACCCGCTTCGCCACCCACCCCGTGGCCTACCAGCAGGTCAAGCGCTGGATGGCCGAGCACGCCCCGAACGCGACCTTCCACCCGGCGACATCGAACGGCGCGGCAGCGCAGCTCGTCGCTGAGGGTGAGGCGGACGTGGCCGCGGCCCCGGAGCGCGCGGCGGAGCTGCTCGGACTCGAGGTGCACGCGCGCAGCGTGGCCGACTTGTCCACGGCGCGGACGCGCTTTGTGCTGGTTGGTCCGTCCGGGAAACCAACGCCGCGCACAGGCAACGACAGGACGTCGATCGTGTTCCAGACCCCGAACGAGCCTGGCACGCTGGTGGCGGCGTTGCAGGAGTTCGCGTTCCGCGGCGTGCACCTTTCCCGTATTGAGTCACGCCCAACACGCAAGGAGCCGAACACGTACTCCTTCCACGTGGACATCGTGGGGCATATCGACGACACCGCCGTGGCGGAGGCGTTACGGGCTGTGTACCTGCGGTCCTCGCAGATTACGTATCTGGGTTCGTGGCCGTGCGCGCAGCAGGCAACCTGGCCGAGTGGTAACCCGCGCCTCGCAGAGGCCCAGTCCTGGGTAGACGGGCTGCGCTAAGCAGGGATAGCTTCGGCTAACCCCAGCCGAGTTCGTGCAGCTCGTGCTCCTCGAGCCCGAAGTAGTGGCCGACCTCGTGGAGGACGGTCACCTTTACCTCGTGGCGCAGTTCTTCTTCATCGCGGCACATCGCCTCGAGTGCGTCCTTGTACACGAATACCGCGTCCGGCAGGAACCCGCTGTGGTTTGAGTGCTGCTCAGTAAGTGGGATGCCCTCGAACAGGCCCAGCAGCGTGGGTTCGTCCGGGTTGAAGTCGCGGGCCAGCACCACCATGTTCGTCATGTGGCGGGCGAACTCCTCGGGGATGGTGTCCAGGGCGTCATTAATCATCTCCTCGAAGGCGTCCTGGCTGACCGGCTCCATCATGGTCGGGGCTGCTCCTCCCGAAGCGGGCGGCGCTCCGGGCGCTCCGGTGGCGGGTTGCCGTCGATCTTGAGCACTTCGCGCCCGGCGGTCGCGGACCCGGTCAGGGTAGCGAACTGCCCCTCCGGATTCGAAAAGACCAGCGCGCAGTTCACGCTGTGCGAGCCGCCCTCCCACGCGGACGGCTTCTGTGTGGTCCAGAACGGCTGTAGCGCGATCTGGTAGAGGTTTTCCTCCGCGCCCATGTACTTCTGGGCGGCGTCGGTGCATACGTCGCGCAGGTGGTTGTCCTGCTCCTCGATGCTCGGGGTGCGGTCGGGGAAAACTGGTGCGAGGTCCACCGTGCTGGTGATCTCCATCTGGTGTGGCTCGTTGCAATCCACGCTGCTCAGGCTGGAGGTGCCGTCGATGGCCACGCACTCCCCGGGATTAAAGGTGCGCGCCTGGTCCTGCTCGGACACGCGGCCCGTGGTCAGGATTGGGGTGCCGTCGCGGTCGGTTTCCTGCAGGCCGCACAGCATGGTGCGGTCACCCTCTTCCCACGCGGCCGCGGGCGGCAGGATCGGCGCGATCGAGTAGCGCCCGTTCGGGTCGAAGGCGCCGTTGAGGTAGCGCAGGGTTGCTCCTCCGCACAGCTCCTCGCGCAGCTGCGCCTGGCGGGTCTGGTTCGGCATCGGCGCAGACGGCCCGAACTCGGAGGTGGGATAGGTGGCCAGGTCCTCGCGCGCGGAGATTTCAAAGCGGTGCTCGAGTGCGCAGTCGGTTTGCTCGAAGGCGGTGATGTGGCCCTCGGCATCGGCTTCCCAGGTCAGGCAGGCGCCTTGGTCCGCCGTGGTGAACGGCGCTGGCTTGTTCTTGCTCTGTCGCTTCGGAGTGGACGTCGATACCCCAGATGAATCAGTGCCGCCTTGCGGCGCGGGCGACGCGTTGTAGGTGTAGGAGCCGAAGCCGACTGCACCCGCGAGCAGCGCGACGAGAAAGCCGCGCAGCGCTGTTGTCCTGCTAGCCATGTGCATTTCCTATCCCTCGAGGTTGCGCAGTACCTGTGTGAGCAGACTATAACGATCCGTCCGGTACACACTGGCACAGTATTCCACACGTGTGCCATGGCTTTGCGCATAGCGCACGATTCGCAGCAGCGCGCGGTTCGCTGGCACGTCGAGCAGCGGGGCGACGGTCGCGCCGGCATTCACGGCGGTCACGGTCTGCTCAGCTTTGGTGATGCCGAGGTTGTAACGCTTATCGAGTACCTCGTACACCGACGCCTGCAGTTCATGTTCCAGCAGGTCAGGGACGAGCTCGCCGTTGTACCAGCCGTCGTCGACGGCGTAGGGTTGGGCGTCGCCAAGCCGGAGGCGACGCAGGTGAATGTGCTCAGCGTGCGGCGAGGTGCCGAAGTACTCGGCGACCTCTCGCGGTGCGACTGCTCGCTCCGACAGCAAAATATTTGACGACGCCACTACGCCCTGCGCCTGCATCTCCTCAGAGAAACTGGCCAGCTGCAGCTTGCTCACCAGCGGGCTCGGCGCCACGAACGTGCCTTTGCCCCGGACCCGGCGGAGCTTGCCCTGGGCGACGAGGTCCCCGATCGCGCGTCGCACCGTGATCCGGGAGACCCGGTAGGTCTCCTCGAGGGCGCGTTCGCCGGGCAGCGGGTCTCCGGGGGACAGTTCGTTGCGGCAGTACTCTTCGAGGATGATGCGTAGCTGCGCGTGTTTCGGGAGGGGGCCTTCCTGGATTTCGGTGGGGGGCTGCTCGGGCGTGGACATACCCCCACCATAGCGCACTGGTTATTACCAGAGCGGGGCGGTGGTGCAGGTGGCGTATCGAGGGGCGGAACCGGGTAGAGTTGTGGGCGTGATTGATCTGAAATTTCTGCGCGAACATGCAAACGACGTCCGAGAGTCCCAAACCGCCCGTGGCGAGGATCCCTCCCTCGTCGATCAGCTGCTAGCGGCCGACGAGCAGCGCCGCGAGGCAATCCAGGCAGCAGATGAGCTGCGTGCGGAACAGAAGGCCTTCGGCAAGAAGATTGGCCAGGCCTCCCCGGAGGAGCGCCCAGTGCTGCTCGAGGGCTCGAACGAACTCAAGGCGAAGGTCAAGGCCGCCGAGACCAAGCAGGCTGAGGCCGAGCAGGCCGTGCAGGACCTGCAGTACAAGATCCCGAACCCGATCCAGGGCGCACCGGCTGGCGGCGAGGAGGACTTCGTGGTCCTCGAGCACGTCGGCGAGGTCCCGACCTTCGACTTTGAGGTGAAGGACCACCTCGAGCTGGGTGAGAACCTCGGCATTATTGACATGAAGCGTGGCACCAAGGTTGGCGGCGCACGCTTCTACTACCTGGTCGGCGACGGCGCCTGGATGCAGCTGGGCATGATGATGCTCGCCGCGCAGAAGGCCCGCGAGGCCGGCTTCAAGGTCATGATCCCGCCGGTTCTGGTCCGCCCCGACGTCATGCAGGGCACCGGCTTCCTCGACGAGCACGATGAGGAGATCTACTACCTCGAGCGCGACGACCTCTACCTGGTTGGCACCTCCGAGGTGGCGCTGGCCGGCTACCACACCGACGAAATTATTGACCTCTCGGACGGCCCGCTGCTCTACGCCGGCTGGTCCAGTTGCTTCCGCCGCGAGGCCGGCTCCTACGGCAAGGACACCCGCGGCATCCTGCGCGTCCACCAGTTCGACAAGCTGGAGATGTTCGCGTACTGCAAGCCTGAGGACGCCGAAGAGATGCACCAGAAGCTGCTCGGACTCGAGCGCGAGATGCTCGCCGCAGTCGAGGTGCCGTACCGCATTATCGACGTCGCCGCTGGTGACCTCGGCTCGTCCGCTGCACGCAAGTTCGACACCGAGGCGTGGGTGCCGTCGCAAGATACGTACCGCGAGCTGACGTCGACCTCGAACTGCACCACGTTCCAGGCGCGCCGCCTGTCCATCCGCTACCGCGACGAGAACGGCAAGACCCAGACCGCCGCCACCTTGAACGGCACGCTCGCGACGACGCGCTGGCTCGTCGCAATCCTCGAGAACAATCAGCAGGCCGACGGCTCGGTCAAGGTGCCTGAGGCGCTGCGCCCGTGGGTTGGGAAGGACGTACTGGTTCCCTAATGCGCACGATTGATGGACTGTTTGAAGTAGCAGACGGCTATACCGCCCCGCGGCCGCACAGCGGTGATATGCAGAACCGCTTCTACCAGCGGATTGTGCGCGCGGCAAAGCGCTACTTCCGGTTCGCCGGGACGAAGGCGACGGTCCACGGCCTCGAGCACGTCCCGCTGGACGGCGGGGCGATGCTGGCGATCAACCACACCGGCTACCTTGACTTCATGCTGGCGGGCATTGGCCCGTACCTGCGCGGGGAGCGCCTGGTGCGGTTCATGGCGAAGAAGGAAGTCTTCGGCATTCCGGTGCTGCGGTGGCTGCTGCGCAACATGGGACACGTCCCTGTGGACCGCTCGGCGGGCGCCGGGGCTATCGACGCCGCCGTTGCCGCCCTGCGCGAAGGGGCGATCGTCGGCATCTTCCCGGAGGGCACGATTTCGCGCTCCTTCGAGATTGCGGACTTTAAGACGGGCGCCGTGCGCATCGCTCGCCAGGCCGGAGTGCCGCTCGTGCCCTGCGTGATCTGGGGCTCCCAGCGCCTGTGGACCAAAGACCAGCCGAAACGGCTCGGACGCTCGGGCATTCCGGTCATCATCCGCTACGGGGAACCCGTTGCTGTCGACGGCACCGTTGAAGAAGCCACGGGTAGGCTCAAGGCAGCGATGGAAGCCATGCTGGAGACCACCCGCGCCGAGTACGACACGCGCTTCGGCCCATTTGAGCCCGGCGAGCCATGGATGCCGGCCTCGCTCGGAGGGAGCGCACCGACTCTTGAAGAAGCAGCCGAAATTCGCCGAAAAGAACGCGAGGCAAAGAAAGGGAAATAACATGAACGCCCCCAGCCTGATCATCAGTGACATCGATGGCACATTCCTCAACTCCTACGGGCGGGTGACGCCGCGCCTGTTGGAGGTCGTCGCGCGGGCTGTGCGCGGCGGAACCAAGTTCGGGCTGGCCACCGGGCGCCCCCACCGCTGGCTGCTGCCGGTGCTCGAGCAGCTGCCGTTCGAGCCGGTCTGTGTGGCCGCCAACGGCGCCGTCATCTACGACCCAGAACACGACGAAGTGGTGAAATCCTTCGCGCTGTCCCCGGAGAGTATGCAGGAGACCGTGGAGGTCGTCGAAAAGGTGATGGGGGAAGCCGACGTGACCGTGGGCTACGGGGTGGAACGGCTGAGCCAGAGCGCGCTCGACCCGGAGGAAGAGTGCTTCCTGATCACGCCGGAGTACAACCCGGACGCCTGGGACGCCCGCTTCGGCGTCGTCCACGTCGAGGAGCTGCTGGCAGAACCTGCGGCGAAGCTGCTCGTGCGCTGCCCGGACCTGATGGCGGCAGAGATGTTCGACATGATCGCCCCCGAGATCGACCAGGACATCGCGCACGTGACCTACTCCATGGAGGAGGGGCTGCTCGAGTTCTCGCGCCCCGGCGTGACCAAGGCGGCAGGTGTTTCCTACCTGGCGGCCCAATACGGGATCGACCCGTCTCAGGTGGTGGCGTTCGGCGACATGCAAAACGATGTTGAGATGCTGGCGTGGGCCGGCATGGGCGTTGCCATGGGCAACGCGACGGACGCGGTGAAGGACGCCGCTGATATTGTGACCGCAACGAATGATGAAGA
The DNA here is from genome assembly GCF_001807505.1 of Corynebacterium sp. HMSC08D02. Taxonomy (NCBI): domain Bacteria; kingdom Bacillati; phylum Actinomycetota; class Actinomycetes; order Mycobacteriales; family Corynebacteriaceae; genus Corynebacterium; species Corynebacterium sp. HMSC08D02. Next base: position 136,611 of record NZ_KV789260.1, on the reverse strand, counting down.
CGGCGTGGCACAAGTACTGGAGCACTGGTTTTAACTCATGACGTTGCTGGCGGCTATTGATCAAGGCACAACATCAACCCGGTTCGTAGTCGCCACTACGGGCGGCAAGGTGATCGCGCAGGCGCAGTTCGAGCACCGGCAGATCCTGCCGCGCGAAGGCTGGGTCGAGCACGACCCACTCGAGATCTGGCGCAACACGCGCCGCGCCATGAGCGACGCCGTGGCCAGCGCAGATATCGACGAAGCCGCCATCGCCACTTTGGGCCTGACCAACCAGCGTGAAACCGCCGTCATCTGGGAGCGCGCAACCGGTAAACCCATCTACAACGCCATCGTGTGGCAGGACACCCGCACTTCCTACGACGGCGACGCCACCGAGTTCCAGGCCACCACCGGGCTGCTACGCAACTCGTATCCGGCCGGGCCAAAGTGGGCCTGGATCCTCGACCACGTCGACGGCGCCCGCGAGCGCGCCGCCCGCGGCGAGCTGCTCGCCGGCACCATGGATACCTGGCTGATCTGGAACCTCACCGGCGGCCAGCGCGACCCTGACAACGCGCTGCACGTCACCGACGTGACCAACGCCAGCCGCACCCTCCTGATGGACCTGGAGACCCTCCAGTGGGACCCCGCCCTGTGCGAGGCCATCGGCGTGCCGCCCGAAATCCTGCCGGAAATCCGCCCATCCGTCGGCGACTTCGGCCAGGTCCGCAACCAGGGTCCGCTGGCCAACGTGCCCATTTGCGGCGTGCTCGGCGACCAGCAGTCGGCGCTCTTCGGCCAAGGCGGCCTCGAAGAGGGTGCTGCGAAGATGACCTACGGCACCGGCCTGTTCATGCTGCTCAACACCGGCACCACGCCCACCTTCAGCGAGACCGGCATGCTCAGCACCGTTGCCTACCAGTGCGCCGGGCAGCCCGCCGTCTACGCCCTGGAGGGCTCCGTCGCGGTGGGCGGATCGCTCATCCAGTGGCTTCGCGACCAGCTCGGGATCCTGCGCACCGCCGCCGAATCCGAGAAACTCGCCAGCGAGGTCCAGGACAGCGGCGGTGTCGTCATCGTGCCTGCGTTCTCCGGGCTGTTCGCGCCGCGCTGGCGCCCGGACGCCCGCGGCGTCATCACCGGTCTGACCCGCTTCGTGGACCGCCGCCACATCGCGCGCGCCGCCCTCGAAGCAACATGCCTACAGACCCGCGAGGTCGTCGAAGCGATGGGCGTCGAACTGCGCGAGCTGCGCGTCGACGGCGGCATGACCTCCAACGACCTCCTCATGCAGATGCAGGCCGACATCCTGGGCACCCGCGTCGTGCGCCCCGGCAACATCGAAACCACCGTCATGGGCGCGGCCTCGGCGGCGGGGATGGGCGCCGGGCTTCTCGACGCTCCACTTTCCCTCGGCACGCCCACAACCTGGGAAGATACGGCAAACGCGGCGACTCGCGAAGTGCTTGTCGCCGCGTGGGAAGATGCGGTACGCCGTTCCTATAACCTTGCCTAGCCGCTAGCCGTTGCTAGTGCACGCCAATGTTGATGGTGTTGGTGTGCTGGTTGTACGTGATGTCGCCGCCTTGGAAGTCGACGCGGAAGAGGCCGTCGCCAATCGGGTGCTCGGAGTTGACCGGCAGGCCGAGCGGGCCGGCGTCGAGACCTTGCTGGAGCCAGGCGTTCGCGATCTTCGTGAACATCGTGAACGCTTCGCCCTTCGCGTTGCGCACGGCGATGCCGTTCTGGAAGAAGCCGAAGTCGTTGCCGCCCACGCCGCCGACGCCACCGATGACGGCGCCGAGCGTCGGCTCGAACTGCTTCCACACCGCAGCCAGGTCGTTCTGGCCAGCGAACTTCAGCATCGGCTCGATGTACGGGGCGATTTGCTGCAGCGTCAGCCCCGGAGCGATCTCCACACCTGCGAGGTTCTGGATGCCTCCCGGCAGCAGGTCGTTCGCCTTCGCGTACAGGAAGATCAGGCCAGCCAAGGTGCCGACGGCCGCTGCGATCGCCACTGCGTCACCCGAGGCAATACCTGACAGGGAAATGTTGTCGGAGGAGCCCGAGTTGGTCACCTGGGTCGTGGTGCCGTCAGGGTTCGTGACGGTGTCCGATTCCTTCTTACCGGAGCCCAGTGCGTCGAGCAGGTCGCCGACCGTGGTGTCGGTGACCGGTCCCGTGTAGTCGCCAGGAGGGGTGAACTCGGAGGAGTTCTTCAGCGCGCGGTACTTCGTGTTCGCGATGGTGCGCACCGTGCCCATCTGGTTGTACAAGTTCTGACCTGGGCACTCGTTGTAGTGGAAGTCCCGGTGCGCGTTGATGTTCGGGAACATCCCGCCCTGGCCAGCGCGATACTTGCTGCCCTTGAAATCGAAGTCGGCGTAGTGGTAGCTCGAGCCCATCGGGTCGAACCCGGAGACAGCAGCCTTCCAGCCGATGATGTCGCCCAGCGCCTGCAGCGACGCCTGCGTCGGCACCGCGGTCTGGTAGTTGCCCAGCACGGACACGCCCCAGGTGTTCTGGTTGAAGCCACCCACGTGCGCGCCCTGGACCGCGCGGTCGAGCCCGCCGTACCGGCCCTCGTAGATGTTGCCGTACTTATCGACCATGGCGTTGTAGCCCACATCGCCCCAGCCCAGGGTGTAGGTGTGGTAGTTCCAGATGCCACGCACGATGCCCGGCGCCTGCGCCTCGGTGTAGTTGTTGGAGCCAGCGGTGTGGTGGACCGTCGCGGCCGTGACCGGCGCGGTGTATGTCGGGTTGCTGTTCTTGCCAGCGCCCCACTGCGCGCGCGTGATGACCTTTGGCATCCCGTAGGTGTAGGAGTCGACGACTGGCTTGATGGTGCCGTTGGTGGTGCCGGTGCCGCCGTCGATAAAGACGGCCTGGATGTCGGTGGCCGCATTCGGTGCGGTCGAGCCCTTGCGGCCGTTTTCCAGGAGGTCAACGTTGCCCGTGGAGACCTGAACACGCTTCGTCGGCTCCACGAAGATCGGCTCGGTGCCAAACGTGTCGGTGCCGGGTGCTGCATCGAGCGGATCCATCTCGAACCACTCCGTCCAGCTGCCGTCGGCACGCTGGGCACGCACGTAGGCGACGATGTCGCGGTCGCCCTTCCACGTCAGGCCAAACAGCGTGAACTCGCGGTCGCGGGTGAACTCCTTGACCACACGACGCTCCTCGGTCTCCTCACCCTGGGTGCGCACCGCTGCGTCATCCACGGTGATATTTGCACCCTTGGCGAAGGACTCGCTGGCGTTATAGACGTCCATCTGCGCCGGTGCCGCCGACTGGACCTGGACAATGTGGTTGCCGCCGAACGCTCCGGCGACAACGAGGGCCACGGACATCACCGCAGCCATCAGAGGGCGCATCCTGGAGGATTGCCCATTCAGGCGCTTCCGCTGTTGCACGTTTTAACTCCTGTGGCTATAGGGATAAAGGTTACTCCAGTGAAGTGTAGTGCAAGTTAAAGTCTCAAGTGATTCTTGAGGCTTGGCGTGTCGTGCGGAGGGGCGTCGAAAAGAAGTGTGACAAAATGGCCGTATGACTTACGACCTCATTGTTGTTGGATCCGGATTTTTCGGCCTCACCGTGGCAGAGCAGGCCGCCAGCGAGCTAGGCAAGCGGGTGCTCGTGGTGGAGAAGCGCAACCACATCGGCGGCAACGCCTACTCCGAAAAGGAGCCGGAAACCGGCATTGAGGTGCACAAGTACGGTGCGCACCTGTTCCACACCTCCAACGAGCGCGTGTGGGAGTACGTCAACCGCTTCACCTCCTTTACCGACTACCAGCACCGCGTCTTCGCGATGCACGACGGCACCGCCTACCAGTTCCCAATGGGTCTGGGCCTGATCAACCAGTTCTTTGGCAAGTACTACTCGCCGGACGAGGCCCGCAAGCTGATCGAGGAGCAGCGCGAGGGCCGCGATCCCGCCGAGGCTACGAACCTCGAAGAGCGTGGCATCGCGCTGATCGGCAAGCCGCTGTACGAGGCATTCGTGAAGCACTACACCGCCAAGCAGTGGCAGACCGATCCCACCGAACTACCGCCGGAAATCATCTCCCGCCTGCCAGTTCGCTACACCTTCAATAACCGCTACTTCAACGACAAGTACGAAGGCTTGCCCGTCGACGGCTACGCCGCCTGGCTCGAGAACATGGCCGACCACGAACTTATCGACGTCCGCCTCGACACCGACTGGTTCGACATTCGCGACGAATTCACCGGGATCCCAGTGGTCTACACTGGTCCACTCGACCGCTACTTCGACTATGCCGAAGGTCACCTCGGCTGGCGCACCCTCGACTTCGAACAGGAAGTACTGGACACAGGCGACTTCCAGGGCACCTCGGTGATGAACTACAACGACGCCGACGTCCCCTACACCCGCATCCACGAGTTCCGCCACTTCCATCCAGAGCGCACCGAGTACCCAACGGACAAGACGGTGATCGTGAAGGAGTACTCCCGCTTCGCCACGGACGACGACGAGGTCTACTACCCAATCAACACCCCCGAAGACCGCGCCAAGCTGCTGAAATACCGCGAACTCGCCGCCGAGGAATCCCGCAAGAACGGCGTCCTGTTCGGCGGCCGCCTGGGCACCTACCAGTACCTGGACATGCACATGGCCATCGGCGCTGCCCTGTCCCTGTTCGACAACCACCTGCGCCCCCACTTCGAGGACGGCGAGCCGCTGGACCAGAAGCGCGGGCACTAGGGGTTCGCTTGGGGTTTCGGCGGGGTCTTGAGGGGTGAGTGCCAAAGGACGCACCCGTTTATATCTAGAACATTTCTTACCTGCTAGTTTGAATGTCTAGGGTAATTCGGGTTGTGTCTATTGGCACTCTTTCTCTTGTACGCGCACCAAATTCCCGCGTCGACTTCGCGCGACCTGGGGAAACGTCTCGGCGCCCAACCGAAATTCGGGGATTTGGTGCGCGCAGCTCTTGGCCCTACGCTACGGCTTCTTCCTATCGGTGATGCGTACCAGGCAGCCAGCGGCTGCGCCCACCAGCGCGGCCCACCGAATATTCGGCACAGGTCCTGCCACGATCAGTGCGATGCATGCCAGCGTCGCCGTTGCCATCAAAGTCAACCAAGTGATTCTTGTCGAAGGCATCGCGGCGCTGGGCTCTGCGTCTCAAGTGCGTCGCCTCCGCTCGGCGAACTCATCGAGCAAATCCAACACGTCGGGGGCTCGCCAGGCGCGGGTGCGTCTGTCCAGCTGTGCTCCGGTAACGATGCCGACCTGCGCGAGTGCTTCGAGCGCATTTCCTGCTGAGGTCTGCGTCGCTCCTAATTCCTCTACCACAATCCGCGTGGTGATTACCGGCCGCTGCAACAACAACGGGAGCACTCTCCATACAAGGGCATCGGAGCGTGCGGCCAACTGTTGCTTCCACTCATCCAGCAGCGTATTCAGTTCATCTGCGATCCACGTGCCGTACTCGACGGCTTCGAGCGCACTTGCTGCGAAAAGGTTGACGATTTGGTCGGCGTCACCTTGCCGGTATGCGTCCAGTGCAGCAAAGTAGTCATCAATATGGGATAGCAAACCTGCAGAGATTGGCACCGACCCATTGACACTGATGCCGTGGGTTTTCAGCAACACATGAACGAGGGCTCTCCCTGTCCTCCCGTTTCCGTCCGCGAAGGGGTGGATGGTTTCCAACTGAGCGTGTGTAATCGCGGCCTGCGCCAACGCTGGGATGTCGCGGCGCGACATGAACCTCTCCAGATCCGCCAACAGCTCCGGTACATGATCGTGGTGCGGCGGAACGAACAATGCACCGCCCGGGTGGTGGTTGTCCGGTCCACCGATCCACACCGGCTGCTCGCGCAGTCGACCTGCGATCCTCGGTGCAGCGTCCTGCAGAAGCACACTGTGCATTGCCAACAACGTTTCAGTTGTTGCTGTATCAACTGCAATCGCCCGTTGCATCTGTCGAACATTCGCCACGATCAGCTTTGCATTGGCCGACCCCGAACCAGAAAGTTCCGCTTCAAATATCTTGCGAGACGAAGAGGTAAGCTGTTCAATTCTACTCGATGCGACGGCTTCACTGCGCAACAAAAGTGGGATAAAAGGAATGAGGTCTGTGGCGTGTGTGGCGTCGAAACGCGTCACCGCGATGGTTGCTCGATCCGCGGCTGCAAGCGTTTCAGGGCGTAGCTGCAATTCCTCGTCAGCGATGCGCGGGACTATGGCGCTCTCGTATTTTCGCGGCGTACGTAGCTGCGCCCGACGCGATATATTCTCGGTTGCAGCCTGCCACGGCAAAGTCTCATAAGTCACACTCGGCCACACCATACGTCATAAGTTAGCATGCAAAGTTGTGATGTCGTACCCAACCTATAAACTTAGACATCTATCCTTTGCTATTTGAAGCAACATCAAAGGATAGGTGGAAAGCGCACCTGCTCCCAATGATTGCCTCACCATCTGTACCGAATGGGTGAACAATTGCCAGCCTGGGCATGATGGCAGTGTCTAGAGCATCTGTCAGGGCGAAGTGGCATGGGCGCTCGGTTGAGGGCTTTGTGCTGTCGGTGGGGATGGACCTCCAAAATGACGAGTGAAACCATTTCAAAGTGCCGAACGTGCTGGTAGAAGACTATGAGCGGGTAGTGCTATCGATCTGATCGGTGCAGATCCGCCGGAAGGCACAAGCCACGCTTACACGTTTTTCCTCAGCAGCTGCGCGGGGATTCGCTGCGCGATGCTTGCTTCAGTAGATGTTCGCGGGTGCCTGCGCGGATAATCTCGAGAATGCAAGCAACCTTGACGGCAAGCTGCACCTCGTGGAGCATGTATGCCTCGACCGGGAGTACGGAATAAAACATTTGCGCAGCTTGAATAATGACCACAGCGCCAACCAGGTACTTCCAATTCATCTCATAAAACGCGAGCGTGGCCAGGGTACAGACGGTGCCTACCAAGATTGCCTCCGGGGACGGCCACGCATGGGCAGTGAGTAGCCGCCCCGCAGTAAGAATGAGAAAAGCGGCCGTGATCGCGCCGGGCATCGATAGCCTGCTCGTGTCTTGACGAAGTACTAACACGGGATTGGCCTGCTCTATGTGGGAAATGATGAGGACGTAGATTCCTGCGAGCAGTAACCCTGCCGGAAGCGGAATCCAAACGTGTATAAACGATTCTGGGCTGGGGGCCAGGACCATGGGCACAATGATTGCGATGAGGCCCAGCAGGCCGGCTGCGCTGGCGATAATCGAAAACTTCCGGGGTAGCGGTCGCAAAAGCAGCGCGGCTATTCCAAACACCAACGCCGAATACGGTCCAAAGACGCTGATGATGCTCGCTAACGGTGACTCTGGCTCCGATGCTGCATCCGGAACTTCGAGGAAGTAATCGAGAAGGATGGCTAGTAACGGAAGGAAATGAAACATGTGGAAACACCTAGCGGCATGTAGCTACTAATAGGTATGCCATAAATGTACGGGACTGCACCTGTACGTGTAGGACGTTGCCGATAGATTCGGTGGCGCGCGGTACCTGGCACGCCACCTCGTCTCTTGCTGGTCAGTCTGTAGGTCGCTCAGGTTCCGGCGGCTCAGGATTATCGTCGAGCGGATACAACAACCACTGGAGGATATAGGTGGCAATGGCGGGCAAGCTAAATAGTTGCGCGACTGCATACCACCAACGGATTGTGTCTGGGCTGCGACCGTAGCGTTCTGCGAGCCCTGCACAGACCCCTGCAATGACGCGTCCGCGTGATGTCCTGTAGTAAGGCCTGCGCATGTTATTCCCTTCAGACGAAATGGCGGGTCGAAATCACTGTGTCAGAGCTTAATGGATGGGTGCCGACGACGATATGAACAACGAGCGCGCTCACTCCTGGTGACAGGGAGTCTCTGGGCCGCTTGCGTCGGACAAGCACCAAACCGGTTCCGATCAGTGCGTCCTACCCATCGCTAAAGAGAATGTATCCGCCTTTTACTTCGCCGGGTCGACGAACGTCGATACGAGGTAGCGGTTGATGATGCCCCTGCTGTCACCTGCTTTGAAGGTGGCTAGCCGACTCCAGCTACGCGGGCGCTAGGGGACTGCGCGCTTCACACTTTCTATAGGTTAGGCAAGCCTATATAATTTACGGGGTGAGTTTTAGGTCTTTTCTTGCAACCGTCGTCCGGAGTGAACGTATTGCGCCGAGTTTCCAGCGGGTGACGTTCACCGGGATCGACGCCATGGGGCCCGCCGTTCCGATCAGAGATTTGCGTATCAAGCTGCTGATCCCGCCTGCCAGCGGTCTGTTCGAGCTTCCCGAAGAGGGGTGGTGGGACACATGGCGTGCGATGCCGGAGCACACGCGCGGACACCTGCGTACCTATTCCATTCGGGAGTTCCGGCGAAGTGCTGACAGCCCTGACGAAGTGGATGTGGATTTTGTTTTGCACAGCGATAGTCCCGGTCCCGCCTCGGCGTGGGCACAAGGCGCTCACCCTGGACAGCAGCTGCTGATTATTGGACCAACCCGCGACGATGATTCCGGTGTTGGTATTGAATTTAACCCCGGATCTGCTGGGATTGCCCGTCTTTACGGCGATGAAACCGCGTTGCCTGCAATGGCTCGTATCCTGGAGGATTGGCCCGAGGGGCTCGCTGGTTCGGTTGATATCGAGGTGCCCGCCGGCAATCACCTGCCCATCGACTCCCCTTCACAGGTTGATGTCCGGTGGCATTTTCGTGCAGAGGGGGACTTCGACTATGGAGGCTTGCTTCTTGCGCAGCTGAAACAGGAAGTTGGATCCCGTTGTGCCTTCGCTTCGTTGGAAAATGGAGAACCTGGTCTTGTGGATGAAGCCCAGCTCGATGAAGTCTGGGAGACACCCACGTATTCCAGCAGTGGAGAATTGATAGGTCCCACGTCGGATACTGCAGGGCACACCTATTACTGGATCGCAGGGAAGAACACGGCTGTGACGGCGATGCGGCGGCTCCTGGTGAAAGAGGCGGGTGTGCCTCGCCACCACGTGTCGTTTATGGGGTATTGGCGATAACGGGGTTACAAAGTGGATAAACGTGTAGGGCTTGTCGCTTTCCTTGCGGCTTCCACCGTGTGCGCGGCATTAGTGTCTCTTCTGTTCGGGGCGCGTGAAATGGGTTTCGGGGCGACGTTGGGCGCGGTTCGCGACGGAATTGTGTTGGCATTCTCGGGAGGAGCCGAGAGGCTTGAGGCCTCCAGCGACGAGGCGAAGATCATTGCACAGCTTCGGGTTCCGCGCACCCTGCTCGGCCTGTTGGTGGGGGCAGCCTTGGGCACAGCGGGGGCGTTGCTGCAGGGACACACCCGAAACCCGCTCGCAGACACAAACTTGCTGGGTGTAGGCCCTGGTGCGGCGCTTGCGGTGGCTGCAGCCATTTCCTTTCATGGCTCAATGACGGTGTTGGGCACTGTTGGGGTGGGATTCCTCGGCGCAATACTTGCGGTGGCGCTCGTGTTCACACTCAGTATGAGGAGCCTGGGATCGAGCCCGATCATGGTTGTGCTCGGTGGTTCTGCGCTGGGCGCGGTTTGTAGTGCGCTCACCAGTGGCATCGTGCTGACGAATACACAAAGCCTCAACGAGATGCGGTTTTGGACGGCGGGCGCTATCGCTGGGCGCGACATGCAGGTGGTCGCGGTGCTTGCCCCGGTGATTCTCCTCGGACTAGTGGGGGCCTTCGCCATGGCAAACAGGGTGAACCTCCTGAACTTGGGAGACGATGTGGCAAGCGCACTTGGCGTGAGCGTCCCCCTCTCGCGGGCCGTGGGCATCGTCCTGGTTGCATTGCTCACGGGTGCCGCGGTGGCTGGGGCGGGCCCAATCGGGTTCGTCGGTCTGGTTGTTCCACACCTTTTGCGCGCCTTCACGGGGCCCGATTACCGCTGGGTACTACCGTGTTCCGCGTTGGCTGGGGCCACGTTGCTTTTGCTTGCCGACGTTATCGGCCGCGTCATCGCCAGGCCCGGCGAATTGCAGGTGGGCATCACGCTCGCCTTCGTTGGTGCCCCATTTGCCCTGTACCTCTTGCGCAAAGGGGCGAAACTGTGATGCGGGTTTTCGTGACGAATGGTGTCCTTGCGGTGTTGGCTTTCGCCGCGGCCCTTGGCGGCGTTATAGTCGGGGACTTCGGGCTTACGGTGCGGGATGTCGCTTCTGCGCTCATGGGCCAATCCACAGAATTGGCTCGTACGGTGATTGTTCAGTGGCGTCTGCCGCGGGTGGTAACTGCTTTGGGAGTAGGAGCTGCGCTTGGTTTTGCGGGGGCGATCTTCCAGACCATCACGAGGAATCCATTGGCGAGCCCAGACATCTTGGGCGTCACTTCGGGTGCCTCCGCTTTCGCATTGACTGCGTTACTTGCTGGTGGAAGCTCCGGAATGCTGCTGCATCTTCTGGGGGTCCCGCTCAGTGCGTTCCTCGGTGGATTAGCAGTGTCTGCGGCAATCTGGTGGCTGAGCCGTGGCGCGGGTCTCGGGTCTTTCCAGCTTGTCTTCGCCGGGATCATTATCAATGCACTGGCGATGGCATATACCTCGTTCCTGCTCGTTCGCGCCGACTATCGTGACGTGGGCAAGGCGCAGGCGTGGGTGACCGGCTCGGTGGGTTCTGCTAGCTGGCGCGATGCACTCGCCGTACTTATTGCGCTGGCAGTCGTCGTTCCGTTCTTGCGGTGGGCAGCCTTCAATCTGCAGGCGCTCTCGCTCGGGGAGGATACGGCTGCTGGCCTCGGGGTGGAGCCCCGGCATATGCAACTCATCCTCATGCTCATGGCTGTAGTGCTGGCATCGGTGGCCGTCGCGGCGTCTGGTCCGATAGCTTTTGTGGCGTTTGTTGCGCCACAGATTGGACGCAAGATCACACAAGCAGCAACGCCACCTTTAGGAACAGCGATGCTCGCTGGCGCGGCGATTGTGTCTGGCGCAGACTTAGCAGTGCGCACCCTGGTGCCGGGGAACTTGCCGGTGGGCATAGCTACAACTGCGATTGGTGGCGCAGCACTGCTCTACACACTGCTACGCGCAACACGAAAGGTGTCCGTATGATGCTTCAGGTTCGAAATCTCAAGGTGAGTTATGGGGCTTCCGTCATCGTTGACGGCATTGATCTCGACGTGCCCCAAGGCGGTGTCACCACAATCATCGGCCCCAACGGTTGCGGCAAGTCAACGCTGTTGCGAGCTACAGCAGGGCTTATTGCGCGCGATGGCGGCACGGTAATGCTGAACGGCGTAGACACGTCGAAAATGAAGCGCCGAGAGATTGCGCGTCAGCTAGCAGTATTGCCACAGACGCCTGTCGCCCCCGAGGAACTGACGGTTCGTGACTTGGTCAGCCGCGGACGCCACCCGCATCAGTCTTGGCTACGACAGGCTTCTGCTGAGGATGCGCGTGCGGTTGATGCGGTGATGGAACTGACCAATATTGCAGAGTTTGCAGATCGTCCACTCGAACGGCTTTCTGGCGGACAGCGCCAGCGTGCCTGGATCGCGATGGTCTTGGCGCAGGACACTCCGCTCGTGTTTTTGGACGAGCCGACGACATACCTCGACCTGTCTCACTCCGTCGAGGTCTTGTCGCTCGTACGTCGACTCGCTGATCAAGAGGGGCGAACCGTGCTCATGGTGTTGCATGATTTGAACCTCGCAGCACGCTACTCGGATCAACTTATCGTGATGCAGCGTGGCGAGGTTCGTGCGGTCGGTGCGCCTGCCGAGGTGGTCACGGAGACTTTGCTGAACAGCGTTTTTGATCTGCCTGCTGTCGTGGCAACCGACCCGGTAAATGGGGGCCCACTGGTTGTCCCCCGGTAAGCACCACTTCTAGAGCGACTTTTTGATTTGCTCGATTGCGTACGGGATGGTGAGGGGGTTCGGCATGCTCATTGCATTGGCGGTATCGGTGTCTAGCCAGTAGACCCCGCCACGCTTGTTGACATCAAGGTCCATGAAATTCTCGTCGTTCTTCAGCGCATCGATTGCGCCGTAGTAGTCCAGCACGAAGAGGTAGTCCACGTCGTTGAAGTCGACGTAGTTTTCAGGCGACCAGTCGAGGAAGAAGCTGGAGCCATCGCCGTTGAACTTCTCTGGGATCTTGAAACCAAGCTTTTCAATGAAGGAGCCGCGGCCGTCGCCCGAGGTGTATACGCCAAACTTTCCGTCGTAAGGCATGCCGATTACCGCTGTTTTGCCTTGCAACTCAGGGTGAGCTTCGCGGAAATCTTGGAAAGCCTGCTCGGAATCGGCGATGAGTTTTTCGCCTTCGGCTTCCTTATTCAACGCCTTGGAGATTTCCTTAATCTGCTCATCCCACGGCACTTGCCAATCTTCGTATGCATCCGAGTGGAAGGTAGTTGGCGCAATTTGCTCGAGCAGCGCCTTCTTGTCAGCTTCGAGACCACTGTTCACCGCAATGATCTTTGTCGGGTTGAGCGAGGCAACTCTTTCGGCAGTGTCGGTGCTGAACTCGGTGGTCGTATCCCGGATCGGGTTTGGGTCGACTGTGAGTTTGTCCTTGGCCCATGGTCCAAGTCCGGAAGGGTCTCCCGAACCTTCCTGTTGCCAGGTGGCGTAACCGACCGGTTGTTCACCGAGCGCAAGGACCGTATCGACGTCGCCGAGACCCATTGTCACAATGCGCTCCTCTGACCCGTTGGCATTGGAGGTTTCGGGAGCGGTTGTCGAATCGCTTGATCCGGTGGAGCAGCTGGCAAGCATGAGCGCCGCAGTGAACGTGGCTGCGATCCCCTTCAGGGCGCGAGGGGTAAAGAGTGTCAAGGTTGCACCTTTCGTAGGTGGTTAAAGAATTTCGCGTTAGGTCTCCCTGACCCAACGTGACCACTCTAAGGTATGCCTTGCCTAATGGGCAATCCTTGTCTAGGCGCTCGGGACCGGGTCGACGAACGTCGATACGAGGTAGCGGTTGATGTCGGAGCGGTTGATGATGCCCACGACGGTGCCGTCATCCGCCACAACCAGCGCCTTCTTTAGGTGTTTATCGGCGAGGACGGAGGAGATGTGCCCGAGGTCGTTGTTGACGTTGACCGTGATGACGGACTTGGTCGCGATGGAGACGATTGGCCGGTCGAGGACTACGGCGACGTCGGTACCGAACTCCGTCGAGTCGTTGTGCGCGAGCAGCGCATACGGTGTGGTGAGCGCCTGGACGGAGTCGCCGATGACGTCGAGCACGTCGCCGTCGGAGACGAAACCCGCGGTGGGCGTCATGACGGCCGCGCCCAGCATGTATGCCGTGGCGAGCCACTGGACAGTCGAGACGCCAATGTTGAAGTCGGCCATGATGTTGGTGAAGCCGACGTTGAGGAACGTTTCATTAAACGTAGCGATAAACGCAGCAAGCGCCGCCGCAAACATAATGGACAGCGGCCGATTTTCTGCAGCCTGAGCTGCCGAGGATGGAGACGTAGCCATGAAGCCTCTCTCAGTCGAGCGGATAGGAATGGCTTCGGTGGCGTTAGCAGATTTACGCGCGGCTATCCCGGCAGCGGGGCCGCACAACGTGTCTCGTATTCCAGGCGGGGGCAAGGCTGTAGCAGATTTTCGGTTTTGGTAGGAGTGGATTTCAAAGTGGCGAGTAAAACCATTCCAAACTGCCGAGTAAAAGTATTTCAAAATGACGAGTGAAACCATTTCAAAGTGTGGAATAGGCAGTTCATGGCTATGATTTATCCTCATGGTGGATTCGTATATTGCCCGCATTGCGGACGCTCAATTAGAGGCAGCGCTTCGGCGGCAAGGTGGGGTGCTCATCCAGGGACCAAAAGGCTGCGGGAAAACAGAGACGGCAAGCCGACAAGCGGGAAGCATTTTGAATGTTGAAACCGATCCCAGCGTCCCACTGGCGATGGCTACCGATCCGCGATGGCTGCTCGATGGGGAGGCACCTCGCCTTGTCGACGAGTGGCAACTGCATCCTCGCCTGTGGGATTTTGCACGACACGAAATTGATCGGCGCAAAGCGAAAGGGCAGTTCATTTTCACAGGCTCGACAGCGCCTGGGGTGAACGCGACTCGCCACTCCGGGGCAGGTAGATTTGCGCGATTGACGATGTCGACCATGACGCTATTTGAATCCGGCGAATCGGATGGCTCGGTGTCTTTGCGGGATGTCGTTGCTGGTAAGTCTCCTGCTTTTGCAACTCCGCCACTCGCATTTGCGGATTTAGCGAATCGGATGTGTCGTGGTGGCCTGCCCTACAATATGGATCTTTCTTTGGAAGATGCCATTCAAAACGTCCGCGACTACATGCAAACAGTCGCGGACGTAGACATTCACACGGTTGGGGATGTGACTCGTGACTCGGAACGGGTTCGTAGAGTTTTGCGCTCTATTGCAAGAGCCGTGGGGACAGAGCTTGGCCTACAGATGATTGCAACCGACGTCGAAGTGAGTCGCGATACGGCGCGTGACTACCTTGACGCGCTTTCTCGGATTTTCGTCTCCGTGGATCAGCCAGCCTGGTCGACTCACCTGAGGTCAAAAGCAACGTTGCGAAAGTCTCCCAAGCGTCACCTCGCTGACCCTTCGTTCGCCATGGCTGTGCTTGAGCGAGGCCCACATCATCTGATGCAGGATCCCCGCTATTTTGGGCAACTGTTTGAGTCGCTCGTTGTGCACGAACTACGCGCGTTGACTGGCAAGACGGTGTACCACGCAAGGCTGAATACCAAGCTCGAAGTGGATGCTGTAGTCAGCTTTGACGATGTTGATCTACTCGTCGAAGTGAAGCTTGGCTATACGCCAGAGATTCTTGACCACGCCGCAGATACGCTTAAACGGTTTGCGGATCAGCTTGAACGGGAAACAGTTTTGCTCATCGTGACCTCAGGGGGTCCGGTCCACAGGCGTGCGGACGGTGTGATTGTTGCGCCGATTGGGGCGTTGGGTCCGTAGCGAAGGGGGTGACGTGCTGTTCCGCGGGTGGTGGTCACTGAAAAAGTTGGGCGGGGAACTTTTTCAAAAGGATAGGAGGGGAAACCTCTGTACCATGTGCACATGGAACCTCGAAGCATTCTCCGGACCTACGCGACGGCGATGGTTGTGTGTCTTGCGCTGGCGATCGGTACGCAGATCCTGCTCGGTAGCTCCGTGGAATTCATGACTATGACCATGGTGTGCGGCATCGTGGAGGCATCGACGGCGCTGCTTGCGCTGGGCGGTGCGGTCTGGTTCACGCAAGCTGCGTGGGGGCGCGGCTACAGAAGGGCAGTTGTGACGGTGTGGTTAGCCGCGGTGTGCCTGGTGGTCGGGTGGGGGTCGATGGCGGTGGCGCGGTGGGAAGAGTATCGGGCGGAGATGTCCCTGCCGATCATCAACCTCTTTATGTTCCTCATTCCCATCGGCCTGGTGGTGTTGTTGAGCGCGGTCCAGCTGGTGCGGAGGCGCTAGCGCTGCGCACCTTTAATAAGGAACACCACTCCCACGATCGCGCAGGCGGCCGCGATGATAGCGCCTGTCGAGCCTGAGATGAACATGACAGCAAACGCTGAGAGCAAAATTCCTGCCCCGCCAATCAAGAAATCCATAGGTTGCAAGGCTAGTGCATGTCAGTAGACTTCGGTGACCTTGGAGGGGTCGCCGAGGCGCTCGCCGACGAACACGAGGCCGAGGAAGCACAGTGGCACGACGTAGCCGAGCACGATCCAGAAGGTGTGCAGGCGCGGGCCGCATGCGCGCGCGATGCCGACGCCCACCAGGGTGCCCACGGTGTTCATGAGGAGGTCGTCGATATCTGAATAGCCGAGCGAGAAGATGTATTGTCCCGTTTCGACGGCCAGGCTCAGCCCGAACCCGAACAGCACGGCCCAGCGGGCGTCGCGGAAGGCAACGTATGCGAGCACGCCGACGGGGATGAAGAAGGCGATGTTGCCGCCGTAGCCGAAGAGGGGCGCGAACCAGGATTGGGCGTCGTGAAGCTCGGCGAGGGGTTGCAGTGAGAGGCCGCGGCGGCGTTGGTTGGCTGGGTCCCAGAGGTAGCCGATGCGGAAGAACGCTTTACACATTGTTAACGCAATGACGACGCAGCAGTAGGCGGCGAGTGCTCCGAGGGCTTTGCGGTTCATGGTTGCAAACTAGCACAGTTTCACACCAGTCACAGGGGTAACGGTGGGGGCGTCGAAAAGTCACTCTGAACTGCGTAAACGGAAAAGCGAGATAGTGGGTGAAAATAAATGCTTGACTTTCACCCACTAATTCTTTAAAGTAAACAGCAAGTTAACAAACGGTCAACAAAGTAAATGAAACCGAAGGGAGAGTGTCATGAAGTTCCTCAAATACTTGCTCACGTACGATACGCGCACGATCCTTGAGGCGATCGACCGCGCATCGAACTAACAACTAACACAGAGCGAACGCGAACTGGCGGGCACCGACGAGGGGGTTGGTGCCCGCCAGATTTTTATGTGCACCCACATATGAGAGCGCCGAACATGCACCGGCGCCCGCGAACGCACTACGCTTAGGGCGAAACTCTAATTAGGCACCGAAAGTGAGACCTGTGGAAACCACGACTGCAGTAGAAGTCCTTCAGCGAGTGCTGATGCCGAAGAAGGGCGAACCGCACGACGTCCGCATGCTGTACCTCATCGAGGCAGAGCAGAACAAGCAGCGCTTGACGTGGGCGGACCGGACGAGCGTATCCATCCCCGCCGGGGAGGAAGTTTCCTTCGAGACGTACTTCAATGCGTTCCCGGCATCCTATTGGCGGCGCTGGTCGCAGCTGGAAAACGTTGTGCTGGCGATGGAGGTTGAGGGGCAGGCGACTGTCTCCATTTACCGCTCGAAGCACGACGGCAAGCGCATCGCTGTGCAAAACGCTGAGGCCAGCGACGGCGTGCTGGAGGTAGTGCTGCCGCTGCGTAACTTCGAGGACGGCGGCTGGCTGTGGTTCGACGTCACGGCGGAAACGGACACGACGATCCGCAACGCGGGTTGGTTCTCCGACAAGGAGCCGGAAGCACAGACGATGCCGGACGGCAGCAAAACCGGCCCGGAGCCGAAGCAGGTCGCGGTGGGCATCCCGACGTTCAATAGGCCTCGCGACGCCGTCAACGCCCTGCACGCGCTGGCAGAGGACCCGTTCGTGCTCGAATCCATCTCCGATGTGCTGATGCCCGACCAGGGCGACCAGCACCCGTCGGACCTGCCGGACTTCAAGGAAGCGGAGAAGAACCTGCAGGGTAAGCTGCAGATCTTCCGCCAGGGCAACCTGGGCGGCTCGGGCGGCTACGGCCGCATCATGTACGAGGCGCTGCGCACCACGGACGCCCCATACATCCTCTACATGGACGACGACATCGCGATCGAGCCGGATTCGATCCTGCGCGCGGTGCAGGCCGCCCGCTACGCGAAGGCCCCGATCCTGGTCGGCGGCCAGATGCTGAACCTGCAGGACCGGTCGCAGCTGCGGACGACGGGAGAGGCCGTCGATAAGGATGTGTTCATGTTCCGCGCCGCGGAGCACGCGGTGTACGACCACGACTTTGCCAAGTACCCGCTGGGCTACCTCGGCACTGAGGAAGAAGAGCTGGACCCTCGCAAGACGACGTCGCGTGCCCTGCACCGCCGCGTCGATGTGGACTACAACGGCTGGTGGATGAACCTCTTCCCACGCGTCGTCGCGGAGAAGCTCGGCCTTCCGATGCCACTGTTCATCAAGTGGGACGACAACGAGTACGCCCTGCGCGCCAAGCAAGCCGGCTTCCCGACGGTCACCTGGCCGGGCGTCGCCATCTGGCACATGGCCTGGGCCGATAAGGACGACGCCATCGACTGGCAGGCCTACTTCCACATGCGTAACCGCCTCATCGTCGCCTCCCTGTACGGCCCGGATTCCCCGGACGCGATGCTGAAGAACATGCTGAAGTCCACCTACAAGCACATCATGTGTATGGAATACTCCACCATGGCCATCCAGCTGGAAGCCATGAAGGACTTCCTCGCCGGCCCGGACCAGCTCTTCGACATCCTTGAGACCTCACTGCCGCGCATCCAGAAGATCCGCGCCAACTACGACGACGCCAAGGTCGTCTCCTCCGCAACGGAGCTGCCAGCGCCGACGGGCGCGCCGGGCGTACCCACCAAGAACATCGGCGGGCGCCTGGCCAAGCTGAAGAAGATCCCGTGGGCGGTCAAGGCGCTGCGCCACCAGTTCACCCAGGAGAACCAGGAGCACTGGGAGGCGCCGCAGCTGAACCTCACCGCGGAGGAGGCCCGCTGGTTCACGCTGGCCCGCCTCGACTCGGCGACGGTGGCCACGGCAGGTGGCACGGGTGTGGCGTTCCGCAAGCGCAACAAGGCGCTTGCGGACGACCTGCTGCGCGAAACCAAGGCGCTACAGGAAGAAATCAAGGAGCGCTGGCAGGAGCTACGCCAGCAGTACGAAGCCGCGAAACCGGCGCTGACCAGCGCTGAGAACTGGGGGAAGGTGTTCGATGAGCAAGCGTGAGGCTGATATCCTCGTCGCGATCCAGAACGCGGCGTACACCCCGGCAGCCGTCAAGGCGGCCAGGGGCCTGAGCCACTTCGGCGAGCACGACCTTGGCTGGTTGGCCGTCGCGGGGCTCGGGGCGGGCGTCGATAAGAAGAGGCGCTCGAAG
Organism: Corynebacterium sp. HMSC08D02; assembly: GCF_001807505.1. NCBI lineage: Bacteria > Bacillati > Actinomycetota > Actinomycetes > Mycobacteriales > Corynebacteriaceae > Corynebacterium > Corynebacterium sp. HMSC08D02. The sequence continues at coordinate 117,996 of NZ_KV789260.1, read as the reverse complement.
TGGCTGGCGCTGGGCGTGGGCACTTTCGTGGCGCACGCGGCGAGCGTCGTCATCAAGCGGATTGTGCGGCGCCCAAGGCCGCATGACCCCCGCGTGAACATTGGCGTGGCCACCCCCTCCAAGCTCTCGTTCCCGAGCTCGCATGCGACGAACACGGGCGCGGCCGCGGTGCACCTGATGGACATCACGGGCAAGAAGTGGCCGCTGCTGCTCGTGCCCGTGATGATGTTCTCCCGCAACCTCCTTGGCGTCCACTACCCGACGGATACTATTGTCGGTGCTTTGCTCGGCGCCGGGTGCGCCAAAGCGACGATCAAGGTGGAAAGGCAGCTGAAGTGAGCAACACGCAACCGCACGAACCCTTTTTGAAGCCGGAGCCCCACACCGAGGGCGTGGACTACCAGCAGGTACGCGTCCCGCCGAAGAACCTTCCCGACGCCATGGTGAAGGGCCTTCGCCCGAAGCAGTGGGTGAAGAACGTCCTGGTGCTGGCGGCTCCACTGGCCGCTGGGACGGAGGCCTGGACGTCCCGCACCGCGCTGGACGTGCTGCTGGCGTTCGTGGTGTTCTGCTTCGGCGCCTCCTCGATCTACCTTGTCAACGATGCCCGCGACGTGGAGAGCGACCGCGAGCACCCGACGAAGCGCTTCCGCCCGATCGCCTCGGGCATGCTGCCGATCAACCTGGCCTACGCGATGGCGGTGGTGCTCATCGTCGCAGCGCTTGGCCTCTCCTTCTTAGCGACGGACGGCTTCGCCCTCGCCCTCGTGATTGGCATCTATATTGCGCTGCAGCTCGGCTACTGCTTCGGCTGGAAGCACATCCCGGTCATTGACATCGCGCTGGTGTCCTCCGGGTTCATGCTGCGCACGATGGCCGGTGGCGTGGCGGCGAACATTGACCTGTCGCAGTGGTTCCTGCTGGTCGCGGCGTTCGGTTCGCTGTTCATGGCGTCGGGCAAGCGCTACGCGGAGCTGCTGCTGGCGCAGGAGACGGGCGCGAAGATCCGCAAGGCCCTGGAGGGCTACACGGCCACCTACCTGCGCTTCGTGTGGACCCTGTCCGCGACCGCCGTCGTGATGAGCTACGCCCTGTGGGGCTTCCAGCTTTCCAACTCGGTCGAGGGCGCGGCCGCGGTCTGGTACCAGATTTCGATGGTGCCGTTTGTGATCGCGATCCTGCGCTACGCCGCGAAGGTTGACGGTGGTCACGGCGGCGCGCCGGACGAGATTGCCCTGGAAGACCGGGTGCTGCAGATGCTGGCCGCGGCCTGGATACTGTGCATTGTGCTGGCAGTTTACGTGGTGCCAGTGCTGGCTTAGTAACATTGGCGCAATGAAGATCAACGCCCGGGTGACGCTGCTGCTGTCGTGCGCCATTGCGGGCGTGTTCGCATTTTGGGGCGGGTGGACCAGGCGCTGGATGTCTGACGACGGCCTCATCGTCCTGCGCACCGTGCGCAACCTGCTGGCCGGCAATGGCCCAGTCTTCAACGCAGGCGAGCGCGTGGAGGCGAACACCTCCACGCTGTGGCAGTACTTGATCACCGCCTTCGCGATGGTCAGCGACGCCCGCCTGGAAACCATCGCGATGTGGCTCGCGCTGCTGTGCACCGTCGTCGCGGCGGTGCTGGCCACCTACGCTGCGGGCAGGTTCTGGCGCACCGCGCCGGTGGTGCCGCTGGGCATCTTGGTCTACTTCGCCCTGCCGCCCGCGCGCGACTTCGCCACCTCCGGGCTGGAGTGGGGCCTGTCCCTGCTGTGGCTGGCGGCGTGGTGGGCGCTACTCGTCCAGTGGGCGGGCGGCACCGCGCGCCGCGCCGCCCCCGTGGTCGGCTACTGGCTGGCCTTCTGGTGCGGGCTGTCCTGGCTGGTCCGCCCCGAGCTGGCGCTCTACGGCGGACTGACCGGCCTGGTCCTGTTGGTGTACTCGCCGCGCAAGACGCTCGGCATCCTGGCGGCCGCGCTGCCCGTGCCCGCCGCCTACCAGATCTTCCGCATGGGCTACTACGGGCTGCTCACCCCGCACACCGCGGTGGCCAAGTCCGCCTCCGGCAGCGAGTGGGCCGAAGGTGCCACATACGCCTGGGACTTCATCGGGCCCTACGCGCTGTACCTGCCGCTCCTGCTGGTCATCGCGGTACTCCTTATTTCTTTACGACGCCTCCTCGTCACCGGACGCCGCGCCGCCATCGTGGCGCTCGTCGTGGGGTGCGCGCTGATCCACATCCTGTACGTGCTGCGCGTCGGCGGCGACTTCATGCACGGACGCATGTGGCTGCTGCCGCTCTTCGCGCTGCTGCTGCCGGTGATGGCCGCCCCACTGACGCGCCTCAACGTGGTGGTTGCGCTGGTGTTGGTGGTGTGGGCGTCGATAATTGTGGTGCGTGCCCACCCGCTCGACGAGGACATCCACAGCAGGACGGCGAAAGAGCTCGGCATCGTTGACGAGCGCGAGTTCTGGACGATGGCCGTCAACCGCGAACCAGACAACCCGCCGCGCTACGCCGAAGACTTCCTGGGCTCGAAACTCATGATGAACTACACAGACGCTGTCATCGAGGCCCGCGACGCTGGTGCTGCGCAGATCGCACCGGGGCTTATCAGCCGCGACCCGGAGCTCTACTCCTGGTACCCGCGCCCCCGCGTCCCCGAGGCTGACAGTGACCTGCAGGCCTACCCGTTGTCGCTTTACCTGATCAACCTCGGGATGACCAGCATGAACGCGCCTCTCGACGTGCGCGTCCTCGACACCGTCGGACTCGCCACACCGCTCGCGGCCCGCATGCCGCGCGATCCCGAAGGGCGCGTCGGGCACGACAAGCAGCTCGCCGCCGAATGGCAAGTTGCGGACACGGCCGTCGACCTCTCAAAGCTGCCTGAGTGGATCGACCAGGACGAAGCACGCCAAGCCCGCGCCGCACTCCGTAGCCCCGAAATAGCCGAGCTGCTCGCCACCTCCCGCGAGCCAATGAGCCGCGAACGCTTCTGGAAGAACATCAAATACTCGCTGGGTAACGGCCGAACCCTCCAGCTTTCCGACGACCCCTCCACCTACCTCAGCTACCTCACAGACGACGAACAGGCACGGCTCAGCCAAGGCGAGGATTTGGGTATCCATAGCGGTACCCGTGTAGTTTGGTAGCAAACTGCTGAGAAAGGGAAACGCTGTATGAAGAACCGCCACGGACTCATGGGCCTAGTGGTAGCGCTCCTGACCGCGCTGTCGATGATCGTCGCCGCCCCCCAAGCACAAGCCGCTAACCGTGACTGGCTGCGCCCCGACTCCACCGGAACCTGCGAGTGGGACCGCGTCGGCTACTGGGTACAACGCTGCACCGTCTGGTCGCCAGCAATGGGCCGCCACATCACCGTCCAGATCCAGCCCGCTCAGCGCGGCGGAAACGCCGGCCTCTACATGCTCGACGGCCTCCGCGCCACCGAACGCACCAACGCCTGGGTCCAAGACGTCAACGCAGCACGCACCTTCGTCAACCACAACATCACCCTCGTGATGCCTGTCGGCGGCCAGTCCTCCTTCTACACCGACTGGAACGCGCCAGCCACCTACAACTTCAACAGCCCCGTCACCTACAAGTGGGACACCTTCCTGTCCAAGGAGCTGCCCGCATACCTGCAGCGCCACTTCGGCGTATCCCCGACGAACAACTCCATCCTCGGCCTGTCCATGGGCGGCACCGCCGCGATCAACCTCGCCGCGCTGCACCCGCAGCAGTTCCGCCAGGTGCTGTCCTACTCCGGCTACCTCACCACCACCATCCCCGGCGCCCAAACCGCGCTGCGCCTCGCACTTCTCGACGGCGGCCTCTACAACCTCAACGCCATGTGGGGCTCCATCTTTGATCCCCGCCGCTACGAGAACGACCCATTCCTGAACATGGGTAACCTGCGGGGCCGCGACGTCTACGTCTCCGCCGGAAGCGGCACTCCATCCGCACGCGACGACCGCTACTTGCCACAGCACAAGGCCGCCGGCATCGCGCTGGAGATGGTCGCGAACTTCACCACACGCCTGTGGAGCGCCAAGGCCACGGCCACCGGCGTCAAGCACACCGCCGTGTTCACGCCTGTTGGCCTGCACAACTGGGAACAGTTCGGCCAGCAGCTTGAGTACACGAAGCCGCGCATCCTCAACGTGATGAACGCCTGGTAGTTTTTGGCTCTTGCCCCCGTCAGCCTCGCCTGGCGGGGTTCTTTTTGTCTGCGCTGAGGGCGCGAGTGCCACAGGACGCAATTCGCAAACTGGTACTTTTCGTATTTGCAGTTCAAAAAAGGGCTAGTCGAAAACGATTGTGTCTTTTGGCACCGATATCCACCCAACGCCAAATAACTCGGTGGCGCTCCGGCGTGTCTGGTGGCTAAACTCTCAAGGCATACTTAACCTTTAGAGTGATTTGTTAGCGCCGTCGCTGGTTGATTCCGGGGGAGGGGAACCCTCGGAGTTGGTCGTAGAGCACGCGGCGCTGGTTGTGCACACCCAAAAAATGGCAAAAGCCCAGAAGAAGAGTTGAGGCAGGAAATTCATGCGTGAGACCCGTTCCCCTATGAATCGGATGAAGAAGGCTGCGATTGTTGCGGCAGCGGTGCCGATGGTGGCGTCGTTAGTTCCGGTGTTGTCGACGTCGGCTGCGGCGCAGTCGTCGTTGCCGCTGTCGAGTAACCGTGGTGGGCTGTCGGATAATATTCGGCCGTCGGACCCGCCGAAGCGGACGCCGATTGAGGTTGATAAGAACCCGCAGATCCCGGGCCTGCCTGAGGGCGTGAGCGTGGACCGCATTGAGTGGTTGACGAACCGCCGCGTGGCTGTGTTTATTCGTTCGGCGGCGATGCCGGAGCAGCTGATGCAGGTGCAGATCCTGCTGGCGCGTGACTGGCACTCGAATCCGCAGGCGAAGTTCCCTGAGGTGTGGGCGCTGGATGGTCTGCGTGCTCGTGATGATGAGAATGGCTGGACCATCGAGACGAATATTGAGCAGTTCTACGCTGACAAGAACGTGAACGTGATCCTGCCGGTTGGTGGCGAGTCTTCGTTCTACTCGGATTGGCAGCGCCCGAACAACGGGAAGAATTACAAGTGGGAGACCTTCTTGACGAAGGAGCTCGTCCCGGTGCTGAACAACGAGTTCCGCTCGAACAACAGCCGCGCTGTGGTGGGCATCTCGATGGGTGGTACCGCCGCGATTAACCTGGCGGAGCGTAACCCGCACCTGTTCAAGTTCGTGGGTTCCTTCTCTGGCTACTTGGACACCACGACCACAGGTATGCCGACGGCGATTAAGGCCGCGCAGATGGATGCGGGCGGCTACGACTCGGAGGCGATGTGGGGCCCGGCTGGGTCGCAGGACTGGATTGACCACGACCCGAAGCTTGGCATTGAGGCGTTGAAGGACATGACGGTGTACGTGTCCTCGGGCTCGGGCCGCGATGACTTTGGTAACCCGGAGTCGGTGGCGAAGGGCGCTGCGAACCCGGCTGGTGTCGGGCTTGAGGTGATTTCTCGCTTGTCGACGCAGACCTTCGTCGATTACGCGTCGCGGACGCCGGTGAAGCCGGTTGTGAAGTTCCGTCCGTCGGGCGTGCACTCCTGGGAGTACTGGCAGTTTGAGATGACGCAGGCCTGGCCGTACATCGCGAATGCGTTGGCGTTGGCGGAGGCGGACCGCGGTTCGGACTGCAACCCGGTGGGCGCGATTGCTGAGGCGACGAAGTCTGGTGTGATCGGTAGCTGCGTGAATAACGAGTACGACGTCGCTGACGGCAAGGGCAAGGCCGAGGACTTCCGTGGTGGTACCGCGTTCTGGTCCCCGAAGACGGGTGCGTACCCGCTGTTCGGCGCGATTTTGGCGAAGTACAGCGGCCTGGGTGGCGCGTCGAGCTGGCTCGGTTTCCCGACCACCGGTGAGACTAAGACGCCGGACGGCGTCGGCCGCTTCGTCCACTTCGAGAACGGTTCGATTTACTGGACGCCGCAGACTGGCGCCTACGCTATCCCTGGCGACATGTTCAAGGCCTGGGGCGAGAACGGCTACGAGACGGGCGACCTGAAGTACCCGGTTGCTGAGGCGAACCAGGTGGGCAAGGGCTACGTGCAGAAGTTCCAGGGCGGGTTCCTGACCCGCAACCCGGATAAGAGCCACAACATTGTCCACGGCGCGATCGCCGAGAAGTACGGCGAGCTGGGCACGGCGACGAGCGCGCTGGGCTACCCGAAGAGCAACGAGATCGCGATCCGCGGAGGGTTCTTCCAGCAGTTCGAGAAGGGCAACATCTACTGGTCGCCAGAGACCGGCGCACACGTGGTGCTCTATGGCGACATCTTCGAGGAGTGGGGCAAGCGCGGCTACGAGCAGGGCGCGATGGGCTGGCCGACCTCGGACATGCGCGAAATCCCTGCCGGTGGACTGGTGATTGACTTCCAGCACGGAACGCTGGAGCAGGTCAACGGCGTGGTCCGCGAGCGGAAGTAAGGAGCGGCGATGAAGCGACTGCTGACGAGCGCAAGCCTCTGCCTCGCGTTGGGCTTGGCGGCCTGCGGTGGCACGACGGTGGAAAGCGATGACGTAACGGCGACGCAGGCCCCGCCGACGGCAACGTCGTCGGCGTCTGGCACTGCGAAGGCGACGACGTCGGAGGGAGCGAAGCCGGCGTCGAAAAACCAGGGCCCGGCGGATCAGCCGGCGCGCGAGGTGACCTCGATTCCGGAGCAGGCGCCGACGTTTAGCCCGAAAGAGCAGGCGTTCCTTGACCAGCTGCAGCAAAGCGGCGTGAATGTGAAGGGCGTCGAGGATCAGTTGACGGCGACGGGCGCGACGGTGTGCAATGGTGACTCCGTGACGCGCGATGCGGTTGCGGGGCAGCTGGTAGAGCAGCGCCGCACCGATTTGGATGCGAATGCCGTGGCGGCGCTGATTGGTGAAACCGCGCAGTCCAAGCTGTGCAAGTAAGGGAGTAATATGCGCAGAGCAGGCGTTGTAGCTGCGGTCATTGTGGTGCTCGCGGCGATTGGGCTGGGGGTATTCCAGTGGCTCAAGAACCAGGACGGGCCGAGTGTCGTTGAGCCGGGTGAGCCGGGCACGTCGACGGAGGCTCGCCAGGAGCCGGATTGGTGCCCGACGGTGGAGTTCGTTTCGATTCCGGGCACGTGGGAATCGTCAATTGACGACGACCCCTTCGCCCCGCAGGCGAACCCGAACAGCTTCATGCTGTCGATTACGAAGCCGCTGCAGGAGCGCTACCCGATTGACCAGGTGCGCGTGTTCACGGTGCCGTACACGGCGCAGTTCCGGAACATCCAGACTCCGCAGGGCCGCAACGAGATGAGCTACGACGAGTCCCGCGCTGAGGGCACGGCGCGCGCGAACGGTGAGATTGCGTTTGTGGCGGAGCAGTGTCCGTCGACGAAGTTCATTGTGGCAGGGTTCTCGCAGGGCGCGGTGATTGCGGGCGATATTACGAGCCAGATTGGCGCGGGGACGCACGCGTTGCCGCCGGAGCGCCTGCTGGGCTCGTTGATGATTGCGGACGGGCGCCGCGAGAACGGCGTCGGCGTGAATCCTGGTGTTGAGCTGCGTGGCGTTGGAGCTGAGATTGCGCTGCGCCCGCTGCAGATGGTTGTCAGCGCGGCGACGCCGGGCGCGACGATGACCGGTGCGCGGCAGGGTGGCTTCGGCCAGGTGGCTGACCGTGCGTACGAGATTTGTGCGCCGAATGATTCCATCTGTGACGCGCCGCAGGATATCGGAAATGCTGTGGACCGCGCGAGTGCGTTGTTGCTGGCCAACGGCAATCACGCAATGTATGCCACGAACCCGGATGTGATTCCGGGTACCACTACGCCGCAATGGGCTGTAGATTGGGCAATGTCCGTAATTGATTCTTTCTAGAAACTAACTAATTCTAGGACCTGACTACAAGGAGTGCCCATGGATCTCCAAGTACTGATTCAGCGGTTTATTGACGAAACCGGCCAGATCAAACTCCCGCCGAACTTCACCATCCCGGCCCTGACCGAGATGCTCTACGGGGCGGCGGCACAAGCCGGTGCGACAGACACCATCAATATCCGCTCGTGGGACTACTCCGCAGACCCGGACGGGGCGCTGCGCACGTTCACGCGCGCGGAAGTAAACACACGGATCAAGTCGGTGGCGGCGCGCCTGCAGCAGATCGGAAAGCCGGGGGACCGCGTGGCCATCCTGGCGGACAACTGCCCCGAGTACATCTTCGGATTCATGGGTGCCATGTACGCTGGTCAGATCCCGGTGCCGCTCTACGACCCGACCGAGCCAGGCCACGAAGGCCACCTGCGCGCCGTCCTCGCCGACGCCGAGGCCAACGTGGTGCTCACCAACAAGCAGGGCGCGCCAGCAGTGCGCGCTTTCTTCGCGGAGCTGCCGGGCAAGGAACGCCCGCGCATCATCGCGGTCGACGCGCTGCCGGACACGCTCGCTGCCGGCTGGGTGGCCGGACAGGTGGAGGGGGACGTCGATACGTCGGACAATGTGTCCTTCCTGCAGTACACCTCCGGCTCCACCCGCAACCCGGCAGGCGTGATGCTCACCAACGAGTCCATCGTGTCTAACGTCATCCAGATCTATACGGCGGCGAAGCTGGAACAGCCGATGCGCGTGCCGTGCTGGCTGCCACTGCACCACGACATGGGCATCATCATCTCGATGATGCTGATCATCCTCGGCAGCGAGTTCGAGCTATTCACCCCGCGTGACTTCATCCAGCAGCCGATGCGCTGGGTGGAACGCCTCGGTCGCTGCGAGAGCGACCCGGAGGACATCCACGTCTTCACCGCGGCGCCCAACTTCGCGCTCGAGCTGTGCGCTCGTGCCGTCGGGCACGCGCCGCAGGACCTGGACCTGTCCGTCCTCGACGCCCTCGTCATCGGTTCTGAGCCGGTGACGAAGCCGAGCGTCGACAGCTTCATTGCGGCCTACGAGGGCTTCAACCTGGACCGCAAAGCGATGCGCCCCTCCTACGGGCTCGCGGAGGCGACCCTGCTCGTTTCCACCCCGCAGACCCCGGACCGCCCCAAGTTCGTCACCCTCGACCGTGACAAGCTCACCGAGGGGCTTGCGGTAGAGACAGATGGCGGCGTTGTGATGGCCTCCAACGGCCAGCCGGTGTCATGGATGCACTTCGCCGTCGTCGACCCGCAGACCCACGACGAGGTCGCGCCTGGCACCATCGGCGAGCTGTGGGCACACGGCCCGAACATCGCCCTCGGCTACCAGGACCGCGCGCGCGACACCGCCGACACCTTCGGCAACACCATCGGCGCCACGCTCCAGGAAGGCCTGCCGAAGGACGGCTGGCTGGCAACGGGGGACCTGGGCACGCTTCTCGACGGCCACCTCTACATCACCGGCCGTGTCAAGGACCTCATCGTCGTCGCAGGACGTAACCACTACCCGCAGGACATCGAGGCCACCGTCATGGAGGCCAGCGAACATGTGCGCAAGGATTCGGTGGCGGCGTTTGCGGTGCCGGGGGAGGACGTCGAAAAGCTGGTGTTGCTTGTCGAGCGCGCCGAGACTGCGACCCCGGAAGGCGACGCCGACGCCATCGCCGCGATCCGCTCCGCCGTGACCGCGAAGCACGGGCTGGCGCCGTCGGACATCCGCTTCTACGCGCCGAACGAGATCGCGCGTTCCTCCTCAGGCAAGATTGCGCGCCAGGTCAACGCGAAGAACTACCAAGGCTGATAACGAAAAGAAAGGCACGACCGATAGGGTTGGATGCTATGAGTGAGAATGCATTGATCCAGTGGCTGCAACAGTGGGTTGCGGAGACGACAGGTGTGGAAAGCGTTGACGCGACCACCCCGTTTGAGTCCTACGGGCTCTCGTCCCGCGACGCAGTGGTTCTCTCCGGGGAACTGGAGAAGCTACTGGGCCGACGCATTGACCCCACCGTGGCCTACCAGTACCCGACGATCGCTGCCTTGGCCCACGCGCTGACCGCTGACGCCCCGGCGGCGTCGAACGTCGTCGCCACCGGCCGCGACGTGGAGGCGAAGGGTCACGACATCGCCATCGTCGGCACGGCCGGGCGGTTCCCGGGCGCGAATAACGTGGACGAGTACTGGGAGCTGATCGCCGCAGGCGAGGTCACGACCGGCCCGCTGCCGGAGGGCCGCTGGTCCGAGTACAACTCGGACCCGTTCCTGCGCACCAAGATGCGTGAGGAAGCCACCGACGGCGGCTACCTCGACGACATCGCCGCCTTCGACAACGAGTTCTTCGGCCTGTCCCCGCTGGAGGCGAAGAATATCGATCCGCAGCAGCGCATCATGCTGGAGGTCGCCTGGGAGGCGCTTGAGGACGCCCACATCCCCGCCGACTCGCTGCGTGGGCAGCGCGTGGGCGTGTTCGTCGGTTCCTCGAATAACGACTACGGCATGCTCATGGGCGCTGACCCGGCGCAGGCGCACCCGTACGCGCTGACCGGCGCGTCCAGCGCGGTGATCCCGAACCGGATCTCCTACGCCTTCGACTTCCGCGGGCCGTCCATGAACGTGGACACGGCCTGCTCTTCCTCGCTGGTGTCGGTGCACCACGCGGTGCGCGCCCTTCGCGAGGGCGAAGCCGACGTCGCCCTCGCCGGCGGCGTGAACATCCTGGCCAACCCGTTTGCTTCCCTGATGTTCTCGGAGCTGGGCGTGATTTCGCCCTCCGGGAAGATCCACGCATTCTCTGATGACGCGGACGGCATCGTTCGCTCGGAAGCGGCCGGGTTCATCGTGCTCAAGCGCGTGGAGGACGCCATCGCCGACGGCGACGACATCCTCGCCGTGATCAAGGGCAGCGCCACCAATTCGGACGGCCACTCCAACGGCCTGACCGCCCCGAACCCGGAGGCCCAGGTGGATGTGCTGCAACAGGCGTACGCCGACGCGGGCGTGGACCCGCGCACCGTCGACCTCGTGGAGGCCCACGGCACCGGCACCATCCTCGGCGACCCGATTGAGGCCACCGCGCTGGGCCAGGTCTGCGGTGCCGGACGCGAGGCTGGCCAGCCGCTGCTGCTCGGCTCGGCGAAGTCGAATATCGGCCACTCGGAGTCCGCCGCGGGCGTGGCCGCGCTGATCAAGGTCGTCCAGGCCCTGCAGCACGACACGATCCCGGCCATGGCGAACTTCGCCGGCCCGAACCGCTACGTCGACTTCGACGCCAACAACCTCGAAGTCGTCGAGGACCCGCGCGAGTGGCCGCAGTACTCTGGTCGGCGCGTGGCGGGTGTCTCCGGCTTCGGCTTCGGCGGCACGAACGCGCACGTCGTGGTCAAGGAGTTCGACCCGGCCGACTACGAGGCAGCACCGCAGCGCCTCGAGGCGCTCACCGGCGTATCGACGGCCACCCTGCCCGTCAGCGGCCTTCTGACCTCGCGCCGCAAGACCGCAGCAGCCGGGCTTGCCGACGCGCTCGAGGGACGCCCCGACGCGGACCTTATTCCTTTTGCGCGGTCGTTAGCGCTGCGTAACCATGGCCGTTCCGCCGCGGTGGTTACCGCCGCAACGACCGAGGAGGCCGTCAAACGGCTGCGCCAGGTCGCCGAGGGCAAGGTCGGCCCCGGTATCGCCGTGGCGGATTCGCCGAACGCGCTCGGCCCGGTGTTTGTGTACTCCGGCTTCGGCTCCCAGCACCGCAAGATGGCGAAGCAGCTCATGGCATCCTCGCCGCTGTTTGCGCAGCGGATGCGTGAGCTGGACTCCATCGTCCAGTTCGAGGCCGGCTGGTCCATCATCGAAATCATCGAGGATGACGGGCTGACCTACGATACCGAGACCGGCCAGGTCGCGGTGACCGCCTACCAGATCGCGCTGACCGACATGCTGGACGCCGCCGGGATCCGCCCGGCCGCCGTGATGGGCATGTCCATGGGTGAGATTGCCGCGGGCTACGCCTCCGGCGGCATCAGCGCGAAGGACGCGATGGTCATCGCGTGCCACCGCGCCCGCCTGATGGGTGAGGGCGAAGCGCTCACCGCCGACACCGACGCCGAGGGCGCCATGGCCGTCGTCGAATTGAGTGCTGATCAATTGGAGGGCACGGGCGTCGAAGCGGCCGTGTTCGCCGGGCCTGGCATGCTCACCGTCGGCGGCCCCGTTGGTGCGGTGAAGGGGCTCGTCGAGAAGCTGGAAGGCGAAGGCAAGTTCGCACGACTGATGCGCGTGCGCGGCGCCGGGCACACGAGTGCGCTCGACCCGATCCTGGGCGACCTGGCAGCGCAGATCGCCGGGATTGAGGCGCGCCCGCTGCGCGTACCGCTGCTGAGCAGCGTCGACGAGCGCGTGGTGTACCAGCCGGGCCAGATCGTGCACACCGACGAATACTTCCTGCGCATGACGCGCCAGCCGGTCTACATCCAGCAGGCCACCGAGACCGCGTTCGCCGAGGGCTACACCACGCTCGTGGAGGTCGCACCGAACCCGGTGGCGATCATGGGCCTGATGAACACCGCGTTCGCCTCGGGCAAGCCGGACGCGCAGCTGCTGTTCACTTGCAAGCGCAAGGTCGACGAGGTGGAGTCCATTTTGGACCTCGCCGCGAAGCTGTACGTCACCGGCACCGCCGTCGATTTCACCGCGTTCTACGGCCGCGGCCCGCGTATCGACGCCCCACTAACCCAGTTCAAGCGCTCCGAGTTCTGGACCGACGCGCGCCCCGCCTCCGCGCACACCTCGCTGCTCGGCGCGAAGGTGCGCCTGCCGGAGGGCCAGGTCGCGTACTCGACGGCCGCGGACACGCTGTTTAGCCCGCACCAGATTATCGACGCCGTCGCCGCCGAAGTCCTGCCCGGCTCCCGGGTGGTGGCCTACGAGGACCACGACGTACTGCCTGCAGAGGGCGACGTAACCACCATCGCGGCGACCTCGCTCGGCGGGGTGAGCGTGAAGGTGTTCCACGAGGACACGCTGCTTGCGGAGGGCTTCGCTACCGCGCTCGACCTTGGCGGTGCTGTTGAAGAGGACTCAATAGCTGAGGCTACTGGTGACGCCGCGCCGGCCGTGGAGGAGCTCGCCGACGTCGACGCCATCCGTTGGGACCCGAACTCCGGCGAGTCCGTCGCGCAGCGCCTGCGCTCCATCGTGTCCGAGTCCATGGGCTACGACGCCGAGGACCTCCCCGACGAGCTACCGCTCATCGACCTCGGCCTCGACTCCCTGATGGGCATGCGCATCAAGAACCGCGTGGAGAACGACTTCCAGATCCCGCCATTGCCAGTACAAACGCTTCGCGACGCCTCCGTCGCCGACGTCATCCGCATCGTCGAGGACGCGGTCGCCGGGGTGCAGTCTGAGACCGCTGATGCTGCCGCTGAGCCAGCCGAAGCCGCTGCCGAACCCACCGAGAAGTCGGAGGGCGCCCAGGGCGTCGGCGTCGCACCCCGCGACGCCTCCGAGCGCATGGTCTTCGGCGCGTGGGCCAAGTTCACCGGCACCGCCGCCGCGGGCGTGACCTCCGAGCTGCCCGCCATCGACGACGCGCAGGCCGAAGCCATCGCCAACCACCTGAGCGAGCGTTCCGGCATCACCGTGACCGCGGAGCAGGTCAAGGACGCGGAAACGCTCGAGCCGCTCGCCGACATCGTGCGCGAGGGCCTCGAAACCGAGGTCGAAGGCAACATCCGGGTGCTGCAGCAGCCAGAGCACACCACCAAGCCGCCAGTGTTCGTGTTCCACCCGGCCGGTGGGTCCAGTGCGGTGTACCAGCCGTTGGCTCGTCGATTAGCAGACGACGTCGCGGTGTACGGCGTCGAGCGCCTCGAGGGCACCCTCGAAGAGCGCGCCGCGGCCTACGTGGAAGACATCAACCGCATCGCGCCCGAGGGCAAGGTCGTGCTCGCGGGCTGGTCCTTCGGTGGCGCACTCGCCTACGAAGTGGCGCACCAGCTGGGCAACGACCGCATCGCGTACATCGCGCTGCTGGACACCACCCAGCCGTCCGAGCCAGCCCCCGACACCCCGGAGGAGACCAAGGCGCGTTGGGAGCGCTACGCCAAGTTTGCCAAGGACACCTACGGGCTGGACTTCCCGGTGCCCTTCGACCTGCTGGAGACGGCAGGGGAGGACGCGGTGCTCAACATGCTGGCCGAGTTCCTGGCCACCACCGACGCCTCCGAGCACGGTCTCGCCGCCGGTGTGCTGGAGCACCAGCGCGCGTCCTTCGTCGATAACCAGATCCTCAACCGCCTCGACTTCGCCCGCTGGGCAGACGTGCAGGTGCCGGTGCTGCTGTTCCGCGCCGAGCGCATGCACGACGGCGCCATTACCCTGGAGCCGGCCTACGCCCACATTGACGAGGACGGTGGCTGGGGCGCTATCGTGAAGGATTTGACGATCGTCCATCTGCCGGGCGACCATTTGGCAGTAGTTGACGAGCCCGCGGTTGGCATCGTGGGCAAGTACATGAACGAATGGATTGATAATGGCAACTAGCGCAGAAAAGCTCACTGACCTGCGTGCACGTCTAGAAAAAGCGCAGGACCCCGGTTCAGAGCGCTCGCGGAAGCGCCGCGACGACGCCGGGAACACCACCCCGCGCCAGCGCATCGCCGCGCTGCTCGACGAAGGCTCCTTCGTCGAGATCGGTGCCCTGGCCCGCACACCCGGCGACGAGAAAGCCGTCTACTCCGACGGCGTCGTCACCGGCTACGGACGTGTCGACGGCCGCCCCGTCGCCGTCTACGCCCACGACAAAACCGTCTACGGCGGTTCCGTCGGCGTCACCTTCGGCCGCAAGGTCGTCGAGGTCATGGAGTTCGCGATCAAGATCGGCTGCCCCGTCATCGGCATCCAGGACTCCGGCGGTGCCCGCATCCAAGACGCCGTGACGTCCCTGGCCATGTACTCCGAGATCGCCCGCCGCCAGCTCCCGCTATCCGGCCGCAGCCCGCAGATCTCCATCATGCTGGGCAAGTCCGCCGGCGGTGCCGTCTACGCGCCCGTGACCACCGACTTCGTCGTCGCCGTCGACGGCCAGTCCGAAATGTACGTCACCGGCCCCAACGTCATCCGCGAAGTCACCGGCGAAGACATCACCTCCGCCGAACTCGGTGGCGCCCGCGTGCAGGAGCAGTCCGGCAATATCCAGGCCGTCGTCGGCTCCGAGGAAGAAGCCTTCGACTACGTCCGCGACCTCCTCGCCCACCTGCCGACGTCCACCTTCGACCCAGCCCCCGTCGAATGGGCCCCCGAGGACGACGACCTCGACGACTCCGCCCTCGACACCTTCATGCCCGACGACACCAACGCCGGCTACGACATGATGGACCTCCTCGTGCAGCTCGGCGACGACGAGAACCTCGTCGAAATCCAGGCAGGATACGCCGAGAACCTCATCTGCGCCTTCGGGCGCATCGACGGCCGCACCGTCGGCTTCGTCGCCAACAACCCCATGTACCAGGCCGGGTGCATCGACGCCGACGCCGCCGACAAAGGCGCGCGCTTCATCCGCACCTGCGACGCATACAACATCCCCCTCGTCTTCGTCGTGGACACGCCCGGCTACCTGCCCGGCGTCGACCAGGAACGCGAAGGCCTCATCCACCGCGGCGCCAAACTAGCATTCGCCGTCGTCGAAGCCACCGTGCCAAAGGTCACCCTCATCGTGCGCAAAGCATACGGCGGGGCCTACGCCGTCATGGGTTCCAAGAACCTCACCGGCGACATCAACCTCGCCTGGCCGACCGCGCAAATCGCCGTCATGGGCTCCTCCGCCGCCGTTGTCATGATCCAAGGCAAGCAGCTCGCCGCCATCGAGGACCCCGCCCAGCGCGAAGCGATGAAGAAGATGTTCATGGACTTCTACGACGAAACCATGACCTCCCCATACGTCGCCGCCGAACGCGGGTTCATCGACTCGATGATCGAGCCGTCCCAAACCCGCCTCTCTTTACGACGCGCCCTTCGCCAACTTGCCACCAAACAAGAGCAAGACCTGCCGAAGAAGCACACCATCAGTCCCCTCTAAAACACATAAGGAGAAGAATTTCATGCTTTCCTCAGCACTCGACATCGCCGGAGACATCATCAACCACCTCGTGTGGATGATCTACGCCCTCCAGGGCGGCGACTTCCTCGCCAACATGGGTTGGCTGTCGAGCTAACGCCGCTTCAGAATCAGTTTCGCTGCACCGCGCCATCCCAGCATGAGCAGCGCCGACATGCTGCTCGCCACGATGACGAACGAGTAGTGCGGCAGCTTGTGGCGGTAGAAGCCCCAAATGATCAGGCCCACCACGATCGTGATGAGCCAAATCAGCCACCCCTTGTCTTTGCGGGTGGCCAGCCACGCCAACCCCAGCCCGACCGCGAACGGCAGGAAGGTTTCCAACCAGCCGAAGAAGTTCAGCGGCATGTCTTCGGTCTGGTGCGCGATGCGCGCGAGCAGCGCGAACGCGGCGATGGCAACGTAGTCAGCAGCAATTGCATACGGTTTTTTGATCATGCCAGACAGTCTAACGCGGTGCCAGGCGGCGCGGAGAAGCTGGTGGTGTGAGGTGATCTGAGGCGCTAGGTCTCGCAAAACCCGCTTAGCGAATTTGTGAACAGATTTGCGGTTGTGGCCGAACGGCGCGGCCTAATCTGCAAAGTGTAGCAATAGGATTGTAGTAATCCTCCCGAGGGAGTGGCTGCGGGCCCCAGGCCCCGAGCATGGCGTTCATCCGGTCAATCTCCGGTCCCTGGGCGTCAATAACCCCCTGGGCAAACTCCACAACCTGGGCGAGGATACCCTCCTTGGCCAGGGGCATCTCACTCATCTCCACGGCCTGCTGGTGATGGGGGATCATCATCTGGGCAAACATGATGTCCGTGTCGTCGTGATCGGCGGAGATCTCCCGGTCCGCCTCAGTCGTCGCAGTGTTGGTGGCCGAGGTGGTGGCATCGGTGTTGCCTGACTCGGGGGCCTCACCGCAGGCGGCTAGCGCCGGGGTGGAGGCCACGGCGAGAGCGGAAAGAACAGGGGGTGCGCCTCATGGTGGGGTCTTTCAGGGCCATATGGAGGCAGTGGAGAGAAGTGGTGGATCAGTGGACGGCGGTGGATGCCGGAGTAGGCGTGGTGTGTTCCTCCTTCGACTCGGTCGGAGCCAGGTGAGCCGGATCCAGATCAATACGGCGCAACAGCTGGGCGTTCAGGGCCACCACGATGGTCGAGGCAGACATTAAGATCGCACCCACGGCCGGGGACAACACGAACCCGATCGGTGCGAGCACGCCGGCGGCCAGCGGCACGGCGAGGATGTTGTAGCCAGAGGCCCAGATCAGGTTCTGGATCATCTTGCGGTAGCTGGCCTGGGAGAGCTCAATCATCGACAGCACTGCCCGCGGGTCATCACTGGCTAGGACCACCCCGGCAGATTCCATGGCCACATCCGTGCCGGCACCGATGGCGATACCGACCTCCGCGCGAGTCAGAGCGGGGGCGTCATTGACACCGTCACCGACCATGGCCACGCTCAAACCCCGGTCCTGCAGCTGCATGACCTTGGTGTCTTTGTCCTGGGGCAGGACCTCGGCGAAGACCTCATCAATGCCTAAGTCGTGACCGACCGCGTGGGCCACCTGCTGGGCGTCGCCGGTGATCATCGCAACCTTCACCCCGCGGTCCTGCAGGGCTTTCACGGCGGCGCGGGATTCAGGGCGGATCTTGTCCTCGACGGCCACCGCACCGATGATCTGACCGTCGCGGACAATATGGAGCACACCAGCCCCACGCTCGGTCCAGGCGCTGGTGGTGTCGGTGAGCTCGGCCGGGGTGGTGAGGTTGAACTCGCGCAGCATGTTCGGCCCGCCCACGAGGATCTCAGCGCCATCGACAGTGGCCCGGACCCCCCGGCCGGAGGCGGCGCTGAAACCAGTTGCACGGATTTGCCGACGGGACGCCTCGGGATGGGCGGCCGCGGCCTCCACGATGGCGCGGGCCACGGGGTGCTCGCTGTCGGCCTCCGCGGTGGCGGCCAGGGCCAGCAGCTCGCCCTCGGTGACGCCGACAGCTGCCGCGACATCGGTGACCGCGTGCGCACCCTCGGTCAGGGTGCCGGTTTTGTCGAAGAGTACCACGTCGATGGTGCGCATCCGCTCGAGCGCCATCCGGTCCTTGATGAGCACCCCGGATTTCGCGGCCCGCTCGCTGGAGATCGCAATGACCAGCGGAATCGCCAGGCCCAAGGCATGCGGGCAGGCGATGACCAGCACCGTGACCGTGCGCACCACAGCATCGTCCGGGCTGCCGATGATGGTCCACACCACCGCGGTGATCAGAGCGGAGATCAGCGCGAACCAGAACAACAATGCCGCCGCCCGATCCGCCAGGGCCTGGGCCCGAGAGGAGGACTCCTGGGCGTCGGCAACCATGCGTTGGATCCCGGCC
Source organism: Corynebacterium sp. HMSC08D02 (assembly GCF_001807505.1). Taxonomy (NCBI): domain Bacteria; kingdom Bacillati; phylum Actinomycetota; class Actinomycetes; order Mycobacteriales; family Corynebacteriaceae; genus Corynebacterium; species Corynebacterium sp. HMSC08D02. The sequence goes on along the minus strand of NZ_KV789260.1, from coordinate 99,590 downwards.
AGAGCGGTGTCCCCGCCGGTAGCCTCCACCCGGATGCGGACGGTGTTGTCGGTGGCCACGGTACCGGCGACCACCTTGTCACCGGTGTCGCGGAAGACGGGACGGGATTCGCCGGTGATCATCGCCTCATCGAATTCGGCGGCTCCGTCGATGATGGTTCCGTCGGCCGGCACCCGGGCACCGGCCCTCACCAGCACGACGTCGTCGACGACCAGCTCGGAGATGGCCACGGTGCGGGTGGTCCCGTCGGTGACTTTCTCGGCTTCATCCGGCAACAGGGCAGCCAGCGCGTCAAGCGCGGAGGACGCTGCCCCGAGAGCGCGCATCTCCAGCCAGTGGCCCAGCAGCATGATGGTCACCAGCAGGGCCAGCTCCCACCAGAAGTCCAGGTCAAAACCGCCCAGCCCCAGAGTGGTGACCCAGGAGGCGACAAACGCCACGGTGATGGCCATGGCGATCAGGAGCATCATCCCGGGTTGGCGGGATTTCAGTTCATTCCATCCGCCCTTAAGGAAAGGCGTTCCGCCGTAGACGAAGATGATCGTGCCCAGCACCGGGGGGATCCAGGTGGATCCAGGGAATGCCGGGAGGTGGTAGCCGAGCAGTTGGGCGACCATGGGGCTGAAAATAACGACGGGAATGGACAGAATCAACGACCACCAGAAGCGGTCCCGAAACATTGCGGTGCTGTGTCCGGCGTGTTCGCCGTGACCATGAACGTGGTGGTCTTCGTCCAGGGCGGAGTGCGGGTGATCGTGGGGCATCGCATGGCCGTGGGTGTCGGCATCTGCGTGGTGTTCGTGGCTGGCATGATCCGGGTGGTAGGTGTGGTCTGTTTCCGGAGCGGGGTGATCACCGGAATGGTTGGGAGTGTTCATGACGTTCCTTTCGCTCAACCCGGTCGGGGTCGAGATTATGGGTAAAACTGATCAGGATAAGACGGCGTAGCCGGCCTCCTCGATGGTCCGGCGAACCATCTCCGGAGGTACGACACCGGTGACCGTGACGGTGGAGACACCACCAGCAGCGAGATCGATCTGGACGTCGTCGACCTGGGGGAGGGCTTGAAGGGCCTGGGCCACGCTTTTCGCGCAGTGCCCGCAGGTCAGACCGGTGACCTGGTAGCTAGGGGAGGATCCTCCTGCTGACGAGTCGCTGGCGGCAGGGATGGAGGCAGTGTCGGCACGTGAGGCAGGTCCGCAACAGCTGCAGCCGTGGGAGGCCATCGGCAAGAGGCGGGGCGGGGACGTGATCATGGGAAAGCTCCTTCGGGTCGGTGGGATGCGACGATGCTACGCTCTAACGCATATCCCCTGAGGTATATTTTCGAGGGGTGGAGGGCACGGCCCTCACGCGAGGCAGGGTGTGGTCACCGAGCAGCCTCCTCACTGTCGGGAGGGGACAGCGGGAGGCGGAGGGTAAACACCGCTCCGCGACCAGGTCCGGGGGAGGTGGCGGTGAGAGTGCCGCCGTGGGCCTCGATCAAGGCCTTGGAGATGGTCAGACCGATACCGGACCCGCCGTTGTCCCGGCTGCGAGCGGCATCCCCCCGGTAGAAGCGTTCGAAGATGTGTCCGAGCTGGCTAGGTGGGATTCCCTCGCCGTCATCGGCGACGTGGATGAGCGCGGTGGACGCCCCCTGGCGCTGAACGCTGATCCGGACCTGCCCGCCGGCCGGGGTGTGCCGTAGCGCGTTGGACAGGAGATTGCTCATCACCTGGCCGAAGCGTTGCCGGTCCACGAGCACCCGGGCGGTGTCCGTAATGGTCTCGACCTGTAAATCGACGCCTTTGTCAGCATAAGCTTCCCCCGCGGCAGCAGCGGCGGTATGGAGCAGATCCCCGAGCCCTTCCTCCACCAGGTCCAAATCGATCCGGTGTTCCTGGGCCCGGGAGACATCGTCAATGTCTTCCATCAACCGGGTCAGGCGGGTGAGTTGGTCAGCCATGATCGTGTGGTTGGCATTATTCCAGTCCACGACCCCGTCCTGGAGACCATCGAGGTAGACCGTGAGCACCGATAAGGGGGTGCCCATTTCGTGGGCCAGATCAGAGAGCATCTGGCGGCGGACCTGTTCGGTGTGTTCCAGCCGGTCGGCCATGGTGTTGAAGGCATGCGCCAGGGTGGCGACCTCGGGGCCTGCTTCTCCGGCGGGCACGCGGGTACGGGAGTTACCGGCCGCTAGGCTGGTAGCGGCGCGGGTGAGATCCTGCAGGGGGGTGCGCAGACGACGCGATAACCACAGGCTGGCCAGTAGGGCGCTGATCAAGGCAGTGGGCAGGGCGACGGCCAGGGTGATCAGGTTGGCGTCCCGGTAGGCCTGCTCGGCATGGAACAGCTCCAGCGAGGGGTCCTCCCGGCCGGCCATCAACATATGATCATGGAACAGGGTCGGGCCCACCGTCGTGGCCACGGCCGTGGCCACCAGCAGGCTAATCACCACGACCAACACCTGGGCGGCCAGGAAGCGGAAGGTCAGGCCGGGTCCGTGATTCATGGCTGCCCCATCCGGTAGCCCACGCCGCGCACGGTGTCGATAAACCCCCGGCCTCGGGTGTCGGTGCCGAGCTTGCGACGCAAGTTGCCGATGTGGACATCGACGATGCGTTCATCACCGACCCAGGTGGTGTCCCAGACCTCGGTGACCAGGTCGTGGCGGGTCAGCGCCTGGCCGGGGCGCAGGGCCAGGGCAACCAGCAGCTCGAACTCCGTGCGGGTGAGCTCCACGGTCGTCTCCCCCACCCGCACCTGATGGGCGACGGGGTCAAGGATGAGGTCACCAACGATCAAGGGGGTGGTCACCTGCGGTGGGGTGGTGCTGGTGCGCGGGCGGCGCAGCACCGCATGCACCCGGGTCACCAGTTCCCGGATGCTAAAAGGTTTGGTGATGTAGTCATCCGCCCCCAGGGTCAAACCGCTGATCTTGTCGTCCTCGCTGCCACGCGCGGTGAGCATGAGGATGTAGCAGTCCGAAAAGGTGCGGATCCGTCGGCATACCTCCAGGCCGTCGAGTTCGGGCAGCCCCAGATCCAGCACCACAACATCGGGGGAAAAGCGACGAGCCTCGTCCACGGCCTGGGTGCCGGTGTGCGCCTGGTGGGTATCGAAGCCTGCCCGGATGAGGTAGGAGGCCACCATCTGAGCCAGGGGTTGTTCATCATCGACGACCAGCACCCGCCCCGGGGGCGTGGTGGTGGTCGGTGTGTGGTCAGCCATAGACCCTAGTATCGCGCCAGCCAGGGGGGAATACCACCTTCACTCAGTGCCCAGCGGGGAATCTTCATCAAATCTTCAAACATCACCCTTCGATCGCCGTCACCCCTGTGCCCCCACCCCGGGCCGGCGGCATCGCCTCCCCTGGTCGGTTCAGCAGGCGCCACCAGGGATTTCACTGCCTGCGCCGCATACCCGGGGCGGGTAGAAGGACATCGCCCACGGCTGTGGAGTGGTGTCCCGGTGGTGACCTAGCCCACTGAATTCACCCCCTTTTCGCCCTGTTATAAGGCTGTGAGCAGGGTTTTTGATTTCTACTCCGTCAGGCACCCGTGCAAGATAACGGTATGGCACCGACCTTGAGGCGGTGTCTTCTCACAGTGTTACCACGATCCAAGGAGATTGACGTGAAACGAGCAGCGATCGCAGCCGCCGCCCTTGCCCTCGCCCTCACGGGGTGTTCGACCGCCGACCCGGAACCCACGGCCGACGGGACGGTGTCCCAAGATACATTCCTGACTACCCATGGCCTGGCCGACATGGACGCGGTGGAGATCATTGATCACCTCGACCGGCAGAAGGTCACTGAGCGCCCCACGGATCTGATCGCCTCAGTGCGTGCCGATGAACTGCTGCTCTCGAGCGGTGACCAGGAAGTCGTGGTCGATCTTCCCGACAATCAGACGTATGTCTCGATCGCACCCTATCTCAACTCCACCCACGACTGCTTCTACCACAGCCTCACGACCTGCGTGGGGGAACTCAGCAATGAGGACATCCAGGTCAAGATCACCGATGAGGCGACCGGTGAGGTGCTGGTGGACGAGGAGACAACCACCTTCGACAATGGGTTTATTGGCTTCTGGCTTCCCGATGATGTCACCGGCCTGATTGAGGTCAGCTACCAGGGGCGTACCGGTACCACGGAGTTTTCCACCACCGACGACGGTGCCACCTGTGTCACAGACCTGCGCCTGACGTAATGGCTCAGCAGGGCCCTCATCTGCACCTGTCTCTCCGTGTCACTGAATTCTTACACCAGGAAGGTTAAATCATGACGAACGCGTTTTCCCGACGACAGTTTCTGCTCGGCGGGCTCGTCCTCGCCGGCACCGGGGCCGTGGCCGCCTGCACCAGCGACCCTGGACCCGCTGCCTCGGCACCAGGTTCCTCCCTTCGCCCCACTCCCACTGCGCTCGGTGAGCCGACGGTGCGGCGGACACTGACCGCCCGGCCCCTCTCCCTGGATATCGGCGGCATCGAAGCCAAGACGTGGGGATACGTCTCTGACACCGGGGATGCGGCCATTGAGGCCACCGCCGGCGACGTCCTCCAGGTCGATATCACCAATGAATTGCCTGAGAGCACCTCCATCCACTGGCATGGCATCGCACTCCACAACGCCGCCGACGGTGTGCCCGGCATGACCCAGGACCCCATTGAACCTGGCGAGTCTTTCTCCTATGTTTTTGAAGTCCCCCACGGTGGCACCTACTTCTACCATTCCCACTCCGGCCTGCAGCTTGATCGCGGCCTCCACGCCCCATTGATCATCCGTGACCCGCAAGACGCTGAGGACCAGGACGTCGAGTGGACCATCGTGCTCGACGACTGGGTCGATGGTATTCAGGGCACTCCCGACGATGAGCTCGATAAGCTCACCGTAATGGGTTCGGGCGACCATAACGGGAGGATGGGAATGGGAGGTCACGGCCACATGATGCACGGCACCCCGGACCGGGTTCTGGGCGGGGATGCCGGCGATGTGATGTATCCGCACTACCTCATCAACGGACGTATCCCCCGCGCTCACCGAACCTTCGAGGCTCGCCCGGGCGATAAGGCCCGCCTGCGGTTTATCAACTCCGGCGGTGACACCATCTTCAAGGTGGCCCTCGGTGGTCACCGCATGACCGTCACCCACACCGACGGCTTCCCTGTCCAGCCCAGGGAGACCGAATCGATCTACCTGTCGATGGGCGAGCGTGTCGACGTCGAGGTCATCCTCGACGACGGCGTCTTCCCGCTCACGGCTTTGGCGGTGGGTAAGGACGACCGCGCCTTCGCCGTCATCCGCACCGCCGGCGGCCAGGCCCCCCGCCCCGATGTCGACTTCCCCGAGTTGTCGTCCACCGGACTGCTCCTGTCCTCTCTGAAGCCTGCAGACCGTGCACTCCTGCCCGAGGGCACACCAGACCGAGAAGTTGGCATCGACCTGGGCGGGCAGATGATGCCGTATGAATGGAGCATTCTCACCGACGGCCAATCCTCCTCCGCGACCGTGCAGGAGGGCCAGCGCCTGCGGATGGTCATGCGCAACAGGACCATGATGCCCCATCCCATGCACATCCACGGACACACGTGGGCGCTGCCCGGCAGCGGCGGGCTGCGCAAGGACACCGTCCTTCTCCGCCACGGTGAAACCATGATCGCCGACCTGATCGCTGACAACCCCGGTGAGTGGGCATTTCACTGCCATAACGCCTATCACATGGAAACCGGGATGTTCAGCTCGCTTCGCTACGAGTAACGCCCACAGCAGGGTTGAGTGCCGAGGTAGGCAGAGTCGCTGCAGACCACTCACCGGGCCACTGATGATCTTCCTCGGTGTTTCGGCATGCTGGTTGCGGCAGCTGCCGGTCTGATCTCGTTCGCTTCCCCGTGCGTCGTACCCCTGGTATCCGGGTATATGTCGTATCTGGCCAGTGCGGTCGGCGGGGAGGTCGACTACGACGCCGAGGGGGCACGGTGGTCACCATATGCCAGTGGGCGGTAGCGGGTGCGGCCGGGGTGTTCATTCTCGGCTTCACCATAGTCTTTGTGCTGGCCACTTCAGTACGACTACCGTCATCGCTGTGTCCTTCCTACCCGGTGTTGCACCGCGTGACCTGGGGTGTTCACGAGTTCAACGGAAGGAAGTTCCCGGGCCGGGGAACCATTTTGGGCCTGAAGCCGGTTCCGGTCGACCAGCACTCACGTTTTCCCAGGTGGCGACGTATGTCCACGAAGAAAGGTCCCGAGTTCACCGTGAGCCGGGGAACTTTTTCGGGGCGACCGGGCCAGACCGGGCCAGACCAGGCCAGGCCAGGCCAGGACCGACTTCACGCCTTGCCCAGCATGTAGCCGCGCCCGGCGTACTCCGCCGTGTGGACGACCCAGCCGATGGCGGTGATGAGGGCGAAGGAGATGAGTCGGTAGAGGACGGTGACGGCGGTGGCGTCGACAAGGGTGAGGCCGACGGTGACCAGGGAGCCGGCGAGGATGGCCTCCACGGTGCCCACGCCGCCGGGCGTGACTTGGGCGGCGCCGGCGAGTTTGGTCATGATGAACGCGAGGGTGATGCCCATGGCGGAGGTTTCGTTGAGGCCGGGGTTGAAACCTGGGGCGGTGCCGAGGACGGACCAGGCGCAGAAGTAGAGCACGGCCAGGTCGAGGACCTGGTTGAGCAGGGAGAATGCGGCAGCTGCGGTGAAGCGGCGGCGTGACATTTGGATGGCGGCGACTTGGTCCACAACGCCGCTGGCTTTGGTGGCGACGCGCTCGGGAAGGAAGCGCAGCCAGCGTTTCAGTACGGCTGGGTTGCGGGTGGCCCAGTAGAGGGCGCCGACGACGGCCGCAGTGCCCAAAAGTGATCCGGCCAGGGCCCATACTGAGAGGCGGGCGCCCATGAACACGACGGCGCTGATGCCGATGAGCGCCATCCACACAGTTGACAACGCCCCGGAGACGACGAAGAACCAGGCGCACAGGCCGGTGGAGGCGCCCCAGGACTGGTGGACGCGGAAGGTCAGCCACGCGGAGAGTGCCGGGCCGCCGGGGACGGTGGTGGACCAGGCGTTGGAGGCGAGCGTGATGTTGATGCAGTTGCGCAGGGTGGCGATGCGCCCTTCGATGTTGAGGAGCACCAGCATCACGGCGGCCATGGCGGCGATGGCGCCGAACGCGGTGGCGACGGCGCCGACGAGCGGCAGTAGGTCGGCGCGGCGCAGCGTGGTCCAGGCTTCGCCGAGGAAGGGGAGGCGGTCGCGAAACAGCACCAGGCCGACAATCAGGATGACGACGGGTGCTGTCCAGCGCAGCCACTTAGCGTTCAAGTTCACGCTTCTTGAGCTGCTCGAGGGCCCGGCGGGCTTCGAGTTCCTGCATCAGTTCCGTGAAGGGGACCAGGTCAGCGTTTTCGTTGACGGTCCTGCCTGCGCGGGCGGGGGAGGGGTCGAGGGCGATCGCTTCGTCGACGGGGGTGTGGGTGGGGTCGGAGGGGGCGTCGACAAGCGGGACGGAGCTGGAGCCTTCGCCGAGGCTGCGGTAGGCGCGCTTGACCCAGCGTGGTGCCCACCAGTTGTCCTCGCGCAACAGGTGCATGACGGAGGGCACGATGAGCAGGCGGATGATGGTGGCGTCGAGGGCCAGGGAGACGATCATGCCGAATGCGATGTACTTCATCATGACGATGTCGCTCATGGCGAAAGCGGCGGCGACCACGATCATGATGGCTGCGGCCGCGGTGATGATGCCGCCGGTGTGTGCCGTGCCGTACTTGATGGATTGGTCGGTGGTGGCGCGGTTGTGGCGGGCCTCGACCATGCGGGAGACGAGGAAGACTTCGTAGTCGGTGGACAGGCCGTAGAGGATCGCGATGATGAGCACCAGCACTGGGCTCATCAGTGGGCCTGGGGTGAAGTTGAGCAGGCCGGAGCCGACGCCGTCAACGAAGACGAGGGTGAGGAATCCGAGGGTGGCGCCGATGCCGAGCACGTTCATGATGACGGCCTTCGCTGGCAGAATCAGCGACCCGAACAGTAGCGCCATCAGCAGGAACGTGGCCAGCACCATGTAGAGCGCCATCCAGGGCAGCCGCTCCAAGAGGGCCTCGATGGATTCGACTTCCATGGCCGGGGTGCCCGCGATGTAGACGCCGACGCCTTCTGGCGCCTCGATGGCGCGCAGCTGGTCCACGACTGCTTGGCCGCCGTTGCGGTCCGTCAGCGGCGCGGAGAGCACCGTGGTGCCGTCCTTCGTCGCCTGGGACGGGGACAGCGGCTTGGCTAGGCCGGTGACTTCGCGGGACTGCAGGACCACGTCCACGAGTTGCTCGTTGGTCGCGTTGGTGACCACGAGCTTGATCGGGTCGGTGCGAAACGCCGGGAACTCTTCGTTGAAGGCGTCTTGCGCCTGTCGCGTTTCCTGGTTGGGTGGCAGGTAGCTTTCGTTGATGCCGCCGAAGGTGATGCCGACCATCGGCACGGTGAGCAGCAGCAGCGCGCCCGTCGCGCCGACGACTACTTTCTTGGAGTTGCGCATCGCCCACGCCGGAAGCCGGTACCACACGGTGTCTTCTATTCGACGCCCCCTTCGCGACGTGCGCCGCACCGACCACTTATCGATGTTCGGCCCCAGCATGCCGAACAGCGCCGGCAGCATAGTCACGGAGATGACCGCGGCGAGCATCACAGCGCTAATTGCGCCGTAGGCCACGGACTTGAGGAAGGCCTGCGGGAACATGAGCAGGCCGGACAGCGCCACCCCGACCATCAGCGCGGAGAAGAACACGGTCTTGCCGGCGGTGGTCGTGGTGGCGGCGACAGCCTCCTCGGTGCTCACGCCGCGGTCGAGTTCCTCGCGGAAGCGGGAGACCATGAACAGGCCGTAGTCGATGGCCAGGCCCAGGCCGAGCAGCGTGATGATGGACTGGGAGAAGATGTTGACCTGCTGGAACTGCGCCAGGATGGACAGCAGCGACAGGGAGCCGATGATGGACAGGATGCCCACGATCAGCGGCATTGCCGCGGCGACCACGCCACCGAAGACGAACAGCAAGATGATGGCCACGAACACCAGGCCGACTTTCTCGGCGCGGGCGATGTCGTTGGCCATGCCGGTGTCCAGCGCGTCCGCGACGGCGGTGGCGCCGGCGATCTGCACGGTGGCGTCCCCGGGCAGCGTGATGTCGTTGAGTGCCGGTTGGATGGTGCGGAAGTCTTTCAGCGTCTGCTCGCCGTCGCCGGCCAGGCCGATCGCGGCGAAGGCGGCGGTGCCGTCCTCGGTGATCTGCTGCTGGTTCGGCGCGGAGAAGTAGCTGGTGATGTGGTCGATCTGGTCGGGGAACTGGGTTTTTAAGGCCTCGATTTGTCGGTTGGCCTCGTTGAACACGGCGGGGTCGGCCACGCCCTGTGGGGCGCGGACGAGCAGGATGACGTCACCGGCGTTGTCGCGGCCAAACGTGTCGTTCTCGATGGTGGCGGCCGTGGTGGAGTCCGCGCGGGGGTCCTCCCAGCCTTCCTGCGAGAGGCGTTCGCCCAGCTTGGAGCCGAAGAGCACCTGCAGCACCACGATCACCGCGATGACCACGATTGGCAGCACCTTGCGCTGCCGGTACGCGAAATGTCCCCACCTGTAAAACACGGCCAGCTCCTACTTTTCCTTGGTGTTGTGCAGCAACGAGGTCAGTGGGCGGAATGGCTGCAGCCATGCGCCGCCGTCCGGCAGGGATTCCAGGTTGATGCGCGGCAGCGGCTCCAGGAAGACGTTCGGGATGTCCTCGAGGTCCACGAAGCGCAGAAGTGGGGAGTCGACGGCCCACGCGGCGTGCTCGTGAAACCCGATGACGGTCACGGGCAGGCCGTCTTCCGCGAGCTGTTCGAGCGGCTCTTGGAAGTTTTGGCCGTCGGCAGACGCGACGACGACGCCGCGCAGCACGCCCTCGTCGAGGCGGCGGCGGATGTGGGTGAGCATGTCCTGATCGACGTCCGAATCCTCAGCAGTCTTCGGTTTTGCGAAGACCGCGAAACCCACGTTGCGCAGCGCGTCCACCCACGGGCGGACCGATTCGGCGTTGTGGGCGGCGACGTTGGTAAACACGGTGGCCTCCGGCTCGATGGTGGAGCCGGTGTCCTGCGAGGCCTTCGCCGCGAGCCCGATCAGCCAGTGGCCGAGGGCGTCGAATCGCGGACGCTGCGACCCGGAAGGCCGCCCGCCGAGGATCGCGCCGAGCCCCATGTCAAGGTTCGGTGCGTCCCAGACAAGCAGGTAGGTTTCTGGGCCGGGTTCGGCCCCTGGTGTGTAGGGGTGCGTCTTGTCCTGCAGGTCCTGCATGGTTTACTTCTTCTCCCAGAGGTATTCGCGGATCGTATGGTCTTTTTCCAACCCTTTCCCCTCGAATTTAGTGATGACCTGACGGTCTGTCAGCAACGGCGCCTCCGGCCACGGCCAACCCTTGTATTCCAGCATGGGTTCCACGTTGACGAGTTCGTCGATCCACTCGGCATAGTCGGCGTGGTCGGTGGCCACGTGCAGTACGCCGCCTTTCTTCAGGCGCGTCGCGATAAGGTTCAGCGTGCCTGACTGGATAATGCGGCGCTTGTGGTGGCGCGCCTTCGGCCACGGGTCCGGGAAGAAGATGCGCACCCCGTCGAGGGACTCCTCGCCGAACATGCGGGCCAGCACCTCGACGCCGTCGCCCCGCACCATGCGGATGTTATCGATCTCGCCGCGCACCACGGAGCCGAGCAGCTTCGCCAGGCCCGGCTTGTACAGCTCGACCGCAATCACGTTGGTGTCCGCCTCCAGCGGCGCCATCGCCGCGGTGGAGGTGCCGGTGCCTGAGCCGATCTCGAGGATCGTCGGGTGGCCCGTGCGACCGAACCACTCGTCGACGTCGATGGGGGTGTCGCTGAGCATCTGCCCCAGGCGCGGCCAGTGCTCCTCGAAGAGCGCCTCCTGGTTGTCCGTCAGCGTGCCGCGGCGGAACGTCACCGAGCCGAGGCGCGGGTAGTCCAGGCCGGTATCAAATTCAGTTTGTGGGGGCCGCCCGTGGGGCAGTTCGCCCATGCCGGGGCGTGGATTCTCAGACATGTTCATCGTGTTCATTGTCCACACGGTGTGGTGAAATGCAATTCCCCCATTTACCCCCAAAATAGGGTGAATGTGGGTCCGGTCACGTTTGTTTTCGGGTTTGCGCGGTGAAAGAATGTTGTTTTTGCTGCGTACGGCCCATATTTATTGACGTCTCACCGTTCGGGCACACCCCTTTTCGGGGCACATTTACATGCTCACTCTTGGTCGTATCTATGAAGTATGTCACTGGTTATGACCGGGGTGGGCGTCGAAAAGCTGGAGGCAGACCAGCGTAACCGTGATTTCGATAGGCTTGGGACCTAGAGGTTTGTCTATTTTGACCAGGAGAGATTATGACCACTGCCGTGAAGCGCATCGAAGGCAACGTACCAACCGACAATGAGCAGCTCATTGCTTGGATCAACGACGCTGTCGACCTCTTTGACCCGGACAAGGTGGTTTTCGCGGACGGATCCCAGGAAGAGTGGGACCGCCTCGCAGCCGAGCTGGTGGAGAAGGGCACGCTGATCAAGCTCAACGAAGAGAAGCGCCCGAACTCCTTCCTTGCACGTTCGAACCCTTCCGACGTCGCACGTGTTGAGTCTCGCACCTTCATCGCCACCGAAGACGAGGACGGCGCAGGCCCAACCAACAACTGGCGCGACCCAGCCGAGCTCAAGGCTGAAATGCGCGAGCACTTCAGCGGCTCCATGAAGGGGCGCACCATGTACGTTGTGCCGTTCTGCATGGGCCCAATCAGCGACCCGGACCCGAAGCTGGGCGTCCAGCTCACTGACTCCGCATACGTGGTCATGTCCATGCGTGTGATGACCCGCATGGGCCAGGAAGCGCTGGACAAGATCGAGGGTGACAAGTTCGTACCGTGCCTCCACTCCGTCGGCGCACCGCTCGAGCCAGGCCAGGAAGACGTCGCATGGCCATGCAACGAGACGAAGTACATCTCCCAGTTCCCAGAGACCAAGGAAATCTGGTCCTACGGCTCCGGCTACGGCGGCAACGCAATCCTGGCGAAGAAGTGCTTCGCCCTGCGTATCGCGTCCGTCATGGCGAAGGAAGAGGGCTGGATGGCTGAGCACATGCTCATCCTGAAGCTCACCTCCCCAGAGGGCAAGGTCTACCACATCACCGGCGCATTCCCGTCCGCGTGTGGCAAGACCAACCTGGCAATGCTCACCCCGTCCCTCGAGGGTTGGACTTCCGAGGTTGTCGGCGACGACATCGCCTGGATGCACCTGCGTGAGGACGGCCTCTACGCCGTCAACCCAGAAAACGGCTTCTTCGGCGTGGCACCTGGCACGAACTACAAGTCCAACCCAATCGCCATGAAGACGATGGAGCCGGGCAACACCCTGTTCACGAACGTCGGCCTCACCGACGACGGCGACGTCTGGTGGGAAGGCATGGACGGCGACGCCCCAGCACACCTCGTGGACTGGCACGGCAACGACTGGACCCCAGAGTCCGGCGAGAAGGCCGCCCACCCGAACTCCCGCTACTGCACCCCGATCGCACAGTGCCCAACCGCCGCACCGGAGTACGACGACTGGAAGGGCGTCAAGGTCGACGCCATCCTCTTCGGCGGACGCCGCCCGGACACCGTGCCGCTGGTCACCCAGGCGCACGACTGGGAGCACGGCACCATGATCGGTGCAATGCTCTCCTCCGGCCAGACCGCAGCCTCCGCAGAGGCGAAGGTTGGCTCCCTGCGCCACGACCCGATGGCCATGCTGCCGTTCATCGGCTACAACGTCGGTGACTACTTCCAGCACTGGATCGACATGGGCCGCGAAGGCGGGGACCGCATGCCGGCGATCTTCCTGGTGAACTGGTTCCGCCGCGGCGAGGATGGCCGCTACCTGTGGCCAGGCTTCGGCGAGAACTCCCGCGTCCTGAAGTGGATCGTGGACCGCATCGAAGGCCGCGTCGGCGCAGACGAGACCGTGGTCGGCTACACCGCCCGCGCAGAAGACCTGGACCTGGAGGGCCTCGACGAGCCAATCGAGGACGTCAAGGAAGCCCTCTACCCGGATCCGAAGCTGTGGGAGGGCGACGTCGCTGATGCCCGCGAGTACTTCGCTGGCCTCGGCGACCGCGTTCCGAAAGAAATCTTCGAGCAGCTGGACAAGCTCGAGGAGCGCGTCAACGCCGCGAAGTAAATCGCAGTAAGCCTCTAAGGTAAAAGGCCCGCCGTGTGGCGGGCCTTTGCTTATGTGAACTTAGCGAACAGTAATTTTGACGACCTGCGGTTGATCAAAGTTGCTGACCTGCGCGTGGCCTTCCAGCCGTGTCTTTCCGGAGGACAGCGCCGCGACACTCGGGCAGGACGCGTCGATGCGTTCTTCCCCCGGCTCGAGCTTCCAGTAGTAGACGGAGTTCTTGTCGGTGTAGTGCACCTTTTCCTGACGCAGGCCACCGAGTGAGCATACGCCCGCTGACTTGCCATCTTCGGTGACTACCTGGATGACTGACTGCTCGCCACGAGGCTGCACGACGGGCGCTTTCGAGTTGGTTTCGCCCATCACGACGGCCACCACGATGGAGACCACCGCCAACACGGCTGCGAAAATGGACGGGGCTTGGAATTGGATGGGGAGTTTCATGGTTACGTATCCTACCCCCGCAGCACGACCACCAGGTTGGAAACCGCAAACTCGCGAAGCAGGGGCACCCGCGTGAGCCACCAGGCCCAGCGTGGGTGGTAGCGCGGGAACGCAGCGAGGAGCCTGCCGGTCGACTCCGCCCACGCCACACCCTCCTTCGCTGAGACCGCGAAGAGGGACTCGCCCCACTTGTTCTTCGGCTCGTGCCCGTGAGCGGCCACGTAGCGCGAACGGGCGAACTCGCCACCCACGTAGTGCTGCCACAGACCGGTCTCGTGCCCGCCGAAAGGGCCCAGCCACACCGTATAACTCAGCACCGCCAGGCCGCCGGGCTTGACCACCCGCAACATCTCCTCAGCCATCGTCTGCCAATCCGGGATGTGCTCGGCAACGTTGGAGGAGTACACCACGTCGAAGGAGTCCGTGGCGAAGGGGAGCGCGGTGCCGTCGCCACGAACGGAGCCGTAGCCGGAAATACCGGCGGCGGACAGCTCCGAGACGCTCGGCTCCACGCCCACATAGAACGTGTCCGCGAAGGCCTCGGCGAAATAGCCCGGCCCACCGCCCACGTCTAACACCGACTTGCCCCGCAGGGGGGATGCGGTGAGGTCGGAGGAGAGGGCGTCGAGAAGCTGGTAGGTGTCGCGGGCCAACCCCTCGTAGAAAATGCGGGGCCGGAACTGCTCATAGCGAAACGAGCGCAACAAGCGCAACGAACGTGCCAAGGTGGCCAGGTGGCGGGTACGGTACATGACAATGAAGATACTGCTGATGTGTTGGCGCGACTCTACCCACCCACAAGGTGGCGGCTCCGAGGCGTACCTGGAACGCGTCGGCGAAGCACTCGCGGCCGCCGGCCACCAGGTGATCTACCGTACCGCGAAACACACCGACGCCCCGCGCATTACCCGTCGAAACGGCATCCGCTTCGAGCGCGCCGGCGGCAAATACAGCGTCTACTTGCTCGCGCCGTTCGCCGCGTGGCGGCACCGGCCCGACGTCATCGTGGACACCCAAAACGGCATCCCCTTCTTCGCACGCCTCTACTCGCGGGCCACGACCGTGCTGCTCACCCACCACTGCCACAAGGAACAGTGGCCGGTGGCTGGGCCGATCATCGGGCGGTTCGGGTGGTGGCTGGAATCCAAGGTGGCGCCGCGGGTGTATCGCTGGGCGCCGTATGTGACGGTCTCGCAGGCCTCGAAACGCGACCTGGAGGCGCTCGGGGTGGACCCGGCGGCGATCCGCATCATCGAAAACGGAGTGGACCCAGTGCCCGCCGAACTGCCCACCCTCGCCGACGACGGCCGCACCCACGTGGTCACCCTCTCCCGGCTCGTGCCACACAAGCAGATCGAGCACGCCATCGACGCCGTCGCTGCCCTCGACAACGTGGTGCTCGACGTGATCGGCTCCGGCTGGTGGGAAGACCAACTCCGCGACTACGCCGGCGACCTTGCAGGCGAGCGCGTCATCTTCCACGGCCACGTCGCCGACGACCACAAACACGCCCTGCTCGCTCGCGCGCAACTCCACCTCATGCCCAGCGCCAAAGAAGGCTGGGGCATCGCCGTCATCGAAGCCGCCCAACACGCCGTCCCCACCATCGGCTACGCGGGGGCAGGCGGCCTCGCCGACTCAGTACAGCACGGGGAAACCGGCATGCTCGTGGAAACGCAGGCCGAGTTCGTCGCCGAAGTCGCCCACCTTCTTGACGACGCCCCCCTCCGCCACACCCTCGGCACCCAGGCGCAACAGCGCGCCGGGACCTACTCGTGGGCGGAAACTGGGCGCAAGTTCACCCAGTTCATCGACTCTCTCACGCGCCCTTAGAGCAGCTCCGTCGACCAGTTCAACTGCTGAATCTTCGTATCCAGCTCCCGGTACTCCTTCGCCGCCTTATCCGCCATCGCGCGCAACTGGCCCACATCCACAGTGGACACATACCGCACCTCGGAGGCCGAATACCGATCCGCGCGTGCCGACGCTGCATCAGCCACCGCGCTATAAAACCTCCGAGCGCGCAAAAACGCATCCCGACGCGCAATCGCATCCGTCAACGTTGCGTCCCCCTCAAACGGCGTCGACGCATTCGTGTGGTTAATCCGGCGCACCAGCGTCTCAATGCTCTGCAGCACCGACGCCGACTCCTGCAGCAACGCCTCCGAATCCTCCACCGGGGTATCCCCCTCCTGGATCCGCGCATTCTGCGTCAAACGACGCTCCAACTCATTCAGCCGATCCTGTGCCTGCGCCCGCTTCGCCAGCGCCTCTGCCAACAACATCGCATCCTCCTTCAAAAAATAGGCGGCCACCCCCAGCACCGTGGTAGTTCCCAATTCTCATGTGCACTGTACCCGTGTACCTTGTGCAGGCTTAGGGATCAATCACAGGGACCCGGAAAGCCACCGGGTTACAGGTTTGGGTGGTTTCCAATTGCGCCCGAGGAAACCGGTCGGGCTGGTGCTCGCTGAGTGGCCTGTGCACCACGATAGCAGGTTGGGGGCGTTGGGGTTGGTGCCGGTTTCGGGTCTGGTTTCGTGGCTGGTTTCGGGGCAGGTTTCGGTCCGGTTTTGCTCCGGTTTCGTTCCGGTCGAGGTGTTTAAGGAGTGCGATGCTGGTCGCCGAAAATCGACCCGGTGGGGTGAGAAAGCGCGACCTGCATCGCACTCCTTGAATCCCACGCTTTGAGTGGTTTTGAGGGTGAGGAGCATGTTTCGCGTTCGCGTATATAGCGACCCAACGCGCGTCGTGGAGAGTAAAATCCCGAGCATGGCTAACAGTGGTTCCCGGGTGACTCCTTCGCCGCGTATCTACCTGGCGTATGTGAAACGTTTATTTCTAGACGACCCTCGCAAGTCTTTACAGGTTTTGGCGGGAGCTAGTTTTGAGGAAAATACGATCCTCGGCTGGATCGAAGAAGGGAAACTGATAAACCATGAAATATGGTACGAGGACATTCCTATCGACAACCTCTCTCACTCTGGAGCTGTGCCAAGTGAAATCCTCGTCCATTTTACCGGATCTTTTATGGACGAAGACTACTGGAATCACGACATTCAATGGTGGGATCCTGTAGGGCGTAAAGCTTTCGTCCCTGAGAGTTTACTCGGAATCGAGCGTCCTCGGCCGGAGCGTGAACAAACATTAGACGAAGACGGTTATTTGGGTGATGACACGTACCTGTGGAGGGTCCCATGCCCGTGGGAGAGTGACTTCTTACTGTCGCCCTTCACAGAACGAAGTAACGTGAACATCAATTACGGCCGTCCTTATTCAGTCTGAGTTTCATTCTGAAAGCTCGTCGGGTGGGGACGACACTGATCAGTGGAACAGCTCACGGCGCTCGGACCCACCATACGCCGTGGAGGGTTATTCGGATTGAAAATAACGTGAGCAGTAGTGTGGTTTGGCGAAAAGGTATTGCGAAAGTGGTGAGCGCTCGGTAGCCTCGGAGGTGACAGCGTGGTTCATTGCCGGACTGTCGCTGCTCTATAAAAAGAGCCCCAACTAGTTGCAGATAGTTGAGGCTCTCGGGCCTAACGACCCATGTGAAGTATCACCGAAATGAACTTCACGGTTACGGTCGCAAGTGTTACGACCTTGACTGCCACATCAAGCCAGCTATGCTTCGTGGCGTCAAGGTCTTTTCCGTTGCGACCGGGTGTATCCAATGAGTGCTTACCCATCTTCTACCTCCCTAACGTCGTAGGGTTGTCCCTCGCCAAACAAGGCACACGGGGCAGCCCACGTCACGCGCGGGCCTACCGCGCACCGACAGAGGGAGTCACGCTCACATCACCGTGTAGGGCCATCAGCGTGAACCGGAATTAACGGTAGCAGTAGTGGGTGGGTGAGCGGAGGACTCTGAAATCATTCCCACGATCACGAGGGGGTATCAGCAAGTTTCCGGGTGGGTGCACTGGTGCTGGCTGCTCGATACTGTTGAACTCGCTTAACTCGTTCTCTTGCCAGAGGCATTTTCTTGAAGTCCTCGGCACTCGCATCACCCAGCCAAAGTCCCCAACGCTTCTTGCCCTGCAAGAATTCGCGAGAACCGACCCAAGGGTGGAGGAAGTTTGAAGCGAACGGTTCTTTGGCAAGATACTCGTCTTTTTCTTCTTCGGTGAAGAGATAGTTTCCATCATCAATTGGTTTGTTGCCGATGCCGATGACAGGTACGTCGCAAAGGGGCCTATTGCGATTCCAGACGAAAATATCCGGCGCGTTGGCCAGGTATGTGTTGAGGCGGCTCGGGTGGAGATCCATCGGGTTTGAGTCTGGCGTCTCGTAGTGGAATAGGCGCGGGGTGACCTTTTGCTTTGAAAAGCTCACGATGACGCAGAAGACATGAGCTTGGTCACTTGCTTCGTTCGCCCAACGGAAGGTGTCGTGCGCGAAGTCAATGTGGAAGCCCAATTGGGTGATTGGGTACCAAATGTTTGCTACCTGTTCGCCTTGGACAACCGAGTTGGTCGATACGAATGCCGTGCGTACGGTGTGGTCGCCCATGTACTCTGCGGCCTTGATGAACCAACCCGCTACGTAGTCGATGTTGCCGACATTCTTCGTTCCCTTTGGAAAGACTGAAGTGCCCCAGGTTTTGTTCCGTCTGAGCAGATGGGAAAATCTGGGGGCACTTCAATTGACTTCCTTCACCCCGTTCACTAGGTGTGAGGAAGTTGAAGGTTGGTGACCGAAGCAATCTTAGATCGCCGAAATTCGGCCTGCGCGATAGCTCGGTAGAAGTTATCATTATTAGCACCACTGCCAATATCTACGGAGGATCTGGAGCACCACATCGTGAAAGAAAAGCTCACAACAGCCCTAGAACCAATCGTCGGTACGTCCTACTCGCTGATGATCGCAGACGTTATTGCTTGGCTGGCCCTATAAAAACATGGACAATATCGAGCATCGCATTTCCCAATTAGAACTTAACCAAGGACGGCTCGCAATCCTACTCAGCTCAGCCCCCGAAGAGCATAAAGCGTGGGATAAAGCGTGCCTATGCCATGACCTCACCTTCGAACAAGAATACAGGGCTCGACAAGAAATCCTAGATTTCCTCAACTCAGAAGCGACTGATAGTAACGAACTACTATCAAAAGTAAGCCACATCGTAGGACATCCCGCAGTAGCTCGCGACCTCGTAAGCGCATTTAAACAACGTGGCACGGCAGCTCAACGATGGAAAGAAATAGACTCGGAAAACCTACTCTGACCATTCAGCTCACTGACTGAATGTTTCACAGAAAGAGCATCAAGTGTTGAACTAGTACTCAACGTTTGATGCTTTTGTCTTTCTGTTTTCCCATATGAGGGCGCTCCACTGGTGAGTGCATCGCTGGAGGGCCTGAAACGTGGTATTACGAACCTGATCAGCCCTTCTATTTGGCAGATTCAACAGCAGAATCATGTATTAGGATGGAGATTTCCATTTTGCAGGGTGGAAAGTACGGAATCCGCTTTTACCCTAGCCATTGGCCTCAACAAGATGGTGGTGAAGTGCCCCGGTTTTTGTTCCTAGGCATGTGCCTTGTTTTCCATTATCCCGTGGTCCTGGGAACTTTCTTTGTGGTCAGTCGTCGCGACCTGGGGAAACACTACGTCGGTCGACTAGAGCAGCTGCAAAACGCAAAATGGTTCCCGAGCTTGGGAACTATTTCAGCGGGCTCGAGCGAGCGAACGACGTGACCTGGGGAAACGCGTTCGGAGGTGAGCTCCGAAACCCCCGAAAACGCGAAAAAGTTCCCGGACGCAGGGCGCGGGAACTTTTTCACATATAGGAGGAAGGGGGATGGGGTGGGACAGAGCGCGTTGAGTATGAGCGAGCCGGAGTTTAGGCGGCTGCGAGGAGGCTGCCTGCGCGCAGGCGGTTGAGCATCTCGGCTTCGACGAGGACGGGGATGAAGTCTTCGACGGTTGCGGTGCTGCAGTGCTCGGCGAGGACGGCGTCGAAGGCGTTGTTGATTTCAGCTTCGCTGAATTGTGGGGTCCAGGCCTCGATGAGGTCGTGGCGGATGTTGCGAAGTACGCGCTTCTGGATGGTGTTGAACTGAATCTGCATGATTACGCTCCTTGTTAAACTCTTGTTTACCTGGAGTTCACTTTAACCTGCCCGCGCAAATGCTGCAACCTTTCCAATAATGGGCGCGCCCCAACTATCTAATACGCCTGGTCAATACCGCAATCAGGGGCGAGACGCACCACAAACCGAACAGTCCGAGGCCAAGCGGCGGCAGCCCGACGGGCGCAGCACCCGTGTTTACCGAGCGGCCATCTGGGTACACCACCACGCCGACGCCCATCGAGGCGGCAAGCCCCACATCCGCGTTAAGGGCGGACCAGCGCGGGGACGGCGGGTCGACTTCCACGTCGCCAATGCGCAGCGCGCCGGACTCGACGACGTTCATGATTTTGGGGGCGGGGTCGACGATGGTGGCGCCGTCGGCGCGTCGGGTGAGGGTGGGGCGGTCGACGAAGAAGACGTCGCGGCCCTGGTCGTCGACGTGCGGGATCGGGAGGGAGGAGGCCGGAACTGGGGTGAGGGCGGAGAGGGCGAAGGGGGCGTCGAGAAGCTGGAGGAGGGCGAAACTGCCCGCGAGCTGGGCGCGAAGCCCCGGCAGGTTGCCGGCGGCGGTGACGTAGGCGGGGATGGCGAGGATGAGGAGTTTGTGGGCGTCGCGAAGGAGGCCGCCGCCGGGAACGTGCTGGATGATGGGGGTGAGCCAGCCTGCCCACGACGCGAGCGCCAGTGCAAACCCGAGGCCCGCCAGCACGAGGAGGCGGCGCGGGACGTGGCGCCACGCCAGGCACAGTACGGCAAAAAGCAATACGCCGAAGATGGCGAAGCCGGAGGCGCGGGAGGCGGGTACGGCGTGGGCGTTCCAGATCCCGCCCAGGCCGAGCAGTGCACCGAGGGTGCCGACGCTCCCCTCCGCACGCGGGGCGAACATGGCGGCGGCCTGCGCCGAGGATGTGCCCTGTCCGCCGCTAAAAGCGGCAACTGCACCGGCGACAATCCAGGGCGCGCAGGTCAGGGCGCTGAACAGCCAGCGCCTGGAGTGGAGGGCGGCCGCGATGGCGCCGGTTGGGGTCAGCGAACACACCCACTGGGCAGCGATGCTGCCGCGCGCGCCAAGTGCCACCAGCGGCAGCAGCCAGGCGGCCACCGCCACCGACCACTGCCCCTGCAACAGGCGCTCGACGACGAACGGGTTCCACACCGCGACCGTGATCGCCGCGAACCGGCCCCAGCCGTTACGCCCGATCCGCCAGCCAGCCCGCGCGGCAGCGGCGGCGGCGCCGACCACGAGCGCGCGCACCGCCAGCACTGGGAAGGGGAGGACAGCGAGCAGCGCGTCCTGGGGGACGTTGCGGGCGGGCAAGTCCCCGAAGCCGAGGGCGGCGCGGGTCAGCGCCATGTCCGGCAGGACGAGCATGTCCCGGTAGGCGAGCGCCTCGCCCGGCGCGAGGAACGGCCAGGTCACGCCGAGGACCAGGGCCGCCGCGTAGGCGAACAGCAGCCAGGAGAGCAGACGCCCCTTAATCACGGCGGCGCCGCACCAGTAGGACGAAGGCGTAGAAGAGCGCGAGCGCGCTCACCAGGCGGGTTACAAACGCCATGACCTGGAGGGATTTGAGGATGTGGACGTCGTGAAGTGCGGCGGAGGCCGCGGTGGCCTTGGACTCGTCGCTGAGCGTGTAGAGGCCCTGCAGCGGGCCGCGCGTGATGGTCCACGACTCGTCGAGGAGGCGGCCGGTGCGGCGCTCGACGTCGATGGTGCGCTCGGCGTGGTACTCGGGCACGTCGATGGTGGCGGTGTACCTGTAGGTTTCCAGGCCCGCGACCCAGCCCGCGCCGAGGTAGTCCAGGGGCACGACGAGGTCCGCAAGCGGGTCGTAGAACGGGTAGGAGCGGCGCTCCGGGTTGTACGGCAGGACGTAGCCGAGGCCCTGGCGCCCGCTGGTGGGGTAGGCGGAGGCCGGGTTGACCTCGAAGGAGTCCTCGGCGATGACGGTGCCCTCGTTGCGGACGGTGGCGGACATGGTCAGCGCCTTCTTCTTCGGGTGCTCCTCCGAGGGACCCTCCGTGATGAGGAGGGTGCGGGTGAGGGCGGAGGGGCCGTCGAAAAGGAGGGTGCTTTCGGTGGGGGCGAGCACCCGCTGGTGGTTGATGATGAGCGGGGACAGGAAGTTCAGCGCCACGCACACCGCGATGATGGCGGCGCAGATGCCCAGGCGCCGTTTGCTTACAATGTCCACATCAGAAACATTAACGTACTCCCGGAACTGGCGGGCCTGCGCGGTATCGCGGCGCTCGGCATTGTGGTGACGCACGTGGCGTTCCAGACGGCCACCGACTCGCCGGTGCTCGCGCGCTTCGACTACTTCGTGGCCGTCTTCTTCGCGCTGTCGGCGTTTTTGCTGGCGCGCGGCGAGCCCCGCCCGGCGCGCGAGTACTACTGGCGTCGCGTCGCCCGCATTGTGCCTGCGTACGTGGTGTCCGTGGCGATCATCGTGGTGACGTTGCCGCCACTGGCGGGGGTGCGCGCCGGCCCGCTTCTGGCCAACCTGACGCTTACGCAGCTCTACGTCCCCGGCGGGCTTATCGACGGCCTCACCCAGCACTGGTCCCTCTGTGTCGAGGTGGCGTTCTACCTGGTCCTGCCCGCCTACCTAGCGTGCGGGCGCCGGGGCCGCGCCGTGGTGTTGGCGGTGGCGGTGGCGGCCGCCCTGGTGTGGCCGCACCTGATCCCCGCCCCCGAGCAGACGCCGGGGGAGCTAAACCTGCAGATCTGGCCGATCTCCTTTGCGCCGTGGTTCGCGGTGGGCCTGCTGTGCGCGGAGGCGGAGCGCGCCGGGCACACGTGGCGGCTGCGGGTGCCGGGGCTGCGCTGGGTGTTCCCGGCGTTGTCGTTGCCGGTCGCGTGGGCGGGCGGGGTGCTGGGCCCTGCGGGGCTGGAGCACCCGAGCGCCGCCGAGTTCAACGTCCGGGTGCTGCTCGGCGCGCTGTTCGCAGCGCTGTGGATCGTGCCGTTCGCGCTCGCGCCGCGCCTGCACGGCACCGCCCTGTGCACCCGCCCGGCGCAACTGCTGGGCCGCTGGTCGTACTCGCTGTTCCTGTGGCACATGGCGGTGCTCTACTTCGTGTTCCCAATCTTGGGGGTAGGGCTTTTCGACGCCCACTTCGTCCCCGCCCTCACCCTGACGGTGCTGTTGAGCCTGGTGGTGAGCTATCTGTCCTACTCGTGGGTGGAGGTGCCGGGGGCGAAGGGGGTGCCCCAACTACGCGCCAGGCTTGTTAGGTAAGGCTTGCCTGATATATTGTTGTTCCGCTCTATTGGAACAAATGTTACTACGGCAAGGAAACCACTGTGAACATCCTGCGTAAAGCAATGACCGGCGCCGTCGCACTGTGCGCGGCCGCCTCACTCGCCGCGTGCTCGGGCGACAGCGCCGACACCACCCCATCCGCCGAGCCGACCCAGGCGGACAAGGCGCTGACCGTCACCGACGTCACCGGCCGCGAAGTCACCTTCGACCACGCGCCGGAGCGCATCGTCCTCGGCGAGGGCCGTGGCGTCTTCGCCACCGCGCTGCTCGGCGGGGACCCCTTCGACCACGTCGTGGCCTACGGCAACGACCTGACCAAGGCCGCCCCGGCGTTCAAGGACAAGGTCTTCGAAATCAGCGAGGGCGCCATGAAGGCGCAGGAGATCGGCAACATCGGCAAGGGTGACGTCTCCCTGGAGACCCTCATGGCGCAGGAGCCGGACGTCGTTGTGATGACGCTCGACCAGAAGAAAGTCGCCGAGGAATCCGGCCTCCTGGAAAAGATGGACCAGACCGGCATGAAGTACGTCTTCACCGACTTCCGCCAGTCCCCACTCGAGCACACCGTCAGCTCCGTGCAGCTGCTCGGCGACCTGCTGGGCAAGTCGGAACGCGCTAAGGAGTACGGCGAGTTCTACGAATCGAAGGTCGAAGAGATCAAGGGTCGGGTCGAAGAGGCCGTCGCAAAGGACGGAGAGAAAGACGGCCTGATCTGGTCCGCCGCGGGCTTCGTTGACTGCTGCAGCACCCCGGGCAAGGCGAACCTCGGCCAGCTGCTCACCGCCGCGGGCGGCAACAACCTGGGCGAACAGCTCATCACCGCCGACTCTAAGCAGTTCAGCGCCGAGAAGATGATCGAGCTGCAGCCCGAAAACCTCATCGTCACCGGCGGTGAGTGGGCGCGCAAGCCCGACCAGCCGGACACCTTCAGCCACGTCGAGCTCGGCTACCAGTCCAGCCCACAGCGCGCCGCCGAAACCCTGAACAACCCGCTGGGCACTCCGGGCCTGGACCTGCTGCAGGCTCCGAAGCAGGGTAAGTACTTCGCCGTCTACCACCAGTTCTACGACAACCCGTACAACGTGTTCGCGCTGGAGGCGTTCGCGAAGTGGCTGCACCCAGAATCCTTCGCTGACATGGACCCGGCGAAGGACTTCGAACAGTTCCACGCCGACTGGCTGCCGTTCGACTACTCCGGCGCGTTCTTCGCCCAGGCACAGCAGTAGGGGAACCATGAACCAGCAAGATCAGGCGATCCGCGCCTACCACCAGCGAGGACGACGCAAACTCATCGCGATTAGCGCGCTGCTGCTCGTCGCGTTCGTCAGCTTCGTCGTTGCCACGGTGGTCGGCCCGATCAACCTCAGCGCCTCCCAGCTTCTCGACGCCCTCCTCCACCCCAACACCGCACCCGAGCAAGCCTCCGTGGTCCTGTGGGACCTGCGCCTGCCGGCCTCGGTGATGGCGCTGCTCATCGGCGCGTCCCTGGGACTTGCGGGCGGGATGATGCAAACCATCCTGGACAACCCGCTCGCGGAGCCGTTCACGCTGGGCATCTCGGCGGCGGCCGCGTTCGGCGCCGCGATGTCGATCGTGCTGGGCATCAACCTGATCGCGCACCCCCAGTTCAACCTGGCGCTCGCCGCTGCGCTGGCCGCCTTGGTGGCGGTGGCCGTCGTCGCCGCAGCAGCCGTGTGGCGCGGCGCCGCCGCCGAAACCATGATCCTGCTCGGCATCGCCCTGTCCTTCTTCTTCCAGGCGCTGCTGTCGCTCATGCAGTACGGCGCAACGCTTGAGGCGCTGCAACAGATCGTCTTCTGGACGCTCGGCTCCATGCAGCGCGCCACCTGGCTCGCCGACGGCATCATCGGCGTCCTCCTTGCCGCCGCAATCCCGTTCGTGGTGTTCAACGCCTGGCGGCTCACCGCCCTCCGACTTGGCGACGCCCGCGCCGCCTCCCTCGGCATCAACGTCTCCCGCCTGCGCGTCACCACCCTGATCGTGGCATCCCTGCTGGCAGCAGCTTCGGTGGCCTTCGCCGGTGTCATCGGCTTCATCGGACTGGTCGGCCCCCACATCGCCCGCATGTTGGTCGGGGAGGACCAGAAGTTCTACCTCCCCGCCTCCGCCGCGGCCGGCGCGCTGCTGCTCACCGCCGCGCACGCCGTCTCCATCACCGTCAAACCAGGCCTGGTGATCCCGATCGGCATCATCACGGCCATCGTCGGCGTCCCATTCTTCGTCTTCCTGATCTTCTCCCGCTACCGCAAGGCAGGCCACTAACCATGATCGTCGCCACAGACCTCAACGTTGCCTACGGACGCACCCCTATCCTCCACGACATGACCTTTCGCCTGGGCACCCCCGGCGCCGTCACCGGCCTCCTCGGCCCCAACGCCACCGGTAAGTCCACCCTGGTCAAAACCATCGCCGGGCTCAAAACCCCCACGTCCGGCACCGTCACCACCACCTGCGAGCCCCACGACGTCGGCTACGTCCCTCAAGACCTCTTAACCAGCGCGTCGCTGACCGCGTTCGAATCCATCGTCGTCGCCGCAAAAGCCGGCGGGGCCGTCACCAACCCACTCGAAGCCACCGCCGCGATGATGGACCGCCTCGGCATCCTCCACATCTCCGACCGGATGGTCTGCCACATGTCCGGTGGCCAGCGCCAACTCGTCGGCGTCGCCCAGATGCTGGTACGCGAACCCCAACTCCTCCTTCTCGACGAGCCCACCTCCGCCCTCGACCTCCACCACCAAGTCAGCCTGCTCACCATCATCCGCAACATCGTCGCCGACACCGAACGCCAAGCCGTCGTCGCGATCCACGACCTCAACCTCGCCGCCCGCTACTGCGACGAACTCCTCGTCATGAAAGCCGGGCGCGTGGTCACGCACGGCGAGCCCCTCGACGTACTCACCCCCGAACTCCTCCAAGAGGTCTACGGCATCGAAGCCCGCGTCCTCTACGACCCGGTCTCCGGTGCGCCTGTCATCTGCCCTGCGTAGACGCCCAAACAAGCTATGATGCGTGTTAAGGAGCGAAAATGTCTGGAGTACTTTCTAAACTTGGTATCAACGCAGGGCTGAACGCACAAAATGTACATTTGGTCGGCGCTATTTTAGCGGTGGTGGCGATAGTCGGAAGCGCCATCGGAATAGTCTCAGCCACCCCTGTCGGCGACGAACTCAGCAGCGCAATGGGGATCGTCCACAAAACACGACAACAACCCTCCGACGTGGAGGCGCGCAACGATCTCAAAAATGAGCGTCAAGTCAAATGGTCGGGCTATCAAGTAATCAGCCCCACACAAATACGTGTGTTCTTCCCCGCCGGAACCGAAACTTGCTACGGATACCGCGTGGAGACATCCGAGACCGCGACATCAGTAAAAGTTAGAGTGTACGAAGGGAATATTCCAGGATCGCCTGATAAGTGCATCCTGATCGGTCGCCCGGCCTCCATGAAGGTGACGCTGCAGTCGCCACTAGGGGCTCGCTTGCTTCAGAACTGGTAGATCACATGCTTGGTGTGTGAGAGTTTTCCGGCGTTTCTTTTGACCCGTGCCCTCATGGGCACGGGTCAAATTACGTGTGGAGCTCAATAAATTTCGGATTCACCTCGCGTACCCCACGCCGTCGTCTGACCTGTGTGGTCGGGCGGTTTTTGTTCCGGTCGAGGTGTTAAAAGCGTGCGATGCTGGTCGCCGGAAATCAGCCGGGCTGGTTGAAAGTGCGCGACCTGCATCGCACGCTTCTAAGCGCACGCTTTGAGCATCGTTGGGGCTTGATGGACTGAAAACGCGGTAAAGCTATCGCCTGCAACTCGAAGAATTCAGGCTGATTCACCCTTCTGCCAAGCAACGATTGCTTCAGAAAAAGAGAGATCTGGATTCTTCTCCCGATAGCTCTTTAACTCTGCTGCCGAAGGGATTGGCAGATCAGAAGCAATAACATCATCGAGTGCTGAGCGCCGATTATGCGACCGCAACCCCCACACGCCAATCGCCGCGACTACCGTCGCAAGCAGAAACTGGCCGGAAAGAAGCCCCAGTACCGCCGCGAATAGAGCCAAATATGATCCAATGATCGTCAGTTTCTCAGACATAACGACACCTTTCGCAATATCTCGGGCGTGCTATCTACTCAAAGCACTGGTCTTTGATTCCTGCAATTTTTGTCAGCTCTGCTGTGAGCACCGACTGCGATCATTCTAGTGATTGCTGCCGCACATCGCAGAGCGCTTGTAGATGGAGTGGCGTGCTGTCACCCGATTTTGTTCCGGTCGAGGTGTTAAAGGAGTGCGATGCTGGTCGCTGGAAATCGGTCGGGCCGGACGAGAATGCGCGACCTGCATCGCTCGCTTCTAAGCGCACGCTTTAAACGGTTTTGGGGTGCGATGATCGGCCGGGTGTGCACCAAATTCCTGCATGAGGTTCGCGCGACCTGGAGGGGTTACAAACGCGCTCGCCGAAAATCCGGAATCTGGTGCGAAGAAGCAGTGGGCTCGGGAACTTTCTTCGTAGACAGACGACGCGACCTGGGGAAACACAAGTGTTAGTCGACCGGAACCGGCCTCAAACGCGAAATGGTTCCCAGGCGCGGGGGACTTTTTCAGCAGGCGGCCGGGCAACCAAAATCTAGTCCGGCCAGGCGAGGCAGGCCACCGCGACGCACCCGGCCACGAGCATGAGGGCGGCGTCGCCGGCGTACCCGGCGGAAGGCCAGGGCGCGCGTGCCAGCCACAGTCCCATCACGGTGATGGCGCCGGCGGCAATGTAGCGTCTGGCCAGGAGGGTAAAGCGGCGCACCGCCCAGACTCCGATGGCGCTGACGATCCCGAGTACCGGGTTGATGCACAGCGCGGCTGCCAGCGGCAACGCTGCCACCATCCTGCCGGGGATGGGGCGGGCCGGAGTGCCAACAAACCGGCGTCGACACGCGAACCACAGCAACACCAGCGCGGTGACCAGGCTGAGCGCCGCCCCGCCGAATAGGCTGAGGCGGTAGGGGCGCTCGCCTGCGAAGGAGAACGTGAGGGTGCCGCCGTGGCGGGCGGGGATGTGGAAGGCGAGTTGGCCGGCGTCGATGCGTTGGGGGGTGAGTGGTTCGCCGTCGAGGCTGGCCTGCAGGCCCGGGTTGAACGCGCGGGTGGTGATGAGCAGGCGGTCCTGGTCGGCGGGCACAACTGCGCCACCAATAACCGGCTCCCAAGAAACAGCAGGCGCAGGCCCGCGCCGCAGCGTGATCGTTTCGGCGTCCGTGACCAATTCGTGGCGCCCGGCGGGAAGGAAGACGGTGTTGGTGGCGGAGGAGCCGTCGATAAGGGCGGGGGAGGAGAGGTGCCATTCGGCGTCTTCGGCGGTGGTGAAGGCGCGCTGCAGTGTGGTGGTTTCGGGCATGAGGCGTTGGAAGAAGTAGGTGTCGGCTGTGCCGGGGACGTCGACGATGCGGTGGATGCCGGCGTCGATTTCGGTGATGCCGACGGGTTCGGTGAGCGTGAGGGTGGTTTCGCCGCGTACGCTGATGGTGCGGGGTTGGTCGGCGACGAGGCTGAGCGTGCGCTCGCCGGAAGCGTCCGTGACCTGCACTTTTGTGTTGGCGGTGGCGGTGATGGTGGCGGTGTCGGCGTTGGGGGTGAAGCGTAGCCACGGGTGGGGGTCTTGGGCGGCGGGCCACCAGGCGGTGTCGTCGAGGCCGTCGAATGCGGCGGTCAGTGACCGGGAGGCGCGGGCGCCGCCGAAGGCGGTGGCGTCGGCGGCGGAGGAAGAAGCTGAAGCGCTGCCTGCCATGGCTACGCCGACGGGTGTGCCCGCAGACGGGTAGTCTGGCACCCGGTTGCGCACGTCTTTGCCCTCCGAAGCGGTGGCCAGGTGCGCGGACTGCGCGCGCTGCACGGCGCCGTAGTTGCGCACCGCCAGCGCCGGGGTATCGGTCACGATGTCCGCATCGCCGCTGGTCAGGGTGGCGGGGAAGTAGCCGAACTCGCGCCACAACAGGGGCAGGGCCTCGCCGCCGGCGTCGACGCGGACGGGGGTGGCGCTGGTCAGCATCATGTCGCGCGTGGGCTCCAGCGCATAGATATCGACGTCCCCGAAGCGCACGGTCGGCTCGCCAAGATTAGGCACGCTTGTCGACGCCACCGCCTCCTCCAAATCGTGCCGGACCACGACGACGCCCACCCCGATGGCGCGCAGCGCCTCCGAGTCCACGGCGCGCACCTGGCCGTCCATCCCGCGGATTGCCTCCGGGTCGACGAGGGGGATGGCGTCGCGCACGGCGAAGCGCGCCTGACTGAGCGCCTGGATGGGTTCGTCGCGCGTCCAGCCCCAGGTCTGGCGGGCGAAGGGGGCGGCGGGGACGACGAGCGTGCGGGTGCCGGTGGCGTGTTCGTCGAGCCAGCGGGCCGCCGCGACCCAATCTTTGGACGGTTCCTGCCAGGTGCCTTGCGGAAGGAGGCGCAGCGACCACGCCGGGGATACCGCGACCGCCACCAGCGTGACGGCGCCGACCAGCTGCGGGGTGCGCGCCCGGGACACTACCCACCCGGCTCCCAACACCAGGGGGAGGCGGACCAACGGGTCGAACTTGTGCAGGTTGCGGAAGGCGGCGAGGGGGGCGTCGAAAAGTGAAGGGTGGGCATGCGCGAAACACAGCATGCCGACGCCCACCGCGAAGACCGCGACGAGCGGGCCGCGGGCGGGTATGTCGCGCCGGGCCAGCCCCGCGATGCCGAGTGCCGCCACACCCGCCGTGAGCAGCACGAATACGGGTTCGGTGACCAGGAGGTGCCCGGCGGCGCGCTCGGCGTCGACGAACGGGGTCCAGCTGGTGGTGCCGCGCAGGACCTCGATCGGGTTGAGCCAGGCAGTGGTCACTGAGGCGGACTCAATAAAGTCGGTGAACGGTGGGGAATAGCGGCCGAGGACCACGAGCGGGCCGAGCCACCACGCGTTGACCAGCACCGCGCCCACCGGCCACAGCGCGGCGGCGCGCCACTGGCGCTGCGCGCACAGCACGAGCAGGGCGGGCAGGCAGGCGGCGATGGTGGCCGTCGCGTTGACCGCGCCCATGCACGCCACCGGCAGCAGCGCGGCGGCAAGGCGAGGCCCCCGGCGCTGGGCCCCCAGCAGCGGCAGCAGCGTCCACGGCACCAATGCCACAGGCCACGCCTCCGAAGAAATGGCGGTCAGCGTGGTGAGGATGCGCGGGCTGAACGCGTAGAGCGCCCCGGCCACCGCCGGGCCCGCCACCCCGCGCATGCCCATCCGCCTGGCTAGCGCGTACGTCCCGGAGAACGCCAGGCCGACCAGGAGCGTCCACCAGCAGCGCTGCAGCACCCACGCGGGCAGCGGCAGCAGGAAAAACGCGCCCTGGGGGAAGAGGTAGCCGTACGCCTGGTTCTGCAGCTGCCCGAGCGTGAAGCGGTCCGTGTAGGCGTGCATCGCCTGCGCGAGGAACCCGGCAGGGTTGGTGGTGAGGTCGAACTTGGTATCGGCGGCGATCTGCCCCGGCGCCTGCGCCCACACAATCAGCACGATGATTGCCCACGCGACCAGGTGGGGAGTGAGGCTGCGGAGTTTAGCGCGCGCCATATTCCGGGCCGCCAAGCACGGCCTCGTCTGCCGGGACGGCGTTGGACACCGGCACGGAATTCTGCCCGGAGAACGCCGCTACCCCAATCACGCCCACCACGCCGAGCACAACACCGACGACGGCGCTAGCCACAACGGAAGGCAAGGTAGTACGGTTTGACATGTGCAAAAGCGTACCAGACGTGTATGGGGGTCCGCCGCGGCGACGGCGGGGCTCGTCGTCGTGCTTGCCGGGTGCGCGCCCGAGCCAGCCCCACAACCCGTGACGACGCCCGCTCCGCTCCACAACCACATCCCACTCCTGCCCACCGACACGGTGCCAATTACCGAGATTGTCCCCAAAACGCCTGCTCAGCAGCGCGTCCCGGAGGACCTGCGGGCGCGCGTCGCATCCCTCATGGTCGTTGGTGTGAAGAACTACGACCAGGCCCGCGCGGCCCTCGACCAGGGCGTCGGCGGGCTCATCATCCCCAGCTGGGCCGACCCCAAGCTTCTCGATGACCCCGGCCGCGACATCAATGCGCTGCGCGAGCAGTACCCGCGCGGGTTCACCGTCGCCATCGATTTCGAGGGCGGTCGCGTCCAACGCCACACCGACATCCTGGGGGACTTCCCCGCGCCGGGCCGCCTCGCCACCGGGACGCCCGCGGTGATCCAGGGCACCGGCTACGACATCGGCCGCTCGCTTCGCGCCCACGGCATCAATGTGGACTACGCCCCGGTCGTCGACATCGATGCCGCCGACCTGGCCATCATCGGGGACCGCGCCTTCCACCGCGACCCCGCCGAGGTCGCCCGCATCGCCGGGCTCTTCTCCCAAGGCCTTCTCGACTCCGGCGTCACCCCCACCTTCAAACACTTCCCGGGGCACGGCCGCGCCTCAGGCGACACCCACAAGAAGCTCGCCACTACGCCCCCAATCGGGGACCTGCACGCCTTCGACCTGGTCCCCTACGGCGAGCTCCTGCAGCGCTTCCCGCGCGCCAGCGTCATGGTCGGCCACATGATCGTGCCCGGCCTCGGCGCCGAGGGCGTGCCCAGCAGCCTCAACCCGGAGGCCTACCGCATCCTGCGCGAAGGCGACTACCCCGGCGGTGTCCCCTTCGAAGGCGTCGCCGTTACCGACGACCTTTCCGGCATGCGCGGCATCCTCGAATACGCCCCCACACCCGACGCAGTCCGCCTCGCCATCAGCGCAGGTGCCGACCAAGCCCTCTGGTCCTCCGGCCACGACATCGCGCGGATCATCGATGGTGTCGTAGCGGGCGTCGAAAAGGGAGAAATCCCCGAATCCCGCATCGACGAAGCCGCGACCCGCGTGCAACAACAACTCATTGACGTTGGGTTATAGCCCAAACTCTATTACCCTGGGGCGGGTGAATAGGGCAACAAAGATCTTCATCGGCTTCTCCGTGGGCGTGCTCGCGGTGCTGCTGGCCATCTACCTCGCCGACCTGGCGCTCAACCGCGGCCACGTGCCGCGCGGCACCACCGTCGGCGGCGTCGCCATCGGCGGACTCACCCCGCAGGAAGCAGAAGCCGAGCTCAAAGCCCAGCTTGGCGACGCCCCCTCACGCCCCATCACCGTCACCTCCGGGCCCGAGCGCGCCGAAGTGGTGCCGCAGCGCGCCGGGCTCGGCATCGACTACTTGGCGACCGTGGAGGCGGCCGGGCTGCAGTCCGCAAGCCCGATTGAGCGCCTCAGCGGCCTGATCCGCGAGCACGAAGTGGCCGTCGTCCCCAGCGTCGACGACTCGAAACTCGCCCCAGAAATCACCCGCCTGCAAAAAGAACTGCACCGCGACCCCGTCAACGCCGCCATCACCCTCGAAGGCGGCACCGCCCGCGAACGCACCCCCGAGGACGGCCAGGACGTGCCCGCCGACGCGCTGCGCACCCAGCTGACCGCCCACTGGCTCAACCCAGACGGCGTCACCGTTGAGCCGCAACCAATAGCGCCGCGCATCGGCGCTCCTGCTCTCAAGGAAGCGATGGACGGCCCGGTCCACCGCGCCCTCTCCGGGCCACTCACCGTCAACGGCCGCGAAGACGTCACAGCAGTGATCCCCAAGGAACGCATCGGCGAAATCCTCCACTTCGATGAGGGGCTGAAACCCGTCGTCGACTACAAAGCAGCCGGCGCGATCCTCGGCGAGCAGCTGCAAGAGTCCGAGGTAGAGGCCAAAAACGCACGCGTCTTGACCAGCGGCGGCATCGAGCCCTCCGTCGACGGCATCAACGTTGACTGGGACGCCACCTTCAAAGGTTTCGACGACCGCCTCCTCCACGACGCCGACCGCACCTGGGACGCCACCTACAAAGACGTCCCCGCCACCTTCACCACCGCCGACGCCGAACAAGCAACCTTCAACGACACCGTCGGCACCTTCACCACCGGCGGCTTTTCCGGCGCCTCCGGCGAGAACATCCGCATCGTTGCCAACACCGTCAACGGCGCCATCGTCAACCCTGGCGAAACGTTCTCCCTCAACGGCTACACCGGCCCCCGCGGCACCGCCCAGGGTTACGTCGAATCCGGCATCATCATCAATGGCCGCGGCGGCACCGCCGTCGGCGGCGGCATCTCCCAGTTCGCCACCACCCTCTACAACGCCGCCTACTTCGCCGGCATGACCGACGTCGCCTCCACCCCGCACTCCTACTACATTTCCCGCTACCCTGCCGGGCGCGAAGCTACCGTCTACGAAGGCGCCATCGACCTCGCCTTCCGCAACGACAGCAACCACCCCGTCAAAATCGTCACCAACTACGGTGGCGGCAACATCACCGTCAGCCTCCTCGGTGTCAAGACCGTCAACGTGCAGTCCATCAACGGCGGGCGCTGGGCCTATACCCAGCCGCAACCCCGCACCGTCACCGGCCCCGACTGCGCCCCATCCGGCGGCGCCCCCGGCTTCACCACCTCCGACACCCGCGTGATCACCGACCTCGCCGGCAACGAACTCAGCCGCGAAACCACCACCACGGTCTACGACCCGCAGCCCATCGTCCGCTGCGGGTAGGGTCTCTGTTCTTGGCTTCTTCCCTTTCGCTCCAGTGACAAAAGACGCACCTCTTGACGTCTAGCCCTTTTACGGCCTGCGGTTATGGCGACCAAATTTTTCCGGGTTGCGTCTTTTGCCACTCGCGTCTCCGCCCACCTCAAAAACGGCAAACGTAAACACCCCTGCAAAAGGGGTGTTAGTGGAGGCTTAGACGTCGAAAATGATAAAAGCCGCATGAGCCACTAAACCCCTGTTGAGCTGGGATTTAGCTGTTTTTGAGACTGCTCGCTACTTCGCTGGAGGTTCGGCGATCCGGCAGTCATCGCTGTAACGCCCACTGGGGGTGGCGTCCGTTTGAAGCCAAGGGGATCTGCGGGTGGGCTTGCGTTAGCGGGTATCTGGTTAGGGGGTGTCATCGCTTTCAGCTAGTGGTTGGAGGGCACGGAGTGTTTCAATACCGGCTTGATTGAGCGTTTCGAGAATTAACTCTGTGAGTGTTTCGTACTCTTGAGCAGTAGATGGACTTGCTTCAGGTTCGTGTTGGACAGTCCTGAAGTGCTTGATCGGTGCGAACCCATTTCGCGGGCGCAGCAAACTTCCAGCCCAAGAGCCTTCGTTCTTACAGATGTAGAGTGGAGCGCACTCATTGACCATGTCATTGTAGACGAGGATACGATCCGGTTGGTATTCCGCACCGGTGAACAGGTAAGCATGGCCTTGAAAGGGTGATGCTCGTATCGGTTGATGTGCACGGTTAGGTACACCTCCCAGAAAGCGAGTAAGGTTAGACTTACCTAATAAGGATGGTGTTTACGTGAACGATAGTGTAACGGATCAGGTTGTTGACGGTGAGTATGGGTCCGCGAAGGAAAAATCTGTCGCTGGCCAGAACGCGATCCGTCAGCTATCGCAGCCGGTGAAAGGCAAACTGTTTATCGCGCAGGTTTTGGCTTTTCTCTCAGGCGTGTTGGCTATTGCCCCGTATGTGGCTCTGGTGGAGCTTGGCAGAGAACTTATGCAAGACCAGGTGGACCCGGCGCGGGTGAACTGGATCGTCATGCTCCTCGTCAGCGCATACATGGCCCGGTTGACCTTATATTTTGTTGCATTGGGCGTGACGCATTTTATTGACCTGTCGTTGCGTAATCAGATGCGTCGGCAAATTGCCGCCCGAATGTCGACTGCTCCGCTGTCGTGGTTTACCCGCGAGGGTGAGGGGAAGATCCGCAAGACCATTCAGGATGATACGGCCACGGTGCATACAGTGATCGCGCACGGGCCGATTGAGAAACTGAACGCGATCGTATCCCCGCTCGCCTTGTTGGTGTATGCGTTTGTGGTGGATTGGCGGCTCGCTCTGCTGTCGATTGCGACGATTCCGATTTATGTGGGCATGTATGGCATGTCGATGCGTGGGATGAATGAGAAGACCGCACAAATGGACACCAAGCTCGCTCAGGTTTCGGCAACGATGGCCGAGTTCGTTGCCGGTATCTCAGTGGTGAAAGCATTCGGCAAGGTCGGCCAAGCACATAAAGCCTATTTAGATGCGGCTAACGAGTTTTCTAAGTTCTACCGGGCGTGGTGTATGCCGCTGGTGTCGATGTCGGTCGCCTCATTTTCGTGGGTGTCGATCCCGGTGTTGTTGATCGTGAACCTTGGCGGTGGCGCGTTGATGATGAACGCCGGTTGGGTGAGCATCTACGAGGTGATAACGACGACGTTGATCGCCTTGGTGCTGCCGGGAGCGTTGATGGCAGTCGCAACCATCGCCTGGTCGTACCAGCTCGCAGGGTCTGCGGCAGTGAGGCTGGTGAACGTCATGGAGCTACCAGCGTTGAGTCAGCCCGATGCGCCACAGACACCACACGGTCATGATATCGAGATTCGGGGTGTGTCGTATGCCTATGACGACACCCAGGCATTAGACGAGGTGAGCCTGAGCATTCCGGCAGGCACGGTGACCGCGCTGGTTGGCCCGTCGGGTGCGGGGAAGTCGACGTTGGCGAGTTTAATTGCCCGCTTCGATGACCCGGACGCTGGCACGATCACTATCGGCGGGGTTGATCTAAAGAGCATTTCCCAGGATTTGTTGTATTCGACGGTCGCGTTCGTCTTGCAAGATGCACAGCTTATTCGCGACACCATCCACAACAACATTGCCCTGGGCGCGCCAGACGCAACCTTGGATCAGGTGCGACAGGCGGCGAGAGCCGCGCAGATCGACGAGTTCATCATGAGCCTGCCAGATGGTTACGACACCGTGTTGGGGGAGGACACCCACGTTTCGGGCGGGCAGGCAGCCCGTATCGCGATCGCCCGGGCGCTCATGGTTGATGCCCCAGTGTTGGTGCTGGACGAGGCGACGGCGATGGCGGACCCGGAATCGGAATCGAAAATTCAACAAGCTCTCTCGACTCTTGCCAAAGGCAGAACCGTGATTGTGATCGCCCACCGGTTGGCGTCGATCAGGGGCGCGGATCAGATTGTCGTCATGGAACGCGGGCGCATTGCTGTGGTCGGTAAACACGACGAGCTGTTGGGTAATGCGCACTATCAGGCACTTCTTGCCCAAGGTGCATGTGAGGAGATGACACGATGAATCAACTATTGCTGCCACGCTTTAAGCGTTTGATGGAACCCGCCTCGTGGCGTGACCTCTCGGTCGGTCAAGCGTGGGGTGCGGTCTCAGGACTGTGTCACGGCTTTGCCCTGCTGATTCTGCTTCCCGCAGCAAGTGCCCTAGCGACCGGAATGCCGGTGTGGGGGTTATCGTTTTGGGGCTGGCTCATCGCCTTGGCGGTGATCTCGGTAGCGGGTGTAGGCACCGAGTTTTATGGCATGCGCACCGGCTATATTGGCGCGCTCGGGTTCATTCACGACGTCCACCACGCAATAGGTAACAAAGTAGCCCGCCTACCGTTGGGAGTGTTCGATTCGGGTAGCTCTGGCCGACTGTCGCGCATGGTCACCCAGGAAATGATGAACTTGGGCGAGTCGGCGGCGCACTTCATTTTCTCCCTCGTCCAAAAACTCTCAGCCGTGCTGGTGATCACTGTGGGAACCTGGTTCTGGGATTGGCGGCTGGGACTGACCTTGACGATCGCGTTCCCGATCATGCTCGCATTCCTCCATATCTCCCGCGTGCTTCTTGATAAAGGTAAGCAGGTTTCCGAACCAGCTGAGTCAGAATTGGCGGCTCGCATGGTCGAATTCGCCACCTGCCAAGGCGCGCTGCGCTCCTGCCATGTCGCCGACGACTACCCGGCCCTTGATCGGGCATTCAAACAGGCTGACCGCAAAAGCCGCAAAGCATTGTGGATCGAAACATTAGCGAACCTGATTAATGGAATGTTCGTCCAAGCCCTTGTCGTGATAATGATCTGGCTGACCGCCCAACTCGCCCTCGGCGGGCAAATGAATGCGCTGAACGCCGTGGTCACAATCGGCATGTGCCTGCGGTTCACCACCATGCTCCAAGACATCGGTGGCTGCATGACCGGGCTGGAAGAACGCCGCCAGCAGATGAACCACGTCGACAAGGTCATGGATGCCCCCGAACTGTCCGAACCCGATGCCTCTACACCAGCGAGGGCACCTGGTGATGTTCGTTTCGAGGACGTCACCTTCAGCTACGATCCGGACACCCCGGTGCTGCACGATATGTCCTTCCATGTCCCGCAAGGCGGCATGTGTGCCCTGGTTGGTCCATCTGGGTGCGGGAAGACGACGATCGCCCGGATGGTTGCACGTTTCTGGGATGTGCAGTCCGGCAGCGTGCGCGTTGGCGGAGTGGACGTGCGCGAGCAGACCACCGAAGATTTGATGCGCCAGATATCTCTGGTCTTCCAAGACGTCTACTTATTCAACGACACTCTCGAAGCCAACATTCGCCTTGGCAATCCCGAAGCTACTGATGAAGAAATCAGGTGGGCCGCTGAGCTGTCGGGCGTGACGGAAATTGTCAACCGCCTCCCAGACGGCTGGAATTCATTGGCGGGTGCTGGCGGGCGTGCACTGTCAGGTGGGGAACGCCAACGAGTGTCCATCGCTCGCGCCTTGGTGAAGAAAGCCCCGATCGTGCTGTTCGATGAGGCCACCAGCGCGTTGGACGCGGAAAATGAAGCCAACATTGTTGCGGCGATGAACGAGCTGCGTAAGCACTCCACACTAATTGTCATCGCCCACAAACTTGAAACCATTCGCCAAGCTGACCAAATCATTGTGCTCTCCCACGATGGGCGTATCGCCCAGCGCGGGTGCCACGACGAGCTGGTCAACCAGCCGGGTCAATACCGCGATTTCTGGCAAGAACGCATCAACGCAGCTGGATGGCAACTCGTCTAAACACAGCACGTATAAGCACATGAAAGGAAAAACTATGTCTACGCCTACATCCTCGCGCCTCAACACGCGCGACTTCATCAACATTGGCGTCTTCACCGCCTTGATGTTCGTCATCGTGTTTGCATTCGGAATGCTCGGGTTCATCCCCGCCGCCATGTATGCCGGCTTCTTGCTTTCTATTCTCGTTAACGGCATCGTCTTTGCGCTGTTCACAGCACGCACTCCGAAGATGGGGGCATTGACAATCATGCTGATTATCATCGAAATCCTCTTCTTCGTGACCGGCCACTGGGTAGGGGGAATCGCGGTGGCCGCTGTATTCGGCCTGCTCGCCGACCTAGTCATTACCAAGGGGCCGAAGAGCGTGAAGGTTCGCGTTCCGCTGGCATACGCACTGTTTATTCTGCCGATCTATGTTTCCCCGTGGATGCCGCTATTTATGGACCAAGACGCATATATGTCGCAGATCGCCGAACAAATGGGCGCCGAGTATGCCGCGAAGATGGCGCAGGTTGTCACGATTCCGATTCTGTTGGGCTTCTTCGTTGTGATGCTCATCGTGGGCTGGCTTGCTGGTCTGTTGGGAACCAGGGTGGCGCGTAAGCACTTTGAACGGGCCGGTCTTGTCTAAACTTCCCGACCCGCGCACGATTATCGTAGCGCTCGTCATCGTCTCCACCACGATCTACAGTGCCTACTCGCCGTGGTTCGTGTGTGCTCTGGGCGGATTCGCCGCCGTGATGCTGGCGAGCGCTGCGATCAACCCCAACACGCTCGTGCGCCCGAGCTGGGTGGCCGTCTACCTGGCCACGTTTGCGGTCCTCGGCGGGCTCGTCTTCGTGATACCACTGGTGTGGAAGTCAACGGTCAGCGCGTTCCTCATGCTGTTTTTGCAGTGGATGTGGCGATTCA
The DNA here is from genome assembly GCF_001807505.1 of Corynebacterium sp. HMSC08D02. Classification (NCBI taxonomy): domain Bacteria; kingdom Bacillati; phylum Actinomycetota; class Actinomycetes; order Mycobacteriales; family Corynebacteriaceae; genus Corynebacterium; species Corynebacterium sp. HMSC08D02. The sequence continues at coordinate 60,723 of NZ_KV789260.1, read as the reverse complement.
GTGTCAGCGCAGGCATGGGCGCATACGCGATCGGTGTAATCCGACCCGCCACCTTGCAAAAAGCACTCGTCAGCTCACGGATCCCGACCTGTTTCACGATCCCAATCTCGGTTGCCTTACGGGTGCTGCCCGTGATCGGCCACGAGGTTAAAGCGATCTCAGATGCGATGAAACTACGCGGCATGTCTGCGTTTTCCCTGCGCGCGGCCCAGTACTTCACAATCCCGCTGCTATCGACCGTGGTACGCAGCGGGGACGAACTGGCATCTGCTGCCCTCGTGCGAGGACTGGGCGGAACCGCAAAGCCCACCTCAGTCACGGTCGTGAAATTCCGTGTGATCGACGCAGTCATTCTGCTCGTCGTTATCGGCTTCGCGATATGGAGAATCGTCCTATGACAATAACCCAAGCCACCGGCGTCACCTTCACCTATCGAGGAGCAGACCACCCCTCAATCACTGACGCAACCATCACCATCACACCTGGAACCGTCACCTTGCTGTGTGGCGCATCGGGATCGGGGAAAACCACCGCGCTACGGCTGTTTAACGGGCTCATCCCGCACTTTCACGACGGCGACCTTACCGGAAGCGTCACAGTCGACGACATTGACGTGGCACGAGTAGATCTATCAGAGCTTGCCCACCACTGTTCGACAGTGTTTCAAAACCCACGCACCCAGTTCTACACCACTCACGTGCGCCAAGAACTCGCCTTCGGCCCAGAAAATCTCGGCCGCGCCCCGCAGGAGATCTGTGCCCGCATTGACGAGGTTGCAGCCGAGTTAGGTATCGCCGACCTGTTGGAATCCCGCGTCACACAGCTGTCGGGCGGGCAGATGCAACGCGTGGCCTGCGCCGTCGCCATGTGCAACAACACGTCGCTGATCGTCTTTGACGAGCCGACCGCGAACCTATCAGCTGATCTTATCGGCCAACTCGCCACACTCATCGCCAGGCTCAAAGCTGATGGACACACGATCATCATTGCTGAACACCGGCTAAGTTTTCTTTCCGGGATCGCTGACCGTGTCTACTGCTTCGACAAAGGCAAGATCGCCCTCACCGCAACCGGCGAAGAGTTCTACGCTACCTCGGATGAGGAGCGCAAACAGCTTGGACTGCGATCCCTAGTGACTGTGTCTATGCCACAACTTCCGGAACCGGCAGGGGAGGGGCTCACGATCGACAACCTCACCTTCGCCTACCGGCAGGGGAAAACGGTTCTCAACGTCGACCATGCGCTCTTTCCGGCAGGGAAAATCACAGCGCTCCTCGGCCCGTGCGGTTCAGGGAAATCAACCCTGGCACGCATTGTTTGCGGACTAGAAAAAGCCAAACACGCATCCATCATACTCAATGGACAAAAATTCCCCAGCCGTGACGCCTACCTTGTGATGCAAGACCCTACCCGACAGTTGTTCTCAGATACCGTCATCGACGAAGTCACGCTCGGCACGACCAAAGCCGAAAAGCAACACATCGATGCCCACGCGATCCTTGAAGAACTCGACCTTGCCGACCACGAGGCTGACCATCCCCAAGCACTCTCTGGCGGGCAGCGCCAACGCCTGGTTATTGCTACAGCGCTTGCTGCGAACAAGAAAGTTTACATCTTCGACGAACCCACGTCCGGTGTTGGCTACAAGCACCTTGTCGCGATTTCCCGAGTAATGCGTAAACTCGCTGACACTGGTGCCGTCGTCATTGTCATCACCCACGACGCTGAACTCGTTACCGAGGTCGCCGACCATAGCGTCCGCCTTGACCAGATCAACGCCTGCTAACGCAAACGCTCGCTCAGCCGAAAGAGAGGAAAGCGCTTCCGCAGGTCAGAGCTAATGCGCTATACACTCGCTAACGCAAGCGATTTTCTTGACCCCCTTGGGGCGTACGCGCTAACGCAAACGCCTACTTATCATTTTCGACGTCATAGTGGAGCCGGCGACGGGAATCGAACCCGCACTCTCAGCTTGGGAAGCTGATGTTCTACCACTAAACTACGCCGGCAGCGCATGTAATGCAGCAGTGGGTAATTTTAGCACCGCGCTGCTAATTCGCCAAACGCTAGCGGGCTGCGTCGGACCCGTCGGGGAGTGCGCTGAGTGAGCAGGCGCGCTGGTTGGGGGTGCGGTCGTCGGCGGTGCGCTCGAGGCCCCACCGGGTGAGGGCCGCGACGGTGAGGTCGGACTGCATGTTGGGGTGCAGGACTCGGCCGGAGTTCGGGCAGGATGCTTCGATGTTGATGTTGACGACGTCCGCTCCGTCGACAGCTTGCAGGATTGAGGTGCTGTTTGGGGTGGCGGTGACGTCGGATGGTGAATAGAGCGAGGTGTACACGATTCCGGCTTGGGTGTCGGGGAGTGCGTTGAGGGCCTGGATCTCGGGGGAGTCGTTGAGCTGTTGGAGTGCGCCTGGTCCGACGAGGAACGCCGCGAGGCGTGGGAGTGCGCGGGCGATGGGGGAGAGGAATCGGCCGGCGCCGTTGAGGTCGGTGCCGTGGAAGGTGGCGCCAACGGTGACTGCGCGCCGGACGTTGTCGCCACCGCCGAGCTCGGCGATGTACTTCTTCACCAGCAGGCCGCCTTGGGAGTGTGCGACGAGGTCGACCTGGTCGGCACCGGTTGCTTCCTTGACACGTTCGACGTTGCGCGCGAGTTCGCGCGCGGAGCTGTTGATGTCGGCGTTGCCGTAGGAACCGGGGAAGAGAGAGGGCAGTCCGCTGCCACGGCCGTAGTTGAAGCCCCATACGCAGTAGCCTGCGGCTTTGAGGGCGACGGCGTTTTGGGCCCACTTTTCGGTGTTTGCGGAGGTGCCGTGTACATAGAGCACGGGTGTTGTTTTGTCGGCGGCGGGGACGCAAGAGGCGTCGTTAAATATGTCGCTGGTGTTCGCTGTGGCGATTGGGGCGCCACTGACCGCGAGAGCGGCGGTCAGGAGAATGGTCGAGAGGATTCGGTGCATGCGTTTACTTTAGCCCCACCCCAAAGCAGGCTAGACTAGGCGCCGTGCTTCTTTCAGACCATGACATTCGTGACGCCGTTGATTCGGGACGCCTCGGTATTGCACCGTATGACGCTGCGTTGGTGCAGCCGTCGTCGGTGGATGTGCGTTTGGATCGGTTCTTCCGCGTGTTTAATAACTCGCGCTATACCCATATTGATCCGCGTGAGGAGATGCCGAATCTAACCACGTTGGTTGAGGTCCCCGAGGGTGAGGGGTTTGTACTGCACCCGGGCGAGTTTGTGTTGGCGTCGACGTTGGAGAAGTTCACGTTGCCAGCCGATTTGGCTGGGCGTCTAGAGGGCAAGAGTTCTCTGGGCAGGCTTGGCCTGTTGACGCACTCGACGGCCGGGTTCATCGATCCGGGGTTTTCGGGCTACATCACGCTTGAGCTGTCGAATGTGGCGAATTTGCCGATTGTGTTGTGGCCGGAGATGAAGGTCGGCCAGTTGGCGTTGTTCGCGATGACGTCGCCGGCGGAGGTGCCGTACGGCAGTGGCGCGTTGGGCTCGAAGTATCAGGGGCAGCGGGGTCCGACGCCGTCGAAGGCGTACTTGAACTTCCGTTAGGGGGCCGTACGCATGCGGTTGTCGGTGGTCGGCGCGGGGTATTTGGGGGCGACGCACGCCGCGTGCATGGCTGAGCTTGGCCACGAGGTCCTGGCGGTGGATACGGACGCGGCGAAGGTTGCGGCGTTGCAGTCGGGGAGGGCGCCGTTTTTCGAGCCCGGCCTCGACACATTGCTGCAGCGCCACACGGCGTCGGGTCGGCTGCGCTTCACCACCGATCTGCGCGAGGTAGCGGGGTTCGCGAGGGTGCATTTTTTGGCCGTCGGCACGCCGCAGGTTTCCGGTGGGCTCGCCGCGGACACTTCATTTCTTGACGACGCCACCTCCCACCTCTCCGCAATCCTTGAGGGGGAGCACCTGGTGGTGGGCAAGTCGACGGTGCCGGTGGGCACTGCGCGCCGCCTGCAGGAGCGCCTCCCGGATGCGGTGGAGGTGGCGTGGAACCCGGAGTTTCTGCGCGAGGGCCACGCGGTGAGCGATACGTTGGCGCCGGACCGGATCGTGGTGGGGCAGCGTCCGGGTGGGCGCGCGGAGCAGGTGCTGCGGGAGGTGTACGCCACTCCTATTGAGCATGGCTCACCAATTGTGGTGACGGATCTTCCCACCGCTGAGCTGGTGAAAGTGGCGGCGAATGCGTTTTTGGCCACGAAGATTTCCTTCATCAACGCGGTCGCGGAGGTGTGCGACGCCGCAGGCGCGGACGTCACCCAGCTTGCGGACGCCATCGGGTTGGACGCGCGCATCGGGCGCCAGTTCCTGAACGCAGGGCTCGGCTTCGGCGGCGGCTGCCTACCGAAGGACGTCCGGGCGTTCATCGCACGCGCCGAGGAGCTCGGCGCCGGGGATTCGGTGCGCTTCCTCCGGGAGGTCGACGCCATCAACCAGGGGCGCCGCGCCCGCATCGTTGACCTGGTGCGACGGGAGCTAGATACGCTGGAGGGGCGCACCATCGCGGTGTTGGGGGCGGCGTTCAAACCGAACTCGGATGACATCCGGGATTCGCCGGCGCTCGACGTCGCGCAGCGCCTCTTCGAGGCCGGTGCTCGCGTGCGCGTCCACGACCCGAAGGCCCTCGACAACGCCCGCGCCGCCTACCCCGACCTTGACTTTCCCGGCACGCTCGCGCAGGCCACCGCTGGCGCGGACCTGTGCATCCTGGCGACCGAGTGGGATGCGTTCCTGCAGCCGCTGGTGGGCGTCGATAAGCGAGTAATTATCGACGCCCGCAACGCCCTCGACGTGCCCACCTGGCAGCAGGCGGGCTGGCGAGTCATCCGCTAGTGCTGGTGGTAGTCAGCCAGGAAGTTGCCGAGGCGCTCGATGGCGTTTTCCAGCTGTGACGCCCACGGCAGCGTGACCACGCGGAAGTGGTCCGGGGTGGGGTAGTTGAAGCCGGTGCCCTGCACCATGAGGATCTTCTCGCTCTTGAGCAGATCCAGCATGAAGCGCTCGTCGTCGTGGATGTGGTACATCTCCGTGTCGATCTTCGGGAAGGCGTACAGGGCGCCCTTCGGCTCCACGACGGAAATGCCCGGGATCTCGCGCAGCTTGCGCACGGCGACGTTGCGCTGCTTGTGCAGTCGTCCGCCGTCCGCGGTGAGCTCGTAAATCGACTGGCGCCCACCCAGGGCCACCTGGATCGCGTGCTGGCCAGGCACGTTCGCGCACAGGCGCGTGCCGGAGAGCAGATCCAAGCCCTCGATGAGGCCCTTCGCCCGGCGGCGTGGCCCCGTGAGCACCATCCAGCCGGCGCGGTACCCGCACACCCGGTACGCCTTCGACAAGCCGTTGAACGTCAGGGTGATCACGTCCGGGGCAACCTCCGCCATGGAGATGTGCTGGGCACCGTCGTAAAGGATGCGGTCGTAGATCTCGTCGGCGAAGATCATCAGCTCGTGCTCGCGTGCGATGTTCGCGATGCCCTCGAGTGTCTCCCGCGAGTACACCGCACCCGTCGGGTTGTTCGGGTTGATCACCACGATGGCCTTGGTCCTGCTGGTCACCTTGGAGCGGATGTCCTCCAGCGAGGGGTTCCAGTCGTCCTCCTCGTCGCACTTGTAGTGCACCACCTTGCCGCCCGCAAGTGTCGACGCCGCCGTCCACAGCGGATAGTCCGGCGTCGGAATGAGGATCTCGTCCCCCTCATTCAGGGCGGCCTGCGTGACCATGCTGATCAGCTCGGACACACCGTTGCCCAGGTAGACATCATCGATGTCGAACGCCGGGAAGTCCGGAATCATCTCGTAGCGCGTCACAATCGCGCGACGCGCCGAAATAATGCCTTTCGACGTGGTGTAGCCCTGGGACGTCGGCAAATTGGCAATCATGTCGCGCATGATCACATCCGGCGCCTCAAACCCGAACACGGCCGGGTTGCCCGTGTTCAGCTTCAGGATGGTGTGGCCGTCGCGCTCCATCTCCTCCGCGGTCGCGCTCACCGGGCCGCGAATGTCATAAAACACGTTCTTCAGCTTCTCGGCCTGGTCAAAGTGCCGGTGCCGCTTAAGCGGTGTGTGCTGCGGGCTCTTGTCTTCTGATGCTTCTGATTGCTTCTTGTTGGCCATGTGCCAATACTAGCGCCCGAACCTAACCACGTTTGTTGAACCGCTGCATCGTCTGCTGCGCGATATTCAACGCATCGTTCTTCAGCTGGTCCATCTGCTGGCGCTGCTGCTGCTTCCGCATCGCGATCTCCGCCGCCTGATGCGACTGCAACTCCAACTGCTGCATCTTGACCGCCTGGCGCTGCGCCCGCTGAATCTGCCGCACCGAGGGCGCGTACCAGCTATCCGGGCCCACCTTCATCACGTACAACAAGATGAACACGGTCGGGATGATCAGCAGCGACAGTACGGCCAGGAAGTTTTCGCCCATCTCGGAAAAGACGACGATGAAAGCGAGGCTGGCGATCGTCGACAAGCCCATCAGACCACCGCGCACATTGCGACCCCTCCTGCGGGCCAGCTCAATGTCCTCACCCGTGTACACCGGGGAGTTCTGGACCTGCTGCGCCGGCACCTGACACTGGCCCGGCTTCTGCGGCAAATCCTGGAACAACGCCATCAAGTCCGGCGAGTACTCCGCTTTCGCGACAGCCGCACACCGCCTATCGAACTCGTCCATGGTCAGGCGCCCCTCACCGAACGCCACCGACAATGCCGTCACCGCGTCATTGCGGTCGGTGTCACTGATGCGGTAGTTGAACTGGAAATTCGGATTCGGCTGAGGCATGGTCATAGCTCCTAAGCATACTTGGCTGGTGCGGACTGTCCTAGAACTGCAAAGTGTAGTAACAGGAATGTAGTAATCCCCGAAATGGGCGCCAAAAATCCGGATTACTACATTCCTGTTACTACAGTTTGGGTTTTGTCAGCCCCTAGGACACCAAGTTGGTGATGAAGATCGCCAGCAGTGGCAGCGCGAAGAACACGCTGCCGACCCAGATAAAGATGTACACCTTGTTCTTATCGGCGAGGCCGGCGAGCCACTCGGCACCCTTCGGAGGAAGTGCGCGCAGGAAGGGCACCGACATGATGATGATCGCTGCGAAGGTGTTGAAGAGGGTGTGTACCAGGGCGGTCTGCATGGCGACCTCGGCAACCTCGGGCGGCGCGGAAAACGCCGCGATCAACCCGGTCACCGTGGTACCGATGTTGGCGCCGACCACGAACGGGAACAGGTCTCGCATGTGGAACTTGCCCGACGCCGCCAGCGGCACCGTCAGCGACGTGGTGGTGGAGGAGGACTGTACCGCCGTGGTGATGACGGCGCCGGAAAGCACACCGGAGAGGGTGCCCTTGCCGAGTGCCGCGTGCAGGAACTCCTGCGCCCGGCCGACCAGCAGCGTGCCGAGCATGTTGCCGATGAACCCGATGACCACCATGATCAGGGCGATGCCGCCAATCGAGAGGATGATGCCGCCCCACACGTGGCTCAGCGGGCTGACGGCGGTTTCGGCGAGGGAGACGAGTGGTTCGGTGATGGCGTCGACAAAGTCGCCGATGCCGCTGAAGATCGTGTTGAGGATGCCGCCGGAACCACCGCTGGTGTAGTGCGCGATCGCGCCCGAGGTCTTTTGCAGGAAGCCGGTGGCGAGCTCGAGCGGCATGAAGATGGCCAGGGCGATCAGGTTGAAGAAGTCGTGCACAGTGGCCATCGCGAAGGCGCGGCGGAACTGCTCCTTGTTGCCCGAAAGACCGAGCGCGACGAGGGTTGCGGTGACGGTGGTGCCCAGGTTGGCGCCGAAGAGCATCGGGATGGCGATTTCGATGGGCAGGCCACCCGCAACCATGCCGACGGTAATCGATGTGGTGGTGGAGGAGGACTGCATGATCGCCGTGGCGAGGATACCGATGCCCAGGCCCACGAACGGGTTCTGTGCAAACGAGAAGAGTTCCTCGGCGCGGTCACCGGCGGCCATCTGGAAGCCGGCGCCGATCATGCTCACCGCGTTGAGCAGCAGCCACACCGCGACGACGACGGACATCCAGTCCACGAAGGTCTTGAAGGGGCCACCGAACGGCAGGAAACCCAGTGGGTCTTTCTTACCTGCGTCTGCTCCGTCGGGGTGGTGCGTGAACGTCGTTGTCGCGGTGTCCATGCTCATATGATGAAGCGCTTCCTGTCGTCGAAAAAACTCTCGCCAAAAAGGGCCCAAGGTGTGGGCCAACGTATCACCATAATGTGCGCACGTGCACGGCCGGTAACACCAAAGTGAACTTTAGGCGAACTTATCGCAGCTGCCGCGCGTACCAGCCCGGGATCGAGTTTGACGACGTCGTGGGCTGGTCAAGGTCCATAGAAACAGGAGATAGCAGTTCGGGTCCGAAGTACAGCTCCGGGTAGGAGCCGGTCATCCAGTACTTCTTGTCTTTCCATACCCCGCCGGAGGTGACGGCGACGAAGCCGCGGCCCGGGATCCAGATGGGGCCGCCGGAGTCACCGTGGCGAGGCCCGGCGATGGAGGTTGCCACCATGTTGCCGCGCACCCCAGTGACGTGCCCGCAGAACTCGCGGCGCGTGGTGGCGCCGTAGGAGCAGACGCGCTCGCCCGGGCGCACCGCGTTGGGGTGGACCTTCGCGTTGCCAGAGAACCGGTTGGCGCCGGCGGTAGCGCCGGAGAGGGTGACGTAGGCGAAGTCGTTGGGGCCGTCGGCGGAAACGAGCCAGCCGGGGAAGGAGATCACCGTGCCGATGCGCCGGCCGCTGCCGTCAAGCACCTGCTGGAACGGGAACTTCACGCAGTGACGCGCGATGGCGATCTGGTTGCGCGCATGGTCCACGTAGCCGACGGTGCAGATACCGTAGGCCAGCCCCATGTCGAGGCGGACGCGGTCGCCCTGGTTCACCACCGGCCGCGCGTCGGCAGCGGGGGCGAGCAGGGAAGCGGCGGTGGCGACGCCCACGCAGGCGGCGGCGATCTTATTCAAAAACTGGCGCATAGCCAGCAGCTTACTGCTTGTGGTGGGCGTAGGAGACCATTTCGTCCCACTCGACGATCTTCTTGCGCTCGCGGCTGTGGGTGGCGCACTCCTCGCCGAGCTTGCGCTCTGCTTCATCCAGGCGGTACCAGCCGTCCCAGGTGGTGTAGTCGATGCTGCGCTCGTCGAGCAGGCCGAGGATCGCGTCCGGGTCCTCGTGGGTCGGGGTGTTGAGCTTGCCGGCGTCTGCGTCGGCGATGAGCATGTCGGTCGTTTCCTTCGCGTCCGATTTCGTGTTGCCGATCAGGCCGACCGGGCCGCGCTTGATCCAGCCGGTGACGTAGAGGGAGTCCTCGAAGCCGTCCTCGCCGAGGACGTGGCCGCCGTCGTTCGGGATGACGTGGCGCTCAAGGTCGAACGGGACGCCCTCGACAGGCTCGGAGCGGTAGCCGATTGCGTGGTAGACCTGCTGGACTGGCCAGTCGGTGAACTTGCCGGTGCCTCGCAGCCCGCCCTCGCCGTCGAACTCGGTGCGCTCGGTGCGGATGCCGACAATGTCGTCGCCCTCAGTGAGCACCTCGACTGGGGACTCGAAGAAGTGAATGTGGATCTTGTGCGGGGCATCATCCGGCTCGCGCATCGCGTACTGCTCCAGGACCTGGCAGTTCAGGTCGATGGACTTGTCGGCGCGGCGCAGCTCCTCGGAGGGGCCGTCGTAATCAATGTCCTCTGGGTCGACGAGCACCTGGATGGTGTCCGACTCGTCGAGCTCGCGCAGCTCCTTCGGCGTGAACTTCGCCTGTGCCGGGCCGCGACGGCCGAACATGTGGATGACCTCGGCCTTGTTGTTCTTCAGGGACTCGTAGACGTTGTCCGGGATCTCGGTGACCAGCAGCTCGTCGCCGGTCTTTGCAAGGATACGGGAGATATCCAGCGCCACATTGCCGACGCCCACCACTGCGACCTCGCGTGCCTCCAGGTTCCAGGAGCGCTCGAAGCGCGGGTTGCCGTCGTAAAACCCGACGAACTCACCGGCGCCGATGGACTTGTCGCCGCCAGGGACGAGGAACTCGCGGTCGCGGACAGCGCCGGCGGAGATGATGATGGCGTCGTAGTACTCGCGCAGCTCATCAATGGTGATGTCGCGGCCGACGGTGATGTTGCCCAGGAAACGCAGGTTCGGCTTATCCATCACGTTGTGCAGCGACTTCACGATGCCCTTGATGCGCGGGTGGTCCGGGGCGACACCGTAGCGGATGAGGCCGAACGGCGCAGGCATCTGCTCAAACAGGTCGACGTGGATCTCGTGCTCCTGATTGCGGATGAGCAGATCGGATGCGTAGATACCGGCTGGTCCGGCACCTACGACAGCGACGCGCAGACTCATAGAAATATGTCCTTTCGGTTTTTGAGGCTAGTTATCTTAACAATATAGCGCTACGTGTTTAGTTCTTGGAGCGCCTGCCCATTTGTGCCATGTGTTCGCGCACGGCGTTGAAGGCCTCCTTGGAGTCCAACGTCTGGCTCTGTTGGGTGGCCATTTGGACCTCGTCGGGGGTGACTTCGCCAGTTCGGAGCGAGACCATCTCTGCCCAGTAGCGGAACCAGACAGCGAGGACCGCGGCGACCGGCACCGCGAGGAACGCGCCGACGATGCCGAACAGCGTGCCGCCGAGCGCCACGGAGAGCAGCACGATCGCTGCGTGCAGGCCCATTGCCTGGGACTGCAGGATCGGCTGGAGGATGTTGCTCTCCAGCTGCTGCACCACGATGATGAGCACGAGCACCAGGATGGCGTTGGTCAGGCCGTTGGAGACCAGCGCGATGATCACCGCCAACGCGCCCGCCGTGACCGCACCGATGATGGGGACGAAGCCCGCGAAGAACGTGATCACTGCCAGGACCGGCCACAGTGGCACGCCGAGTAGGAGCAGGCCGAGGCCGATGAAGATGGCGTCGACAGCCGAGACGACCGCCTGCGTGCGGATGAAGCCGGACAGCGTGTTCCAGGAACGCATGCAGACCTCGGTGAGGTGCCAACCGGCGCGCACGCCGACGTAACCCTTGAGCCACGGCAGGAACTTTGAGCCGTCCTTCAGGAAGAAGAAGGTGAGGATCAGGGTCAGCGCCAAGGTGGTGCCGACGGACGCGATCGCCCCGAGGCCTGAGAACACACCAGACGCGATGTTGGAGGCCTGGCCTCGCAGGACGTTCGTGACCTGGTCGATGACCTCTTGAACCTTGGTTGGATCGATGAGCTCGTTATCGACGTTGTCGCGCAGCCAGTGCGTGATCTGGTCAATACCCTGCTGCGCCTGGTCGACGAGCTGGGTGCCCTGGGTGCGAACGGTCGGGGCCATCGCGGCGAAAATGCCGCCGATGATGGCGAACGCCCCCACGAGCACGCCGGCCGCAGCGAGCGCAGGCGGCGCTTTCTTCTTGCGCAGCCAGTCCACTGGCGGCCACAGCACCGTGCACACGATGAGCGCTAGGAAGATCGGCAGCAGTCCCATCCAGACGTACTTCAGCAGGTACAGCAGGATGGCGGTGGCGGCGACGATGATGATGAATCTCGCCGCCCAAGCTGCCGCGGTGCGCCCGTCGGAGGCGATGACCGTGCTGCGGTCAACATTTTCTGAGGAAAGCTCCTGCGCGGCGTCGGCCGCGGTGGGCTGTGTTTCCTCCTGTGGTTCAACTTCGTTGTTCATACCAAGACATTGTGCCAGACCTCTCCGACATAACTTATTTACACCCCCTGGACTGCAAGATTAGGAAAAGTTGAGTCGAGTGGGAATAACTTTCTGGATTGCATGTTGTAAGGATTGAGCGTGACAGGCTCAAGGTTGGCGGAACTTCTGCTACAGTGGTTCCCGTCAAGTTGAGTCGAGGCGATTCAACTTCGGATTAACTTCAGAAATGACTTCGACAAACACAGGAGGAAATGTAGAAATGGGACGCGCAGTAGGTATTGACCTTGGTACGACAAACTCGGTTGTCTCTGTCCTTGAAGGCGGAGAGCCGGTAGTTATCGCGAACGCTGAGGGTTCGCGCACCACCCCGTCTGTCGTCGCGTTTGCGAAGAACGGCGAGGTGCTGGTTGGCCAGTCCGCGAAGAACCAGGCGGTCACCAACGTTGACCGCACGATCCGCTCCGTTAAGCGTCACATGGGCGAAGACTGGACGGTCGAGATTGATGACAAGAAGTACACCCCGCAGGAGATTTCCGCACGTACGCTGCAGAAGCTGAAGAGGGACGCAGAGGCATACCTCGGCGAGGAGGTTACCGACGCCGTCATTACCGTCCCTGCCTACTTCGAGGACGCACAGCGTCAGGCTACGAAGGAAGCCGGCCAGATCGCAGGTCTGAACGTCCTGCGTATCGTCAACGAGCCGACGGCAGCTGCACTGGCATACGGCCTGGAGAAGGCTGACAAGGAGCAGACCATCCTGGTCTTCGACCTTGGTGGCGGTACCTTCGACGTCTCCCTGCTGGAGATCGGCGACGGCGTCGTAGAGGTCCTGGCAACCGCGGGTGACAACGAGCTCGGTGGCGACGACTGGGACAACCGCGTGGTTGAGTGGCTCGTCGATAAGTTCAAGTCTGCACAGGGCGTCGACCTGTCCAAGGACAAGATGGCGATGCAGCGCCTGCGTGAGGCCGCTGAGAAGGCAAAGATCGAGCTGTCTTCCTCCCAGCAGGCATCCATCAACCTGCCATACATCACGGTTGATGCCGAGAAGAACCCACTGTTCCTCGACGAGACGCTGACGCGCACCGAGTTCCAGAAGATCACCTCTGACCTGCTGGACCGCACCAAGGCGCCGTTCAACCAGGTCATCAAGGACGCTGGACTCTCCGTCGGCGAGATTGACCACGTTGTGCTGGTCGGTGGTTCCACTCGTATGCCGGCCGTGACCGACATGGTCAAGGAGCTCACCGGCGGCAAGGAGCCGAACAAGTCCGTGAACCCGGACGAGGTCGTGGCACTCGGTGCGGCGCTGCAGGCAGGTGTCCTGCGTGGCGACGTCAAGGACGTCCTGCTTCTCGACGTCACCCCGCTCTCCCTCGGCATCGAGACCAAGGGCGGCGTGATGACCAAGCTCATCGAGCGCAACACCACCATCCCGACGAAGCGTTCCGAGACCTTCACCACGGCTGAAGACAACCAGCCAAGCGTGCAGATCCAGGTCTTCCAGGGCGAGCGCGAGATGGCTTCCGCGAACAAGCTGCTCGGCTCCTTCGAGCTGGCAGGTATCGCTCCGGCACCGCGCGGTGTTCCGCAGATTGAGGTCACCTTCGACATCGACGCCAACGGCATCGTGTCCGTCTCCGCAAAGGACAAGGCGACCGGCAAGGAGAACACGATCAAGATCCAGGACGGCTCCGGCCTGTCCCAGGAGGAGATCGACCGCATGATCAAGGACGCCGAGGCACACGCCGACGAGGACAAGAAGCGTCGCGAGGAGCAGGAAACCCGCAACGGTGCAGAGTCCGCCGCCTACCAGACGCGCAAGTTCATGGAGGACAACGCCGACAAGCTGCCGGAGGACCTCAAGACCCGCGTCACCGAGGCAGCCGACGCCGTCGACGAAGCACTCAAGGGAGATGACCTTGAAGCGGTGAAGTCGGCCGTCGAGAAGCTGAACACTGAGTCGCAGGAGCTGGGCAAGGTGCTCTACGAGGCACAGGCCAACGAGGGCGCGACCCAGGCCGAGGCAGCCGACGACAACGTCGTCGACGCCGAGGTAGTCGACGAAGACACCGACGAAACCAAGTAGACACCAGCAACACTGCAGAAGGAGGTCACCATGACGAACCCGAACACTCCGGAACCGGAGCAGGTTGAAGACCTGATCGAAGAAGCCGAGGCAGTAGCAGCAGAAGCTGCCGAACCCGAGGCTGAAGCTGAGGTCGACGCCGACGCTGCACCGGAAACGGACGAGGGCGAGCAGGATGACGTCGAAAAGCAGCTTGCTGAGCGGACCGAAGACCTGCAACGTGTGAGCGCCGAGTACGCAAACTACCGGCGCCGCACAGAGCGGGAACGCGCGGCCATCGCCGAGCACGCGAAAGCAGCCTTCGCTACCGAACTGCTCCCGCTTCTCGACGACCTCGACCTCGCCGAACAACACGGAGACTTGAACGAAGGCCCACTGAAAGCCTTCGCCGACAAACTCCGCGGCGTGGCCACCGCGCAACGCGTCCAAGCCTTCGGCGCAGAAGGCGACGCCTTTGACCCCGAAACCCACGAGGCAGTCCAAGACCTGTCCTCCGGCGACGACAAAGTCATCGGCACTGTGCTGCGCAAGGGCTACCGCGTAGGCGACCGACTCGTGCGAAACGCAATGGTCATCATCGCCGATCCTGCGGAAGAGCCTGCTGAAGACAACGAGTAACAACAAAACCCAGGGCCGGGGCGTGAGGTGCGCGAAAAGCGGCCTTCACGCCCCGGTTTTGTACTTGAAATAACAAAATTCATCCGAGAAAGGAGGGTGCGAGATGGCTATGCAACAAGAGTGGGCCAACAAGGACTACTACGGCGACCTCGGCGTCTCCAAAGACGCGTCCACAGCTGACATTAAGAAGGCATATCGCAAGCTCGCACGTGAAAACCACCCCGACTCCAACCCCGGCAACAAAGCCGCCGAGGAGAAGTTTAAGAAGGTGGCAGAAGCGTACGACGTCGTCGGCGACGAAGAAAAACGCAAAGAATACGACCAGTTCAAGGCGATGATGAGCTCCGGCGGCTTCGGCGGCCGATTCGGAGGGGCAGGAGGTCCCGGCTTTCCGGGAGGGTTTCGCCAAACGGGGCAGAGCGACTTCAACTTCTCCGACCTCTCCGACATCTTCGGAGGAGCCGGGGGTGCTGGACAAGCTGGAGAAGGCGGCCTTGGTGATCTCTTCGGTGGCCTCTTTAACCGCGGCGGCGCTGCTGGCAGGAACGCTCGGCCGTCGCGGGGGGCGGACGTCGAGACGGAAATAACCCTCGACTTCCGCGAAGCCGCCAAGGGCACCACCTTCCCCGTCGAACTCACCGGCGACGCCCCATGCACCACATGCCACGGCTCCGGATCCAAATCCGGCCACGTCACCCAGTGCGAACAGTGCCACGGCTCCGGCTATGTCCGCGAGAACTCCGGCGCATTCGGCATGGCCCGCCCATGCTCCAACTGCGGTGGCACCGGCGACGTGATCAAGGACCCGTGCACCACGTGCCACGGCACCGGCACCGTCCGGCGCTCCCGCACCATCACGGTGCGCATCCCCGCCGGCGTTGTCGACGGCCAAAAAGTGCGCCTCGCAGGACAAGGCGAAGCAGGCCCCAACGGCAAACCAGCCGGCGACCTCTTCGTCACCGTCCACGTCCGACCCGACAAAGTGTTCACCCGCACCGGCGACGACCTCGAAGTCACCGTCCCCGTCTCCTTCAGCGAACTCGCCCTCGGCGGCACCATCACCGTGCCCACCCTGGACAAACACGTCCGCGTGAAGGTCCCCGCAGGCACCCCCAACGGGCGCACCCTGCGCGTTAAAGGGCGTGGCGTGCCACGCAAATCCGGCAACGCCGGCGACCTGCTGGTCACCGTCGAAGTCGCAGTGCCCAAGGACCTGGACGCAGCCGCCACCAGCGCACTGCGCGCCTACCAACAAGCCGAACGCGACTCCGGCTTCGACCCGCGCGCCGGGTGGGCAGGAGGTGCATAACCATGGCTGAGGAGTACTACGTCATCTCCGTCGCCGCCGAACTCACCGGCATGCACGCCCAAACCCTGCGCACCTACGACCGCATCGGCCTGGTCACACCGATGCGGACCAGCGGCGGCGGACGCCGCTACTCCCGACGCGACATCTCCATGCTGCGCCGGATCCAACAGCTCTCCCAGGAAGACGGCGTCAACCTGGCCGGCATCAAAACCATCATCGAGCTCACCGAACACATCGACGAGCTCCAAGAAGAACTGGCGGCCAAACGCGAAGAAAACGCACAACTACGCCAACGCTTGGAACGCCAACGCTTGGAAACCCGCCCGCGTGGCGGCGAACTCGTCCACGTTCCGCGCTCCACCGCGCTGGTGACGTGGGAACCGTCCTCCGCCAGGTCACGGCGCCGGGCGCGGTAAGGTTGGACAGCTTCCGCCTTGCTTTGATGCTTGGCGGGGGCTGTTTTCGTTTGTTAGGGGGTTCTTGGGGGCTGGTGCGTGCTGTGTTTTGCCCTCGCTGCGTTCGTGTCGAGGTGTTTAGGGAGTGCGACGCTGGTCGTCGAAAATCGGCCCGGTTGGGTGAGAAAGCGCGACCTGCATCGCACGCTTTGAAGCCCACGCTTTGAATGGTTTGAGGGCGCCAGGCAGGGGAGGGTGCGCACCAAATTCCTACATCGGGTTTGTGCGACCTGGGTTTTGCAAACGCGCTCGCCGGAAACCCGGAATCTGGTGCGAAGAAGCAGTGGTCGTGGGAACTTTCTTCGTAGACAGATGACGCGACCTGGGGAAACGCAAGTGCTGGTCGACGCGGGCGAGGCCACAAACCCCCAAAAACGCGAAGTGGCCCCGGGTAAAAACCCGAGGCCACAAAGCCGCAAAACCTAGCGCATCATTACTTGAACGTGATCGACGCTGCGCCGCCGATGTGGCGGAGGTTGGAGCGTGCGAGGTCGACCATGCGGCCGACGCCACCGTCGAGGACGGTTTTGGTTGCGGCGGCGGTGAAGCCCTTCATCATGTCCCAGGTGATGTTTGGTGGCATGGAGAGGGCGTCCGGGTCGGTGACGATGTCGACGAGGACGGGGCCGTCGTAGGCGAGGGCCTCCTTGAGCTTCGGGCGCAGGTCGGCTGGGTCTTCGATGCGGAAGGACTTGATGCCGACGCCTTCGGCGATGTTGGCGTAGTTGACGCCGTCGTGGTCGGTTTCGTGCTCGGGGAAGCCTTGGACGAGCATTTCGAGTTTGACCATGCCGAGTGAGGAGTTATTGAACACGATGGTCTTCACTGGCAGGTTGTGCAGCTTGACGGTGAGCAGTTCGCCGAGCAGCATGCCGAGGCCGCCGTCGCCGGACCAGGAGATGACCTGGCGGTCGGGGAATGCGGCTTGCACGCCGATGGCTTGCGGGAGGGCGTTGGCCATGGTGCCGTGCAGGAAGGATGCGGATTCGTCGCGCTTGCCGTTGGGGGTGAGGTAGCGGGAGGACCACACGTTGCACATACCGGTGTCGACGGTGAAGTAGGCGTCTTCGTCGGCGAGTTCGTCGAGGACGGAGGCGGCGAGCTCTGGGTGGATTGGGGTGCGGGCTTCGCGGGCTTCCGTCGTGTACTTGCCGACGACCGACTCCAGCAGCTCAGCGTGACGCTTCAGCATTGCGTCCAGGAAGGAGCGGTCCTTCTTCTCCTCGATGTGCGGGAGGATGTTTTCGATGACGCTCTTGACGTCGCCGATGACTGGGTAGTGCACCTTGGTGCGGCGGCCGATGTGGGCGCCGTCGATGTCGATCTGGGCGACGTTCTTGCTGGGCAGCCAGTCGGTGTATGGGAAGTCGGTGCCGACCATGATGAAGAGGTCTGCCTTGTCGGAGGCTTCGTGGCAGGCGCCGTAGCCGAGGAGGCCGGACATGCCGACGTCGTATGGGTTGTCGTACTCGATGTACATCTTGCCGCGGAAGGAGTGGCCGACTGGTGCCTTGATCTTTTCGGCAAGTGCGAAGACTTCGTCGCGGGCGTCCTTGGCTCCGTAGCCGCAGAAGAGGGTGACGGTGTCTGCCTCGTTGATGGCTTCGACCAGGCGGGCGGCTTCGGCTGGGTCTGGGTAGACGCGCTTGTTGCCGCCGGTGGCGTAGTTGCCGGACAGGGTTGGGGCGTCGGCGGTGACTTCTTGTGCGAAGACGTCACCTGGGACGACGACGACCGATACGCCGTTGCCGGACATGGTGTTCTGGATGGCGTTGTGGACGACGCGCATGCCCTGGTCGGCGGAGTTTGCCATCTCGCAGTAGGAAGAGCACTCCTGGAAGAGCATTTCTGGGTGGGTTTCCTGGAAGAAGGACGAACCGATGTGGAAGGACGGGATGTGCGAGGCGATTGCGAGGACCTTTGCGCCGTTGCGGTGCGCCTCGAAGAGTCCTTGGACGAAGTGGGTGTTGCCTGGGCCGCAGGATGCGCCGCACACTGCGAGTTCGTCGGTTGCGAGTGCGTCGGAGCCGGCGGCGAATGCGGCGGCTTCCTCGTTGCGCACGTGGACCCATTCGATGCCTTGGGTGCGGACGGCGTCGGAAAGCGGGTTGAGGGAGTCACCGACGAGGCCGTAGATGCGCTTGACGCCGAGCTCCTTCAGCTTGGCAACGAATGCCGAGGCGAAGTTCTGAGCCATTCCTAAAATCTCCTTTTATTTGAAGAATAAATTAACCGCTTATCATGTTACCTTTGTTCCTCCTGGAACTCGAAAGATTGTGTGAGATCTGACACAAAGGCCTCGTCTGTGAAGTAGGCGCTATGACCGCCCGTCACCCCAGGTAGGACGCGCGCGCCGTAGGCGGGATCAGTTGGCGACGCCCCCAGCACCGCCTGCGGACCGGACCTGGTCCACAGGATCGGATCGTCGGGAGAATCCACGGCGACCACCCGCGAGTCCGGCCCTGCCAGTCGTAGGTCGCTCACGTGGCTACCGGCGACGCCGGCGCTGCCGACGAGCCAGAGCTGGTCGGTAAGCAGGCCGTGGTGGACGGCGGCCTCGGTGGCCACACGCGTGCCATAACTGTGGGCGAGGACCACCCGGTGGGCGTTGGGGAAGCGGTCGGTGAGCGCGAGTTGGAAGGCGGAGAGGTCGTCGGCGCCGCGGCGCGCCGGGCCGGGGTCCAGCCCGTTGACCACGTTGGGTGGCGGGTCGTAGCCCTGCCAGAGGATCACTGTGGCGCCGGTGCGCTCGGCGAGGAACTGCGCCCGGGCAAGTTCACCGCCCAGGCCCTCAGGTCGGCCGGTGGATACGCCCGCGACCATGGTGATCACACGCGCCGGGTCCACCACGTCACCGACCGCCAGTGTCGCCGACACGGGCCCGGCTTCGAGTACGGTCGCGCCCGCGGACTCAACGAGCTCGCGGCGCGCCGGGTCGAGCGCGGCCAGGTTTGTCCGGTGTATCTGGCCAAGCTCTACGCCGTGGCGCGCGATGAGCGGCACGTGCCCGCGCGCCGCCTCCAGCTCCCGCTCGTGCGCCTTGCACAGGGCCTCGAGCTCGGCGGCGCACAGCGTGTCGAAGGTCCGCGAGACCCCGTTCAGCACCTGCACCGCCAGCGCGTAGACGGGGCTGCCGCGCAGGGATCGGGCCATCGCGTCGAGGCGCGCCTGCCAAGTGGCGTAGCGGCGCAGCACCTTGGCGGCCTGGGTGAGGTCGTCGGCAGGGTGGGCGAAGGTGGCGTCGACACGCTGGAGGCGCTGCAGGGCAGCAGTCGGTGCGGACCCGCCAAAACCGACCCCCACCAGGTCTGACCTGGCAACGTGGCACGCCTGCGATCGCGCGCGGAACTCGGTCACGGCACTGTCCAGCACACCCGCGGCGACCATCAGCTGCCCGGCGTCTAGAGCAGGGCGGTAGGCGTCAGACATGGCGCAACGCCTCCGCGAGGCGGGTGTCGCAGTGGATGCAGTCGTCCGCAAATGAGGCGATGGATTCTAAGTGCGTGTTGAGGGCGGTGGTGGAGGCGTCGAAAAGTGATTGGGCGCGATCCTCCAGCGAGCGCAACGCGGCCGCGCTGGCGCTGTCGCGCAGCTCAGCGCGGGGGAGCGACGTGCGGGCGACGCGGTGGGAGCGGGCGAGGGACGGGATAGTCGTTGAGAGATGCATGCCCCCATCCTCGAAAACCCGCCGAAGCAGGGCAAGGAAAAACCCTGAAACCCTGTGGATAAAATTTCAGATTCGCTAAAGTTATCCACATGCGTATCGCATTGGCACAATTCACCAGCGGACCTGATAAAATGCGCAACCTTTCGCGCATAGAACCCCAGGTCAGGGAGGCCGCGCGCCGGGGCGCGACGCTCATCGTGTTGCCGGAGGCGGCCTCGCACGCGTTCGGGGCCGGTCGCCTCGACTACCAGGCCGAGGACACCGATGGGCCGTTCACGCAGGGGCTGTTTTCGCTGGCCAAGGAGCTGGGCGTGACCATCGTGGCGGGCTCGTTCCGCCCGGCGGACACCGTCGGCAGCATCAACCGCGTCTACAACACCACACTGATCCTCGACGGCCACAGCGACACCCCACGCATCCTCACCTATGACAAGGTGCACCTTTACGACGCCCACAGCTACCACGAGTCCCGCACCGTCAAGGCCGGCGACACCCTGCTCACGTTCCGGCACGGTGACGCCACCATCGGCGTGGCCACCTGTTTCGACATCCGCTTCCCGGAGCAGTTCAAGGAGCTGGCGGCGATGGGTGCGCACGTCATCGTGGTGCCCACGAGCTGGGCGGACGGCCCAGGCAAGCTCGAGGAGTGGCGCTTATTGACGCGCGCCCGCGCCCTCGACTCCGGCGCGTTCATCGCGGCGGCCGGGCAGTCCCGTCCGAACCACGAGACCGAGGCCGGCGAGAAGTCCGGCCCGACCGGCATCGGGTTCTCCACTGTTGTGGCGCCGGACGGGCACCGGATCGTGGAGGCCGGCTACGGCCCCGAGCTCCTCGATGCCGACATCGACATCGCGCAGGTCGCGGCCGTGCAGGAGGACGTACCTCTTATTAGACTCTCGGAAACTGGACCGCTGCGTCAGTCGCGCATGTAAGGACCCGGTCAGCCCCCGCAGCTTCGAGGACCTCGCGGTACTCCGCAACCTCGGCGCCCTTGCCACACAGCACGATCTGGTGGTCCCACCACGTGCCCGGCGCCGACACGAACGCCGACCCCGGCACCCAAATGGCCTTCGCGGAGCTCTCCCCAAACTCGCCCGGGGTCGGCGCGACGCGCGTGACCTGCAGCCACGGCTGCGAATCGGCGAGCGAGTTGATGGTGCGGGTGTCGTAAAAATCGGAGGCGGCGTCCCCGCACACCACCAGGTGCACCTCGGGGCGGATGCGTTCCTCGATGAGCCCGAACACCACCGACTTCGCAGCCGCCCAACCGGTCCCCACCGCCACGAGCAGCATCTTCGGCCGGTTCGCCCGCACCGCAGGGCCTCGCGCCGCCCCTAACGTCAGGTAGTCGCCGACCTTCACATCCGGGCCGTCGAGGTGGAACTCGAGCTGCCCGAACCGGTTCGGCGGCACCGCAGGCGCACACGCCCACCACTCGCCCTGGTTGCCCGCGCGCATCACCGGCAGCGCCTGCCCCGCTGCATATCCGACCGCCGCGGACGCCTCCGCCCGCACGATCCACGCCGAACCATCCTGCGAAACCTGCGTCACCTGCGCCACCGACGCCGCAGCCACCCCGGCCTCGTCAGCCTCCCGCGACACCCGCTCCATCTCGCGGGCCGCCCGCACCAACACCTGCGTATCGACGCCCACAACCCCACCAACGATCTCCGCCACCGCCGGAAACTCCGACGCCGGAAACCCCGTCCGCCGCAGATCCAACGCCCACTCGCGAAGCGGGGTAAGGGTTGCCTCAGGGATTGCTGCCCCCGCCGACTCGGACTCCTGGGTGGACGCGAGGGTGAACGAAGTGGCGTCGACAAGTACTTGGGGCACCTCCGTGGCACTTTCCGGGAAGACCATCGCTGCCTGCGGATACTGCTCCACAATCCGCGCAAACAGCGTGGCGCGCACCTCGGAATCCTGCTCCGCGAGCACCTGCAATGCGGCCGCATTCGGGCCATCCGCGACGGGGGCAAACTTTCTCATAGGGCCAGGGTACTGTTTCTCAGCCTCGGTGAGGTGGACTAGTGTGAGCAGGGAAACAATTAGAGAGAAAGGTGCCGCAGTGGACTACACGCCGTACACACTTCTGACGGATATCGGATGGATCTCCATCCTGCTCATCATCGGAAACGTGCTCCGAAACCGACTGAAAGTGTTACAGGCGCTGCTCCTGCCGGCACCGATCACCGCCGGGCTGCTCGGGCTCATCCTCGGGCAAGAGGTCCTCGGCGTCATTCACTGGTCCGACCAAGTCGGCACCTACACAACGCTGCTCATCGCCGTCGTGTTCGCCTCCATGGCCTACTCCATGAACCTCGGCGGCTCCGTCGCCTCAGGCGCCCGCAACATGTGGGGCTACTCGACGGCCATGTTCATGGGCCAGTGGGGCATCTTCATCCTCCTGGGGCTGTACTTCTTCGCGCCATTCTTCGGCACCGAACCATGGTTCGGCATGATGCTCCCGGTCGGCTTCGTCGGCGGCTTCGGCACCGCCGCCGCCGTCGGCTCTGCACTTGAGGACATCGGCATCGCCGAAGCGTCTTCCATCGGATTCACCTCCGCCACCGTGGGAACCCTCGTCGCTATCGTTGGTGGCGTCATCGTTGCAAACTGGGGTATCCGGAAAGGCAAGGCAACCGAACTCCGTGGCACCCTCCCCGAAGACCTGCGCACCGGCTACATCGCCGCCGAGTCCGAGCGCCCCTCCATCGGACGCGCAACCACAAACCCATCCTCCATCGAACCGCTGGCACTCCACGCCGGATTCATCCTCATCACCGTGCTGATCGCCTACACCGTCAACACCTGGATCAAGAGCATGTGGAGCAACGTCTCCATCCCACTGTTCGCCATGGCCTTCGTCATCGGCCTTATCGGCCGCGGCCTGCTCGTCGCCTTCAAACGGCCCAACTACCTCGACCGCGAAACCATCTCCACCGTCTCCGGCGCCGCCACCGACTTCATGATCGCCTTCGGCATCGCCTCCATCGTCCCCGCAGCACTCGCCGGGTACTGGCAAGCCCTGCTCATCATGTTCGTGCTCGGCACCGTCTTCTGCGTCGTATGGATGGCCTGGGCCGGCCCGCTCTTCTTCGGCGAAAACTGGCTCGAGCGCGGCATCTTCGGCTGGGGCTGGGCAACCGCCGCCGTCGCGACCGGTATCGCCCTGCTCAAGATGGTCGACCCCAAACTGAAGTCCGGCACTCTCAACGAATACGGTGTGGCCTACGTCGGCTTCGCCCCATTCGAGATCGGTATGACTATCCTCGCCCCAATCGCCATCATCGCCGGGTTCACCACCGCGTTCGGCTGGGTGTCGTTCCTGATCGCCGTTGCGGTGGTGGTCGTGGCGTTCGCGCTGAAGTGGGTGCCCGCCAAGAAACACGGCTCAGGGGCCGTGGCTGCCCAGGAATAGGGCCGGCATTTTCCTAGATGGTAGTAACAGGAATGTAGTAATCCGCTTTTTGGGGCCATTTTCGGGGATTACTACAATCCTGTTACTACCATTTGCGTTTTGACGTGGGGTTTCAGAGCGTTTCCAAGGGCTCGCCGAGCCCCAAAATCTGCAACGCCACCCCCGAAAACGCCCCACATCCAACCTTGAGTGGAACAGACTCAACTTCTCGTGCGTTAGGGAGAGTGAACAACAAAACAAAACGCAAAGAGAAAGGAAAACGGACATGTCTTCGTTTAACCCAACTACGAAAACGCAGGAGGCGTTGCAACAGGCGCTGCAGCAGGCGTCGGCAAAGGGGAACCCGGATATTCGTCCGGCGCATTTACTTGAGGCGATCCTGAAGCAGGAGGACGGCATTGCAGCGCCGGTGTTGCAGGCGACGGGTGTGGACCCGCAGACGGTCGCGAAGGAGGCGGCTGAGCTGGTCGATTCCTACCCGAAGGCGGAGGGCCAGAATATGGCGAATCCGAACTTTAACCGCGACGGCCTGAATGTGTTGAACGCGGCGCAGGAGTTGGCGGGTGAGCTCGGCGACGAGTTCGTGTCCACCGAGGTGCTGCTGGCGGGTATCGCGCGCGGGAATGATGACGCGGCGGAGCTGCTGAAGAAGCGCGGCGCTACGTTTGAGGCGATTAAGGCGGCGTTCCAGTCGGTTCGCGGCAATAAGAAGGTCACCACTGAGTCGCCGGAGGATCAGTTCCAGGCGCTGGAGAAGTATTCGACGGACCTTACCTCGCGTGCGCGCAAGGGCAAGATTGACCCGGTCATTGGTCGCGATTCGGAGATTCGACGCGTGGTGCAGGTGCTTTCCCGTCGTACGAAGAATAATCCGGTGTTGATTGGTGAGCCGGGCGTCGGTAAGACGGCGATCGTTGAGGGCCTTGCAAGGCGCATCGTGGCGGGCGACGTCCCGGAGTCGCTGAAGGGTAAGACGCTGATCTCCCTGGACCTCGGGTCGATGGTCGCGGGCGCGAAGTACCGCGGCGAGTTCGAGGAGCGCCTGAAGGCGGTGTTGGACGAGATTAAGGAGTCCGACGGGCAGATCATCACGTTTATTGACGAGCTCCACACCATCGTCGGCGCTGGCGCCACGGGCGAGGGCGCGATGGATGCTGGCAACATGATTAAGCCGATGTTGGCGCGCGGCGAGCTTCGGCTGGTTGGTGCGACGACGTTGGATGAGTACCGCCAGTTCATCGAGAAGGATGCGGCGCTGGAGCGTCGGTTCCAGCAGGTGTACGTGGGTGAGCCGACTGTGGAGGACACGATCGGTATCCTGCGTGGCCTGAAGGAGCGCTACGAGGTGCACCACGGCGTGCGGATCCAGGATTCGGCGTTGGTGGCGGCGGCGGAGCTGTCCAACCGCTACATCAGGAACCGGTTCTTGCCGGATAAGGCGATTGACCTGGTCGATGAGGCGGGTTCGCGGCTGCGGATGGGGATTGATTCTTCGCCGCAGGAGATTGATGAGCTGGAGCGTATCGTTCGCAGGCTTGAGATCGAGGAGATCGCGCTGCAGAAGGAGTCCGACGAGGCCTCGAAGGAGCGTCTGACGGATTTGCGCCAGGAGTTGGCGGATCAGCGCGAGAAGCTCGGTGAGCTGAAGGCGCGTTGGTCGAATGAGAAGGCGGAGATCGATAAGGTGCAGGCTGCGAAGGAGGAGCTGGAGCACCTGCGCAACGAGTCCGAGATCGCGGAGCGCGAGGGCGATTACGCGAAGGTGTCGGAGCTGCGTTACGGCCGCATTCCGGAGCTGGAGCAGCAGGTCAAGGACGCTGAGGAGGCGGCGGGGGCGTCGTCAAGGACGATGCTCACGGAGGAGGTTTCTCCTGAGGTGATTGCTGAGGTTGTGTCGGCGTGGACGGGTATCCCTGCGGGCAAGATGATGCAGGGTGAGACCGAAAAGCTGCTGGACATGGAGGCAATCCTGGCTGGCCGCGTTGTGGGTCAGAAGGAAGCTGTCGTGGCTGTGTCGGATGCGGTGCGGCGTTCGCGTGCGGGCGTTGCGGATCCGAACCGTCCGATTGGTTCCTTCCTGTTCCTGGGCCCGACTGGCGTGGGTAAGACGGAGCTTGCGAAGGCGCTGTCGGAGTTCCTCTTCGATGACGAGGCGGCGATGGTGCGCATCGATATGTCGGAGTACGGCGAGAAGCACTCGGTCGCGCGTCTGGTCGGTGCCCCTCCGGGGTACGTCGGCTACGACGCTGGCGGCCAGCTCACTGAGGCTGTGCGCCGTCGCCCGTACTCGCTGGTGCTGTTCGATGAGGTTGAGAAGGCGCACCAGGATGTGTTCGATGTGTTGCTGCAGGTCCTCGACGAGGGCCGCCTGACCGACGGCCAGGGCCGCACGGTGGATTTCCGTAACACGGTGATCATCCTGACGTCGAACTTGGGCGCGGGCGGTGACCGTGAGCAGATCATGAACGCGGTGAAGTCGCACTTCAAGCCGGAGTTCATCAACCGTCTCGATGATGTGGTGGTGTTCGAGCCGCTGACGAAGGAGCAGCTGGTGGGCATCGTCGATATTCAGCTGGGCACGCTCGCCGATCGCCTTGCTTCTCGACGCCTCCAGCTCCGCGTCTCCGACGCCGCGAAGGGCTGGCTCGCAGACCGCGGCTACGACCCTGCATATGGTGCGCGCCCGTTGCGTCGCGTGATCCAGCAGGCGATTGGTGACCGGTTGGCGAAGGAGCTGCTGGCCGGCGCGATCCGCGACGGTGACGTGGTGCAGGTTGATGTCGCGGAAGGCGGCGAGGAGTTGGCGGTGTCGGCAGTGAAGTAGCGTTCGGGCTACACTGCTGTCCATGCAACCAACGACGACGATTTACACACGGGTGGCCGTGCCAGGCGTGGAGAACGAGCAACTTGAGGCTCACCAGCTTGGTGGCGGCCACTTCGTCGTTGCGTCGGTGCCGTTTGTGGACGTGTCGTTGGCGGTGGGGGACATCGTGGAGTGCGTGCGTGTTGGCGGCATGTTCCACGTGAATAAGGTCGTGGTGCGCGGGGGTGCGTCCACGGTGCGGATTTTGCCGCAGGGGGAGTCGCCGTTTTCGCTGGCGGAGACGTTGTTGGCGTTTGGCTGCCGGGTGGAGATGGGCCCGGGTGGGATGTTGGCGGCGTCGATAGGGGCGGATTGTCCGAAGGCCGGGATTGATGAATGGCTGGAGGGTTTGGCCGCGTCTGGAGTGATCCAGCTCGCACCTGGCTATACAGCGTGAGCCATACGCGTATGGTGTTATGTATGACTGTTTTTATTTCTCCGCAGGAGCTGTACGAACGTATTAAGTCCGGCAAGAAGCAGACGGTGCTTGATGTTTCTTGGGAGCCGGAGGCAGGCAAGGCCTGGCAGAAGTTCCAGTCCGAGCACATCCCGACTGCCGTCTACGGTGACCTGGAGGGCCACCTCGTGGGCATGCCGGGCCGCCGCCAGGGCCGCAATCCGCTGCCGTCGCTCGCCGTGATCGATGAGGCGCTCGAGGAGTGGGGCGTCGAGGCGAACCGCCCGGTCTTCATCTACGACCAGGGCTCCGGCGTCTTCGCCGCCCGCGCGTGGTGGATCATGCGCTGGGCTGGCCTGGAGCACGTCCACATTATCGACGGCGGCTTCCGCGAGTGGGAGGCCGAGGGCCTCAAGACCATCGCCGGCCCGGGCAACGTGGTTGTCCCGCGCGACCTGGAGCTGGAGGGCAGCAAGCTTCCGGTGGCGACGCTGGAGGACGTACAGCAGTTCGAGGGCATCCTGATTGATGCGCGTGATGAGAAGCGCTTTGCGGGGCGTCGAGAAGTATTGGACTTGAAGGCGGGCCACATTCCGTCGGCGCTGAACCTGCCGGCGGCGGACCTGTTCTGCAAGGAAACGAGGAAGGTCAAGGAGACGGACTACATCCGCGACCGCTTCGCAAGCCTGGGAGTGACGCAGAATACGGACCCGGCGAAGATGATTACGTACTCGGGTTCGGGCAACCACTCCGCGCTGCTCATCGCGGCGATGGAGCACGCGGGCCTGCCGGTGGCCACGCATTATGTGGGTGGCTGGTCGCAGTGGAGTGCACGGTTGGGGAATAAGGTCGCCACGGCACTGTAGTATCAATCTTCGATGATTGCTTACGTGTTGTTTGGGCTGGCCGCGCTGCTCGTGGTCGCGGCTGTCTGGTTGTGGTTTGCACCTGCGTCTTCTTCCTTATCGACGCCCCCTCCGCCACCAGCCGAGCCCTCGCCTGAGGCTGAGCCGGACGTGGAGCCTGAGGCCGAGCAGGAGCCTGCGCTCGAGGTGGAAGAAGAGCCGGAACCAGAGCCCGAGCCTGCCCCGGAGCCAGAGCCACAGCTAGAGCTGGAACAGGCCCCGGAACCAGAGCCGGAGCCCGAACCAACACCGGCGCCCGAGCCTGCCCCGAAGCGCCCGCACCGCATGTCGGGCCTGCAGCTGCCGGGCGCGTCGCGCCGGGAGCGCCGCCTGTGGGCGGAACAGCACGGCTTCCGCTTCTCCAAGGTGGATGAGTACCTGGTCGACGAGTGGCACCGGGGTGCGGCGGCGTCCGGTGCGGAACCGCGCGATGTCGTGGCGGGCCAGGTCTACGGCCACGATGTCCGCGTGGTGGACCTTGGCGGTGTGACGGTGGTGGCCGTCGCAACGGGTGAGGTCAGCGACATCGTGGTGGATATGCGCCGTCCGCAGTTCCAGGCGGATTCCTCGGCGGATTTGGTGCTGGTGGAAACCGTCGAGGGCTTCGAACTGTTCACGAACGAGCCCGGCCCCGTCCTGCGCTTCATCGATGTGCGCGTGTGTACCGCCTTGCGCGAGATGCCCGAAAGCGTGTGCGCGGTGTGGTGCGAGCAAGACTGGGTGTTGGCCCAGCTGGAACGCGGTTCGACGCCGCAGGACTGGGAGGACACGTTCGCGCCGCTGGCGCTACTGGCGGACGCGGCACGCACGCTGCCACCGCGCGAGGCGGCGGCGCTTGCGCCGGTGCTCGGTGCCGAGGAGGCACCTGAGCCGGAGACCCCGCAGGTGCAGCGCCCGGAGGAACCACTTGAGCTGCCGACCCGCGTGACCGGCGGCGGATTCGGCGAGTTGGAGGACCACGAGATTGGGGCGGATTCTGTGGCGCCGATCGCGGACGGTTCACCTGCCGAAGACGACGCGCAGCTCTATGATTTGACCAGAGTGCGCCGCGAGCAGCAGCCCTCCACAATTTTCAACGACACGCCGAAGGAGCCAACCGATCATGAACGATAAAGCACGCCTCGCAGAGCTGGTGAAGGAACTGGCCGTGGTGCACGGCAAGGTCACGCTTTCCTCCGGGAAGGAGGCGGACTACTACGTGGATCTGCGTCGTGCGACGTTGCACCATGAGGCTGCGCCGCTGATCGGCAAGCTGTTGCGTGAGATGACGGCGGACCTGGAGTTCGACGCGGTCGGTGGCCTGACGCTGGGTGCGGACCCGGTGGCCACGGCCGTGATGCACGCTGACGGCCGCCCGATCGACGCGTTCGTGGTGCGCAAGGAGGCGAAGAAGCACGGGATGCAGCGCCGGATTGAGGGACCGTCGATTGTTGGCAAGAAGGTGCTGGTGGTGGAGGACACCACCACGACCGGCAACTCGCCGCTGACCGCGGTGGAGGCCGTGCGCGCCGAGGGCGCGGAGGTTGTCGCGGTGGCTACCGTGGTGGACCGCGCGACCGGCGCCGCCGACGCCCTGCACGAGGCCGGCCTGGACTACCGATTCCTGCTGGGGCTCGAGGATCTTGGACTCAACTGAGCAGGCTGAGCAGGCCAAAGGACCGACGGAGTGGAATGAGGGCCGCCACGGCGTAGGCCCGTGGGAGGGCCCGTGGCCGGATGACCCCCGCCTGGATCCGCAGTTTTTGGAGGAAGGGGATCGTCGCAACGTAGTGGACGCTTACCGCTACTGGTCGCTGGAGGCGATCCGGGAGGAGCTGGATCAGCGGCGCCACCCGTTCCACGTCGCGATTGAGAACTTTGAAAACGACGCCAACATCGGCACCGTGGTGCGCACCGCGAACGCGTTTCTGGCCGAGGAGGTCCACATTATTGGGCGGCGGCGCTGGAACCGGCGCGGCGCGATGGTGACGGACCGCTACCAGCACATCCGCCACCACGCGACGATCGAGGACTTCGCCCAGTGGGCCAAGGAGCACGACCTGCCGATTGTGGCGATCGATAACACGCCCGGCTGCGTGCCGCTCGAAACGGCGGAACTTCCGCAGCGCTGCGTGTTAGTGTTCGGGCAGGAAGGCCCCGGCATTACGGACGAGACGCAGCGCGAGGCGTCGATGACGTGCTCGATTGCGCAGTTCGGCTCGACGCGCTCGATTAACGCGGGTGTTGCCGCGGGCATCGCGATGCACGCGTGGGTGCGCCAGCACGCCGACTTGAGTACTGCTTGGTGAAAGGTGAAGGTTGTGGAAGAAACCGCCGCGGAAACATGGTCGCACCGCGCTGACCTGGCTCAATCGGCCGTGCAGGAGCGGCACGCCTCCCGCCTGTGGGGGCTGCCGAAGACGAACCTCGCCGTGGTCACGTGGCCGCCGGGCTCGAAGGATCGCCTCTACTGGCACTGGCATTACTGGTGGCAGGCCCACTATTTGGACTGCCAGATCGACGCCGCTATTCGACGCCCCACCAAAACCCACAAGCGCCGCCTCAAAGACACCCTGCGTGGCATCCAGCGCCGTAACCTGGGCAAGCTGACGAAGAACAAGTACTACGACGACAAGGCCTGGCTGGCCCTGGCGTGGAACCGCGCCGTCGACGAGGGCTTGGCGCGCCGCACGAAGGCCCTCGACGCCCTGGAGTTCGACCTGCTCGCAGGCATCGACCCGGTGATGGGTGTGCTGCCGTGGCGCACGGAGGAAACCTTCTACAACGTGCCCTCGAACGGCCCGGCCGCCCTCTTGTTCGCGCGCACTGGCCGCCTGGACAAGGCCCGCGAGCTGCTTGACTGGACGTTCGACAACCTGGTCACCGAGTCAGGCCTGGTGCAGGATGGGATTCGGATGCGGATGCATGGCCCGGAGGTCGTCGACAAGCTGTATACGTACAACCAGGGCACGGTGCTCGGCGCGAGCCTAGAGATCGCGCTGGCGTTGCGCGCCGACGTCGGACTTCGCGACGACGAGCCAATCGACTCCTTCGCGTACTCAAAACGCGCCGACGATTCCGTGTTTTACATCACACATATCCGGGCAATCGTGGAAGCGATTGTCCTGCATATGGCTACCCCCCAGGGGGTGATTCTGAACAAGTCCTACGAATCCGGCGACGGCGACGGCGGACTCTTCAAGGGAATTCTGGCACGCTACCTTGCCGATGTTGCAGTCCGTCTCCCTGAAGATTCCCGCCAGAACATCGCGACCAAAAAGATAGCATCAAGGCTGATTATGGCCTCGGCGGAGTCCCTTTGGTCCCATCGTTTGGAGGTCGACGGACTGCCGATCTTCTCCGCGCGATGGACCGAAGACGCCCGCCTTCCCCACAATTACGGGCTCGGGCCTTCGTCCTTGAGCGAGGCTGTCGGGTTGGTCCGAATTGATGAGAGGGACCTTTCGGTACAGCTTTCCGGGTGGATGCTGCTGGAGGCTGCTGCGCGGGTGGCGGCTGCAAATAGTCAGTAAAGCAGGCATACTGGTTGGCGTACCTAAGAAGCTCTAGTGGAGGTTATCTTCATGCCAATTGCAACCCCTGAGGTCTACAACCAGATGCTCGACACTGCAAAGAAGGGCGGGTTCGCATACCCGGCCATCAACTGCACCTCGTCTGAGACCATCAACGCCGCAATTCGTGGTTTCGCAGAAGCCGAGTCTGACGGCATCATCCAGTTCTCTACCGGCGGTGCAGAGTTCGGCTCTGGCTTGTCCGTGAAGAACAAGGTTGCTGGTGCCCAGGCGCTTGCTGCGTTCGCACATGAGATCGCTAAGCACTACGACGTCAACATCGCGCTGCACACCGACCACTGCCAGCTCGAGGTTCTCGACGAGTACGTCCGCCCACTGATCGCGATCTCCCAGGAGCGCGTCGACCGCGGCGAGAACCCACTGTTCCAGTCCCACATGTGGGACGGCTCCGCTATCCCAATCGACCACAACCTTGAGGTCGCCCAGGAACTCCTGGAGAAGGCGCACAAGGCCAACATCATCCTCGAGGTCGAGATCGGCGTCGTCGGTGGCGAAGAGGACGGCGTCCAGGCTAAGGCCGGCGCGAACCTGTACACCAGCGAGGAGGACTTCGAGAAGACCATCGACGCACTGGGCACCGGCGAGAACGGCCGCTACCTGCTGGCCGCAACCTTCGGCAACGTCCACGGCGTGTACAAGCCGGGCAACGTGAAGCTGCGCCCAGAGGTCCTCGACATGGGCCAGAAGGTCGCCGAGAAGAAGCTCGGCCTCGCAGCAGGCACCAACCCATTCGACTTCGTCTTCCACGGTGGCTCCGGCTCCGAGAAGGAGAAGATCGAGGAGGCTCTGCGCTACGGCGTCATCAAGATGAACGTTGACACCGACACCCAGTACGCATTCACCCGCCCAGTGGTCTCCCACATGTTCGAGAACTACAACGGCGTCCTGAAGATCGACGGCGAAGTGGGCAACAAGAAGGTCTACGACCCACGCTCCTACATGAAGAAGGCTGAGCAGGGCATGGCCGACCGCGTCATCGAAGCCTGCCAGGACCTGCGCTCCGTTGGCACCTCCGTGTCCAAGTAGTCGTACTGCTTGCTTTTCTGAAACCCCCTTGGGCCTTCGCGGTCCTGGGGGTTTCTTCGTGTGTGGGGTGGTTTGGGCCCCTTTGGGGGTCCTTTGCGGCCTGCTGTGCACCAAAATCGCTGTTTGGCCAGGGACGACCTGGGGTTTTGTTGTGGCGGTTTTCTGGAATCCGCGAATTTGGTGTCTTGGCCTTTTGCCCGCGCACCAAATTCCCTCTCTTGGTCCCCGCGACCTGGGGTTTTACGAAGCCGCTTCTCCAAAAACCTGGAATCTGGTGTCGCCGCTTTTCACGCCAGTGCCAAAGGACGCAATCCCTTCCGCCGAATCCGCCAAAAGCCCAGGTCGCGAAAAATGCGGTGCGTCTATTGGCACTGAAAGCGTCTGGAACGTTCAAGCAATTCATGCTTCATGCGGTTAGGTGTCTTGAAATGTGACTATTTTGTATTTGCTGTCGAGGGACTGCTGGCTTGGGGTGACAGGCTTGGCAGGCTTGTGTATACATGTATACATGAGTGGATCAGTGATTAGTTTGCGAATGGACGAAGTCCAGAAACGTCGGCTTGACGAGCTTGCTACAAAGACAGGTAGGCCAAAGGCGTTCTACATCCGTGAGGCAATTGAGGCCTATCTTGATGACGCTGAATACATCTACGAGCTTCAGGCTGAGGCGGAAGCTGTTCGTAGGGGCGAGCTGGAAACTGTTACCCTCGATGAACTTAAGGCCGAGTGTGGCCTGGCAGATTGAGTTTTCGCCTAGGGCACGAAAGGCGGTGCGACGGCTAGACAAGCAGGTACAGCGTCGGCTTTTTCAAGTCTTGGGTGATTTGTCGCGGTTGAATGATCCACGCGTCCGCGGTAAAGCCCTTGTAGGTGGAATATCAGGGTTGTGGCGTTGGCGTGTCGGGGACTATCGGGTAATTGCTGAGATTCAAGATGACACGGTGACGGTGTTGGTGGTTGATGTGGGGCACCGTGGAGAAATTTATAGGTAGTGGACCGCCCTCACCCACGCTGCTCCCGTCGACCGGAACGAAAACGGCACGACCACCCGGGGCGCTATGGTTATGGCATGGCGAAAGAGAGAATGGGTACGCGTGCCCGGTTGGCGTCGGTGGATCAGTCGATTCAGGCGCGGTTGATGCGTGTGCGCAAGCGTCTGTTGCCGATTCTGCAGATGGGTATCGCGGCGGGTATTGCGTATTGGATCGCGGGGGACATTATTGGGAACGCGAAGCCGTTTTTTGCCCCGATTTCGGTGGTGATCATTATTGGCATGTCGGGTGGGGAGCGTATTACGAAGGCGATCGATTTGTCGATTGGTTGTGCGTTGGGCGTGCTGGTGGGGGATTCGCTGTTTTACAGGTTGGGGGATGGGGGTTGGCAGATTGCGGCGATTGTGTCGGGCAGTTTGTTGATTGCGTCGTTCTTTTCGAAGTCGCAGTTGGTGAATAACCAGGTGGCGATTGGTTCGATTCTGATCGCGACGATTATGCCGCCTGGTGCGGAGGTGACGGGTTTTGACCGTACGATTGACGCGGCGGTGGGTTGCATGGTGGCGTTGGCCACGATTGCTCTGATTCCGCAGGGGCCGATGGAGCCGGTGCGCGCGGAGATTTCGAACTTGATGGGGTTGATGAGTTCAGTGCTTGACGACGTCGCCATAGGCCTCACCGACCGCGATCCTCAAGTAATCGATGATGCGTTGGAGGCGATCCGCGGGTCGCAGACGGATATTGACGATATGGCGTCGGCGGTGAACGCGGGTAAGGAGACGACGAAGATTTCGCCGTTTTTGTGGGGTGCGCGCCGCTATATCAATTCGCTGAGCTTGGTGATCCCGCCGGTGGATAACGCGGTGCGTTCGTGCCGAGTGCTGGCGCGTCGGGCGCTGGTGCTGTGTGAGGATGGGGATCACGTCTCGCCGAAGCAGATCGTGCTTATCGACGCCCTCGCGAAAGTATGCCTGGATGTTTCCGAGGTGTACGAGGTGAAGTCCAGGCGCGCACAGGCCACCGTGATCCCGCAGATCGTGAACGAGTTGCGGGCGGTGGCGCAGGGCTCCTCGGTAGACATGCTGGAAAAAGACGCGGTGCTGTCGGAGTATGCGATTCTTGCGCAGACGCGTTCGCTGACGGTGGACCTGCTGCAGGTGTGCGGCATGTCGAGGGAGTCCGCGCTGGCGGCGCTGGCCCCGACCTCTGATACGCCGGCGTACCCGCCGGAGTCCTTCGATTTGGACTAGGCGGGGCTGCAGAAGCCCTGGTTGCTACCCCCGTTCCGGGTGTTTGGATACCGAACAGTACCGATACTGGGGTGAGTTTCCGCAGTTCATGGCGAATTGTCAGAGAACTTGGAAATAGGTCCAAATTATTGTTGGCAATTGTTTCGGACATTCATATTCTTAGTAGAGAACTGTTGGAGAACGCCCAGGTCGACAACTTAGCGACGGCCACGGGCTCCCCCGAAAGGTCCGAACATTGGATAATTATTCCCGCTCATACCGTAAATCTTCTGTACGCCGTGGCACGTCGATTGCTGCGGCCGCATTGTCGTTTGCTCTGGTAGCACCACTGGCGCAGCCGGTGGCGTTTGCGCAGGAGGATCCTGCTGTTGTTGTCGATGGCGTAGGTGCACAGTCTACTGCTGAAGCATACGCTGATGCGATCCACTCGCCAGGTGCGACTGATCAGAAGGGCACGATTTCCGGTTCTGTCAAGGAGATTGTTGAAGGCGGTGTTGGTTTCGGTAGCGTTCAGGATTCCGGAAAGCCCTTGAAGGGCGTGAAGGTGTATGCCCAGTGGTACGAGGGGCTCAAGACTGAGCATGCGTCGCCAATCTATTACACCGAGTCGGATGAAAACGGTAACTTCACGCTGAATATGGCGCCGTATACGGATGCTGAGGGTGTGGAGCGCCAGTTCCAGGCGGATGCGTCTGTTGGTGAGACTGTTCCGCAGCGTGACCATAAGAGCGAGAAGATCCGTGTTTGGGCAGAGCTGCCAGAAGATTTGGCAAGTAAGTACCGTTTGGTGCATCAGCCGGCCGCTGGTATTTTTCCTCCGACGGCTGTTACTCCTGGGACTCAGGGTGATGGCGTCTGGAGTGGTAACAAGGTCTCTGAGGTGAAGATTCAGTTTGCCCAGAAGACGCAGTTGCCGCAGCACCTGCCACAGGACAAGTGGGTTGAGTCTCAGGGCAGTGGGCTGTATGGCTCGTATCAGGGGCGTGCGTTTTGGAATTTGGATGTTGCCTCTGGCGCGTTGAGGCATGAGACGGTCTCGAAGTATGACGGCAAGGATGTGCCTGCTGCGGGCCTGCAGGTTGTTGGTTCGTACTTGTCTGATGAGGCTGTTAAGGCGATCAATGAGTACGTGAAGAAGAATTTTGCGGGTAAGACGCTGCGTGGCAATGGCTGGACTGTTGATGATGAGCAGGGTCTGCAGCAGTGGATTCATGAGCAGGTAGCGGCTGATCCAGAGGGTTGGATTGCTGAGACGGTCAAGACCACTACTGATGCTAATGGTGAATTCTCGTTGTATTGGAGGGGCCTGTGGGGCAATAGCTGGGAGAGCACTCCGGGTACTTTGACGCCGCCGGCGGACAAGCTGCATACGCTTGCTGGGTCTCGTGATGAGGGAACGTTTATTAACGGCAATCGCACCTCGAAGCACGTGAACATGGACTGGTCGTTTGTGCAGATTCTGGATAGGGCCGGCAACGTCCTGCCGGATAATGTGGGTACGTTGTATCCGTGGGTTTTGGGTAATTGGGATGGCCCGAATTCTGGTACATACGCCCAGGCCTTTGGTGGCGATGGTGCTTTGATTAACAAGCAGGATGATCAGTATCTGCGTTGGAATATTGCGTTGTACCCAGCACCGTTGAAGTTTGATGTGCTGGAGAAGAATACGTATGACAACTGGGCTCGTGTTGGTGAGACTGTTGAGACGCTGACGACTGGTTTGCCGATTGGTGATGGTCTTGAGTACTTTATCGAGTGGACCAATGATGCTGGTGAGGTTGTCAAGACTTGTGGTCCGGTGATGCCTGATGCTGATACGACGATTGCATCGTGTGCGGTGAAGGTGCCGGCTGATGTCGAGCATGGTGATGTGTTCACTGCGCATTTGTACCAGGGCAAGGACAACTCGGGTACGTTGCTTGCACAGGATGCGTTTGCTGTGACGACGTCGTACTTGGCGTATGGGCCTGAGGATGCGAAGGTTGGTGTTGCGAAGGAGTCGACACCGAAGTTTGATGATCCGGATACTGCTCCTGTTGAGGAGAAGCTTGAGTCGGCTGAGTTCTTCTTGAATGAGGACAAGCTGCCTGAGGGTGTTACCAAGGATCAGGTCAAGGTTGATCCGAAGACTGGTGTGGTGACGTTTACGCCGAAGGCTGGCCAGGAAGGCAAGTCGTTCGATATTCCGGTGAAGATGGTTGATACGGCTATCCAGGTACCGGTGTATGACGATAACGCTGACCCGGTTGTTGACGCGGAGGGTAACCAGGTTACTCGCCCGCGTACGATTTTCCATGCGTCGGCAACGTTTAAGGTTGCGGCGACGCCGGTTGCTGACACGGTTGAGCCGAAGTATGAGGACAAGCTTGTTGTTCCGGGTGAGCCTGCGGAGTCCACTCCGACCTTCACCGACAAGGACGGCAAGGAAGTTACGCCTCCTGAGGGTACGAAGTTTGCTATCCCGGAGGACTTCACCGCTCCTGAGGGCTACACCGTTGACATCGATAAGGACGGCAAGGTCACGGTTAAGGCTGATCCTGAGAAGCTTAACGGTGATACTGTCGAGGAGTTCGAGGTTCCGGTCACGGTGACCTATCCGGATGGTTCCACCGATAAGACGTCTGCGAAGTTTGAGTTGGATACCGATGGTGATGGCACCCCGGATTCCAAGGATGATGACGACGACAATGACGGCATCAAGGATGACGAAGAGAAGGACAAGGGTTCTAACCCGAAGGACAAGGATTCGATTCCGGCAGCTGTCTTGGATCCGGGTGTTCTTATTCAGAATCCTCAGGTGATTAAGGATCCGCAGGTCGTTGTTGAGGGTCAGCCGTCTGATCCGTTTGATACGGCGAAGAATGTTCCGGAAGGCGGCAAGGTCACTGTTGATGGTCTGCCGGATGGTCTGACTGTTGATGAGAAGTCCGGTAAGGTCACGGGTACCCTGGAGAAGATCACTGACTGGGGTAAGGAAGAGGAAGAGCGTGACGTAACTGTCACGGTCACTTTCACCGATAAGGACGGCAAGAAGGTTGCCAAGGATGACAAGGTGATCACGGTTCAGCGTGATACTGATAGTGATGGCATCCCGGATGTCACTGACAATGATGACGATGGTGATGGCGTCTCCGATGAGCAGGAGAAGGAAGCCGGAACGGATCCGAAGGATCCGAACTCCAAGCCTGAAAACCCGTCTGTAGTTCCGAACAGCAACTCCACTGTGCCGGCTGATGGTAAGTCCCACGAGGTTAGCAAGGTTGAGAACCCGAACGGTGATGAGACCGGCAAGCTTGTCGATAAGGACGGCAAGGAGATTCCGGGCTCCAAGGTCGAGATCGACAAGGGCGGCAACGTGAAGGTGACGGTGCCTGAGGGTACTGATCCGCAGGATGCCAAGGTCATCGTTACCAGCAAGGATGGCAACAAGGTTGGTGAGATCGACGTCAAGATTGTTGATCCGCGATCGGATGCTGCGAAGAACACTCCGGACTACGGTGATCGCAAGAACGTCGAGGCCGGCAAGGTTGAAGAGGTGAACCCATTTGAGGGCAAGACCGGTGTTCCTGTGAAGGAAGCGAAGGGCAAGCCTTCTGCTGGTTCTGATGATTGGGCCTTCAAGACTGGCGAGACCAACGGTGTTGTTGAGGCAACGGCCCCTGATTACAAGAAGGTCGCTGACAAGATCGATTCTGAGCTGCCGAAGATTGATAGCAGCTGGGAGAAGTTCAAGGAGATCTTCACTCCGTATGTTCGTCCGTCGGTAGATGTTGACTTCATCTACAACGATAAGTCGAAGAACTCTGCATCCGCGGACTTCGATCTGGTTGGTAAGGACGGTAAGTCCTTGCTGGACCCGAATGGTGACTTCGATGGTGACGGTGTTTCTAACGAGGATGAGATCAAGGGTGGTTCGAACCCGGCTGATGAGACCTCGAAGCCGAGGCCTCAGGAGTCGGAAGACGAGACCGCACCGTCCTCCTCGAAGTACATCCCGGTCTACCCGGTGTCGTATGTGCGGGCGGGGGAGAAGGGGACGTCGATACGTCCGAATGTGACGGTGAAGGATGATGGGTTCGACTTCACCCGCCAGCCGATGCCGAAGGGCGCGAAGTTCAGCACTGACTACAAGGGCGCGAGCTTCGATGAGCATGGCGCGCTGACGATTATGGCGCCGAAGGGTGTCGACGAGGTCGTGGTCCCTGTGACCGTGACCTTCGCCGATGGCACTACGGCGACGACGAACGCGAAGTTCGTCGTGCGCGCGAACCACGCCGCCGAGAGCTACGCCCCGGCGTACGAGCTGGGTGTGAACGCGTCTCCGGGCGAGACCGTGCTGGTGCACCAGACCGGTGAGGAGTCGCTGCCTGCGGGCACCGAGTTTGAACTGGTTCGCAAGGCAAGCGACCTGAACGGTTGGATCGTGCGCGTGAACCCGGAGACCGGCGTGATTGAGGCAACCGCGCCGCAGGGCAACGACGCGAAGCGGGCAACGCTCGCCGTGAAGGTGTCCTACTTCGACGGATCGGAGCAGACCATCAAGGCCACTGTTGATCCAGGCTCAACGAATAGCATGGCGGCGAAGCTGCAGCCGACAAAGACCACCTTGGAGGTCGGCGTTGGTGAAACAGAGGCAAGCAACGTGTTCTCCGAGGCCCCGAAGGGCACGAAGTTCGCGCTGGCAGAGCAGGTCAGCGGCGACGGGTGGACCGTCGCCATCGACGAGACGACCGGCACCCTCACGGTGAAGACGGACGAGACCGTGAAGCCGAATGCGAAGCGCACCGTCCCGGTGCAGGTTACGCTGCCGGATGGTTCCCGCAAGGTTGTGGACGTGCAGGTCAAGGCTGTGAAGCCGACTGCGCCGACTCCGGAGCCGAAGCCAGCACCAGCGCCGTCGGGTAGCTCGCAGAGCAGCGTGAATGGCTCCTCGGCGGGCTCGGTGATCGGGATCGTCGTCGGCCTGCTGGCGCTGATTGGTGGCGTCGGTTGGGCATTGAAGATGAACGAGCCGCAGATCCGCCAGATCCTGCGTGACATGGGTATCCACATCTAGGCACTGATCGAGCGAAGAAGGAAAACGTAGACATGAAACAACAAGCAATTGCTATCGCTGCGTCGGCTGCGTTGCTCGGCGGTGTCGTCACTGTTCCGGCAATGCCTGTGGCTCGGGCGGAGGAGGTCTCCGTGGAGCAGGATGCGTCGGCGGGCGCGTTCACCGGTTTCAATATTGATGAGTCCAAGACGACGTTCATGCGGTACGCGCACCCGTTCTCGGCGGGCGGTCGCATGGCCGTCTCTGTGCAGAACAGCGTCGCGCTTGATGGCAGCTGGGTGAACATGGACGCCTCGAACACGAAGGTGGCGAAGCAGGGCAACACTGTCACGCTCGTGACCAAGGAGAAGGGTGCAACCATCACTCGCACCTTCCTTTTCGACGGCAACTCCGTCACCGTCAACGTGGATGTCGATGCTCCGGCCGGCGTCCAGACGCAGGTTGACCTGACATCGGTGTTCCGGGACCGCGAGTACACTGCCGAGTTCCGCGACGGCGCCTACCACCTCACGCCGACCGCGCCTGGCTATGAGGCTACGGTGAAGTACGGGGACGACGCGTACGCGACGGGCGTGGCGGCGACGTGGGGCGGATTGGCGGGCGCCCTCAACGACCCAGCTCAGGGCGGCGTTGACCCGAACGGGGCATCCAACCAGCGCGGCCGTTGGTTTAACGCGTACGGCGGCAAGGTCTCCGCAAGCATGACGATGGAGATGATCACTCAGGCGGACGCAGCCGACTCCGACGGCGACGGCCTGCCGGATGTTTGGGAAGAGGAAGGCGTCATGCTCAGTGACGGCCGCTTCCTCAACCTTCCGGCGTGGGGTGCGGACCCTCACAAGAAGGACATCTTCCTACAGCTGAACTGGATGCCGTCCGAGTGGGAGCACCACGGCTGCGCAACAGGCGACCGTTTCGACCCCACTACTGAGGGGTACTTAACGTACGCGGAGTGCGCGCAGTTCAATAAGAACGTGTACCGCCCGTCGCGCCAGGTGCTGAAGAACCTGGAGAAGACGTTCGCGGACGCGGGCGTAAACCTGCACATTGATGCGGGCCCGCTGTACTCGCCAGATATTGTGCTGAAGGATACGGCCGGTGGCCAGCACGAGAAGCTGGGCTACAAGGAGTTCTCCTTCGTGCAGAACAAGGGCCTCGACGACGAGGACCAGCTGGGTCGCTGGCAGAAAGAGCTGCTCGGGGACCGCTCTGCGGTGTTCCACGTTGGTGTGATTGGGGACCGTCAGTCGGCGAAGACCATGAGTTCCGGCCTTGGCCGCGAGGGTAGCGCGTTCTTCGTGGCGAAGGGCGCGAACCTGACCACGGATAAGCAGCTCGAGGGCACGATTCTGCACGAGTTCGGCCACGTCCTCGGCCTGGGTCACGACGGCGCTGCGACGCCGGAGTCCCGCGAGTGGTCGAAGCAGCACCCGGGCGGGGACCGCAACTTCCTGCCGGAGTACAAGTCGGTGATGAACTACCTGTACCAGTTCGCTCACCCGGATTATTCCCACTCGCCGGTGGCCAACGAAAGGAATTACGGTACCGAGGAGCAGGCTCGCAAGCAGTACGAGCAGTGCGAGCAGGCACGCCAGTGCTACCCGGGCACCTACTCGATCCCGGCGGACTGGGACAATCTGAAGTTCCACGGCAAGGACATCGGTAAGGCGGATGGCGTGGTGCGCGAGAAGTTCGAGCCGCACGTCGACGACCACGAGGACAAGGACTCCCACACCCTCGCCGTCTACGCCGCGGCGGACAACAACAAGAAGGCCGGCCTCAAGCTTGACGACGCCACCAAGGGTGGCAACGGCATCTCCCTGCAGAAGCAGAACAACGAGGTCCACGCCATCCTGGACAACCAGGGTATTGACGCCTCCGAGTTCACCATCGAGGCCGCCTGGGGTGCTGGGAACACGTTCACCTCGCAGCCGATCTCGCTGGGTTCGGTCACGGATAAGGCGAACTACACCCGCAACGTGACCATCCCGTTGAAGTCCCTGCGCGGCGTGTCCGGCAAGACCATGCCTCTGGATTTGCGCGTGAAGAACGACGCGGGCAAGGTCGTGTTCGAGGAAACGTTCACCTTGCCGGTGCTGGACTACACCGCGGCGGAGGCTTCGAAGGTTCGCAAGGAGCTGGAGAAGGCGCCGAAATTGAAGGTGGAAAAGCAGCGCATCGCGCAGGACCTGCCGAAGCAGCCGGAGGCCAAGCCGGCGCCGACCACGAAGCCATCCCCAGCTCCTGCTCCTGACCAGCAGCCGGAGCAGCGCAGCCCGTGGCCGATCATCGTCGGCGTGCTGCTCGCGCTCGGCGGAGCGGCGGCAGCGGTAGTCGGCTGGCTCAACGCAAACGGCGGCATCCCGCCGTTCCTGCGCTAACCGCGCACCGACTGGATGTCGCGAAGGTGGCGGTAGAACGTCACCCGCTGCAGAGGCCGCGGGTGGGCGACACCATCCACCACCAGCGTGATGTCCTCCCCGCCGGACTGTAGCGCCCGGCCAGTCAGAACGGTCGCCGGGTCCGTGAGGGCCGGGGCGACCGTTTTGCCTTTCACAAACATCCCGCCAAGCGGCATGCCCGCCAACCCCTCGAGTCGCTGCGGGTCCACGCGGCGCCCCTCCGGCACCACGAGCGGCGTGACCAGCCGTGACGCCGCCAGCCCCGGCGCATCCGGGGTGGGCACCAGGCGCGCTCCGAACTGCCCAAAGAACCGCGCGGACGGCTCCTCGCCCGTGCGCATCACCAGCTGCTGCGAGTCCACGACGATCTCCCCCACGTATTCGCTGCGCCCATCCCCGTGGGAGAGCGTCGCCGAGCCAGCGACCACCACGCCCGTGTCCGTCCGAA
This sequence comes from Corynebacterium sp. HMSC08D02, assembly GCF_001807505.1. Classification (NCBI taxonomy): domain Bacteria; kingdom Bacillati; phylum Actinomycetota; class Actinomycetes; order Mycobacteriales; family Corynebacteriaceae; genus Corynebacterium; species Corynebacterium sp. HMSC08D02. The sequence continues at coordinate 18,572 of NZ_KV789260.1, read as the reverse complement.
TACACGGCGACGGCACCACAGGCCCCTCTACGGCCAGGTCCACGGAGCCCGCACCCCACGCCACCGCCGCCGGCGACGCCGGATCAGCAGGCAGGTACGCGACCTCGATCCACATCACGTCCGCGCGCATCAGCCGCGTCAGCACCGCACTCAGCGCGGCATCACTGCCGGACACGACCACGCGCAGCCGCTCCTCAGGCCGCTGCGGCGCCAACTGCGGGGCACCCAGGTGCTCCACCGACGGCGACTTCTGGATCTCCGCCAAGCTCGGCGTCGGGTCGTGGGGGAGGGCGGAGCTGGCGGCGTCGAGAAGAAAAGAAAGCTCACTTCTCGACGGCACCTCCGACAGTGTGACCTCCTCCGCACCCGGGACTGTGAGGGAGCTAGCACACGCACAATGAAGAAGACGCATGCCATTCACGCTACAATAAGCCCGGATTAGTGCCTATAAAAGGAGAGAGAATGTCCGCCATCATCATTGTCGGCGCCCAATGGGGCGACGAGGGGAAAGGCAAAGCCACCGATATCCTCGGCGGGAAAGTCGACTACGTAGTCAAACCCAACGGCGGTAACAACGCAGGCCACACGGTTGTCGTGGGCGGCGAAAAGTACGAACTCAAGCTACTGCCGGCAGGCGTGCTCAGCGAGAACGCCACCCCAATCCTGGGCAACGGCGTCGTTATCAACCTCGAAGCGCTCTTCGACGAAATCGACGGCCTCGAAGCCCGCGGCGCCAACGCCTCGCGCCTCCGCATCTCCGGCAACGCGCACCTCGTCGCGCCCTACCACCAGACACTCGACCGCGTCCAAGAACGCTTCCTGGGCAAGCGCGCCATCGGCACCACCGGCCGCGGCATCGGCCCCACCTACGCCGACAAAGTCGCCCGCGTCGGCCTGCGCGTCCAAGACATCCTCGACGAATCAATCCTCCGCCAGAAGATCGAATCGGCGCTGGACGTCAAGAACCAAATGCTGGTCAAGATGTACAACCGCCGCGCCATCGAAGCCGACGCAATGATGGACTACTTCATGTCCTACGCCGAACGCCTCAAGCCCATGATTATCGACGCCGAAAACGTCCTCAACACCGGACTCGCCGAAGGCAAGCACGTCCTCATGGAAGGCGGCCAGGCCACCATGCTCGACGTCGACCACGGCACCTACCCGTTCGTGACCTCCTCCAACCCGACCGCCGGCGGCGCCTGCGTCGGCTCCGGCATCGGGCCGACCAAGATCACGGCGACCCTGGGCATCGTCAAGGCGTACACCACGCGCGTCGGCGCGGGCCCGTTCCCTACCGAGCTGTTTGATAAGTGGGGCGAGTACCTGCAGGAAACCGGCGGCGAAGTTGGCGTGAACACCGGCCGCAAGCGTCGCTGCGGCTGGTACGACTCCGTCGTCGCCCGCTACGCCGCCCGCGTCAACGGCTTCACCGACTACTTCCTGACCAAGCTCGACGTCCTCACCGGCATCGGCGAAATCCCGATCTGCGTCGCCTACGACGTCGACGGCGTCCGCCACGACGAAATGCCGCTGACCCAGTCCGACTTCCACCACGCCACCCCCATCTACGAAACGATGCCGGCCTGGGACGAGGACATCACCGGCTGCACCACCTTCGAGGAACTCCCGCAGAAGGCCCAGGACTACGTCCTCCGCCTGGAGGAGCTCTCCGGCGCGCCGATTAGCTACATCGGCGTCGGTCCTGGCCGCGACCAGACCATCGTCCGCTTCGACGTGATGGACCGCTAGCTTTCTGCTTCCTCCGAAGTTCGGGACCTGGGAGACGCTCCCAGGTCCTCTTTTTTGCTCGGGCCGAGGGGTGGATATGTGCCTCTCAACTTTATTCGGAAAATCGTGAACAAAATTGCGCTTTTTGTGACCGCGCACACAAGCAAATTTGTTCACAATTTCCCGACTCCGCTCGAGAGCACACCTTCCCCCTTCAGGGCTCATGCAGGCCCCTTCAAGTTTGCTCACCACATACGCGGCTGAATATGCTGACCACTATGAACGCAGCAATGCCCGAAGAGCAGCAGTCAGAGCAGCAACAGCAGCTCGACAACGAGCCCATTACTCAGCTCGACCCCGCGCGGGATTTGAGGTGTGACCCTCGCCAGGTGCTGGTGCTGGGCGACAGCGTGGTTGAGGAGGAGCTCGCGTGGTCCTTCAAGCAGCTCGGGTTTGACGTGACGCATCTGCGCACCACTGAAATAGAGGCGGAAGACATGCAGCAGCGGTATCCGTCGTTGACGGTGGCGGGCGCCGGGGTGGACTCTGAGGTGCTCAAGGAGCTGGAGGAGCGCGCCGGGTCGATTGTGGCGCCGTCGGTGGAGGCGCAGGAGCTGTGCAGTTCGCGTGAGGGTGTGCGGGCGACGGCGACGGATTCCTTGGGTTTGCCGACGTTGCGTTGTGAGTTCGTCCGTTCTCCGGAGGAGCTGGAGGAGGCGGCGTTGCGGTTGGGTTTGCCGGTCGTCGTGAAGCCGGGGCGCTCGTCGGAGGGGCAGGGCCAGACGGTGCTGCGGAGTGAGGAAGACTTGAGCGTTGAGGTGGTCAAGGCGTGGGAGGCGGCTGCGGAGGTGGACCCGGAGGGTCCGGTGGTCGTGGAGCGGTTTATTGAGTTTGATTTTGAGTTGACGATTTTGGCGGCTCGTTCGGTGGACCCGGCGACGGGTGAGTTGGCGACGTGGTTCTGTGAGCCGATCGGTACGCGGCATGAGCGCGGCCGTTTGGTGGAGGCGTGGCAGCCGGCGGTGTTGTCGGAGGCTGCGGCGGGGAACGCGAGGTCGATTGCGGCGCGGATTACGGGGGCGCTCGGCGGGCAGGGCTTGTACGCGGTGGAGATGTTCGTGGCTGGTGATGAGGTGTACTTTTCTGATGCGCGTCCGCGGCCGTCCTTGGATGGGTTGTTGACGCGTGCGACGCAGCGCCTGAACCAGTGTTCGTTGCACGCGAGGGCGGTCATTGGTCTGCCTATTGACGCCACCTTGGTCAGCCCGGGTGCAATGGTCCTGGTGGAGGATGTTGTCCCGAGCGTGGATGGCCTTGCGAAGGCGATGTCGGTGGCGGAGACTGGTGTGCGTTTTGTGGATGGTGCTGCGGTGGTGACGTCGACGGGTGAGTCGGCGCAGGAGGCGCGGGACCGGGCGACGCTGGCGGCGTCGCGCCTGTAAAACCAGCGTAAAACCAAAGCCGTCTTGGAAATGGCCTAATTTATTGGTTTAATTGACAGATTACTGCAATCTTTTTTGGAGATGGAGTTGTCTGCGCATGAACACTTCCCGGTTGGGCATGGCGGTGGTTGCTGCGGTGGTGGCGTCGTCAATTGTGGTGCCGCAGGCGTCGGCGCAGATTGATGTGGAGGCGGCGAAGCCGTTTCTGAACGTGGTTGCGCCGGATTATGCGCAGGCGCTGCATTCGACGGAGGCGCTGTTTTCGCCGGGGAATCCGGATGATCCGGCGACGGTGAGTGGTTCGGTGAAGCTGCCGATGGAGGTGGCGCGTTCGGCGCGGACGGTGAGTGCGTCGGCGAAGGTGCTGACGAACCGCAAGGGGGAGCCGCTGGGGCGGCCGGTGATGGTTGATGATGGTTCGGGGAATTTGACGCCGGCGTTGCATCCGGGGACGTGGGCGCCGGTGCGCCGCGAGCCGATTCGTGTGTTCGCGCAGTGGTATGAGGGCGTGTATACGGAGCATTCGTCGCCGACGTTTTATACGGAGGTGGATGAGAACGGGAACTTTTCGCTGAAGCTGCAGCCGTATGTGGATGCGCGTGGGGTGGAGCGTGAGTTTTTGGCGGATGCGACGGTCGGCGTGGTTGGTTCGGGTGATCGCGGGCGTGATCAGTTGCGTGAGAAGCTGCGCGTCTGGGTGGAGCTGCCGGAGAGCGTGCGGGATGACTACCGCCTGATCCATCAGCCGGCGGGTATTGTGCCGCCGACGAATTGGTTGGGCAATGTGACGCCTTCGTATGAGACGAATGGTTGGTGGCGTGGCGGCAAGGTGAATGGCTTCTTCGTGGCGTACCAGGACCGGAGGAACTCGGCGCAGCATCTGAAGGACCGCTCGAAGTGGGTTGAGAATGACGGCTCGGGAACTCCGTTTGGTGTGTACACGGGGCAGATGTTTTGGAATACGGTGGATACGCCGTATAACCGGCGCTACCAGGAGTCGATGACGAACAATGCGGGGGATGCGCCGGCTGCTGGGATGATGGTGGTCGGCTCCTACTTGTCGGATGAGGCAGTGGCGAAGACGCTCGAGTATGGCAAGAAGCAGTTCGGCAAGAAGGTGCGTAGCCGATCGTGGACGCCGGAGGATGAGAAACAGCTGCAGCTGTGGATCAATGAGCAGATTGCGAAGGACCAGAGCTGGATCGCGGAAACCGCCGTGACCACGACGGACGAGAATGGTGACTTTAACCTGTACTGGCGGGGTACCTACGGTGACACTTACAGCTATCCCGGTCTGGTAGGAAGCTGGCATCACCGGGTTGCGGAGTCGTGGGATGAGGGCTCGTGGGCCAAGGGCAATATGTATTCCAAGCACATCAACTGGGAATGGACCTATATTTCGATCCTGACACCGGACGGCAAGGAGCTGCCGAACAACGTTGGTGCGATCCACCCGTGGGCACTGGGCTACTGGGGCGGCCCAGGTCCGAGTGGTGGCTACTTCGACTACTGGTCGGGTTCGGATGTGCCGTGGCTGAAGGCCTGGGCAGGCTCGGCGTACGCGGGGTCGACGCTGGTGAGCTCGCCGCGCTACGCCTTATCGACGGCCCCCTTGAAGTTCCACGTGGAGAAGCGGAACACGTTTAACAACTGGGCGCCTCCGGGGGAGACGGTTCGCACGTTTGGTTCGGGCGTGCCGCTTTCGAAGGGATTGAGTTACAAAATCGTCTGGTATGACGACGAAGGCGAACGGGTTCACGAGTGCAAGGCAACGACGCCGGATGACCAGGCGCGCATTGCGTCGTGTGACTTCAAGGTGCCGGATGATGCGAAGCAGGGCGATACGTACATTGCCCGCCTGTTCTACGCGTCGGACGCTGGCAACGTGCAGGCGATGTTGGCGCAGGATTCGTTTGCGGTGACGCACATGTTCCTGGAGTACGGGGATCCGGTTGAGGCGGCCGTCGGTAGACCGGCGGAGGCCACGCCGAGCTTTGATAACCCCGATTCGAATCCGGTGGAGGCGAAGCCGGAGCGCGCGGAGTTCCAGCTGGGCTCGCTGCCGTTCGGGGTTGACGCGTCCCAGGTGAGCGTGGATGATGAGGGCGTGGTCCGTTTCACGCCACGCATGGACCAGGTTGGCGAGCGCATTGAGATCCCGGTGGAGATGCTGGACCCGAGTAACAAGATCCAGCGTTATGATGCGCAGGGTTCGCAGGGCCCGGGCTCGCGTCCGGTGTCGGCCGCGATTGCGACATTCGTGCCGCACGTTGCCCAGTACGCCTTGGAGTACAAGGAGCAGCAGGTGGAGCCGGGGCAGACGGCGAAGTTCCCGGCACCGACGTTCGATGATCGCGCGACGAAGAAGCGTGAGAAGCTCACGTTCGAGGGCACCCAGTTCGAGCTGGAGCGCCCCGTGGAGGGCGTCACTATCGACGCCGACACCGGCGAGCTCACGGTCGATGTTTCGCATCGCCAGCTCACTGATGTTGAGGTCCCGGTCGTGGCGCACGTCCCGTACGAGGATCCAATCCGCGGCGTGGCGAAGGTTCGCCTCCGCATGCCGCTGCCGGTACTGAGCACGGTTGAGCAGCAGTCAGTAGCGGCGGGTGCACACCAGGAGCGCCTGGTTCCGACGGTGGAGCACGCCGGCAACGCACAGGCTCGACTGGAGCGCATCGGTGCCGAAGGGAAGTCTGTTGAGGGTGCCTCAGTAGACCTGGACCTGGATTCTGGCGCGATGCTGCTGACTGTCCCGGTGGAGACCAAGCCTGGCGACGACTACGTGATTGTCGTCTCCGCGCTCTCTACCGGCGAAGAGATCGGCCGCATTCCGCTGCGCGTTACCGAGAACGTCGCGGACCTCTACACGCCGAAGTACCAGGGCGCGACGACGAAGGCCAACGGGGATATCACGCTGGACAACCTGGGCGATGCCCTGCCGAAGGATGCAGAGGTCTCGGTCAGTGGCCCGCTGGACTGGGGCGTTACCGTCGAAGGCGACGCGGTGAAGCTGCACGCGCCGAAGCACGCGACCCCGGGCACCGTGGTCTTCGATATCACGGTGCGCTACAAGGACGGCTCCTCCGACGTGATGCCGGTGCGCGTCCGCGTGGCCGCCCCGGTCACGACGACAGCGCCGACCTCCACCACACCGACCTCCGCCGCTCCTACGGCGACGGTGCCGACGTCCACCGCGACGCCTGAACCAGCACCGGTGACGACGAAGGGGACGTCGACAAGCGAGGCGACCTCGCAGGCCCCGACCACCCCAGCGACCGCGCCGGGCACCACCCCAGTGCCGACCACCTCGGCGGCCCCGATTCCGCCGGCGGACGCCCGCGCGAACTACGCCGACCCGAACAGTGCGCTCGGCCGCGTGCCGGTTGACATGGGCGGACGCGCCATGACGCGCGATCCGTTCGCCGACTCGCTGGCGCTGGTGCGCAGCTACGAGATGCACGCCCCGGCCGGCGCGCACGGCTGGGAGTTCACCCTCGACGAGAACACCGGCCAGATCCACGCGGTTGCACCGTCGCAGGAGTTCCTCGCCGCGCTCTTCGAGGAGGCCTATGGCAGTGCCCGCGACGGCGTGGTGCAGCTGCGCCCGCCTGTGTGGGCCCAGTTTGCGGTGGATTTCCAGCACGTGCTTCGCCCGGCGGTCAACGTGATCGTCGAGCACGAGGACGGCCGCGTCGAGCTGGCCACAGCAGCCTTCGAGCTTCTCGACGCCCACAAGCACCCACTGCTCGACCGCACAGCGGACGCCGACGGTGACGGCGTGTCCAACCTCGACGAGTTGGAACAGCGCACGAACCCGTTTGCCGTGCCAGCCCCGACCCCGACCTCGGAGCCGGAACAACCAACCGAGACCACTACGCTTGCGCCCACGACGGTGCAGAAGCCGGATTCCGGTTCGGAGCGTTGGGAAGTGGAGAAGTGCATCGCGGTGTCCGTCGCTGCTGGCGTGCCGCTGCTGTTGCTGCTGCCGCTGGGTATCGCGGCGCAGGAGATCCCTGGCGTGCAGCAGGCGCTTGCTCCGATGCGCAAGGCGATGGCCGACGCGTTCGGCCCTGGCGGCCAGTCCGGCGTGAAGAACCCGGAGATCGCGCTGGCTGGCGCGGGCTTGCTGGCGTTCGGCGTGGCGCTCAGTGCTTTGATCTACACGCAGTGCGGGCCAGAGGTGAACAAGGACGGGCTGAGCAGTAAGCAGTAGAGGTCGGTTCCGGTATAGTCAAGCGCATGTCTGAGTGGAGGTTTGAAACCCTAGAGCTTGAGAACTTTCGTAACTACGAACGGTTCTCGCTCCACTTTCACGAGCGCTTGACTGTTCTTACCGGTGTGAACGGTGCCGGAAAGACTGCAGTGCTGGATGCATTGAAAATCATCCTTTCGGTGCCAGTTGGGGTTTTCGGCTACCAAGCAGTTGGAATCAAGCAGGACGACGCGCACTTAGCGCCACAGTTGGGAAACAACAACCGCGTGTCTCAGGTGGAACCGTACTACCCGGTGTCCGTCAATGCTGACTTGGTATGTGGCAATGAACGTTTTGAGATGACGCGCTCACTCAACGGGCCGAAGCGGAAAACAGTTGGGGCGAATTCTGAATTCCGGAAGTACTGTGAGTCCTTGAAAGAGGAGCTTATCGCGGACGCGAGTATGAAGACCGCTCCGCTCCTTGCAGCGTATGGTGTCGAGCGCTTAGTGAAGGAGATTCCGCGCAAGGCGTCTGTGCCCACTTCCCGTCTATCGGCCTACGACAATGTGCTGGATCCTCGTTCGGATTTGAACCAGCTTTCGTCATACATTGAATATCTGGACGCGCAGCGCCTCGACGCGCTCAGCGCTGACGAGTCTCTTAAGACGAATGCCGATGCACAGCAGCTGCAGTCCATCTTTGACTCGTGCAATAGCATCCTTGAGCCAACAGGGTGGGGGAATGCCCGGTGGGACCGGAAGGCGAAGTCCGTGGTGCTTACGCACAAGCAACATGGGACCCTGCCACTTTCTTTGATGGCAACTGGCACGAAGATTTGTGCTGGTCTAGCGCTTGATATCGCTACTCGTATGGGCCGACTCAACCCACACCTTTCTGGTGAGGAGCTGCGGCGCCAGACTCCCGGCATCGTGCTCATTGATGAAGTGGACATGCACCTACACCCATCGTGGCAAAGGAAGATTTTGCCGACGCTGTTGGAAACCTTTCCCGCCGTACAGTTCATCGTGACGACGCACAGCCCGTTGGTCATTGCCAACGCGGAGACAGCATCAGTCCGGGCTCTCGTAGACAATGAGGCGCACACACCCGAGTATGCACAGGGCCTTGATATTGAGACGGTAATCGAACGAGTCCAGGGGGTGGATCCTACACCGGATACAGCGAACCGCAGGATGCTCACCACCTATATGGAGATGGTTCACGCCGGGCAAGGCAATAGTGAGGAAGCCCTTGGATTGCGCCGACGGATTGAGGAATCCCTCGGCGGCCTCGACCTTGTACCAGAACTATTGGAAGCAGATGCGTATCTGTTTCTTGAAGGTGACGGTTAGGGGGGAACCGACAGTGTTTATTCAGCGCCGTCAGGACAACCAAGAAGAACAGCAGCTGCGCGCAGAGCTTCAACGTGCGCTTCGCCAGGGCTTGGAGTTCCATGATTACCCAGGCAAGGATAAGCTCCGCGCATTTCTGCTGAATCGCCAAGGCCATCGGTGTGCTTATTGCGAGCGAAGGATCAACGACAAGCGGCGCACCTCAAAGAAATCTCAAGCAGACACGCGCCGCGCTCCAACGAATAAGATTGAGCACTTTCATCCTCAGAGCAGTGTGACTGCTAGTGATGAGTGCAGGGCTGCTGCGGGATGCAACGAATTGCACGAATCTTCTCTGGAACTCACCAACTTGCTCGCGGTGTGCGCAGGGCAGACTGACTTTGCGGGTGTGGTGAGTCGCCACTGTGATACAAGCAAAGCCAACACTGATATTTGTGCCCAGTTGAAAAACCCAAACACCGCCGAACAACGCGATCCATCGGCTCCTGAGCTGGGCAGCCTGGTTGTCGTGGAAAGGGACGGAACGGTGCGCCCAAACCCGGCATATTTTCCCGGCGAAGAGGAAATGAAGGCCGCGCAAGACGTTCTCAACGATGTACTCAACCTCAACGCCATTTGGCTGAAGGAGGCTAGGGCAAAGCTGTACGCACTCTTGACACGAGGCCTTGTTAGCGCGATCAAAGAGCAGTCGCGCAAGCACCACAACGTGAGCCGACGCCAGCTACGCCAGAAGATTGTGAGGGCGCGACTCAAAACGCTTGAGACGAAAGCACCGGAGTTTCCGTCGGTCTACCTCAGCTTCTGCGTGGAAAACTCGCAGTAGACCGCCTTATATCAACTATTAGAACGCCCCTATTAGGGGGCCTTTCGCGCTTCTTGGAGATTTCTCGCCATCACTTTGGCTGATCTTTGTCTGGAAAACTCGGGGAGGAACTCGTTTCGGCAATTACCTGATAAGACGCTGAACTAAAGGTCTGATGCAAATGTCGTGAGCGCTACGTTTGTGTTTCGTTCGATGTGTTTAGGTTTTATTCCCGTTGGGGCTCAAAGAATGTTTGGCGGTAATCCGCTTGGCTGCTGTTGAAAGTCAAAAGAAATAGGGCCGTTATCAATTCATTCTTAAAACGCTTTAACCAAAAGAAAAGTAACCGGCCGGGGATGGGGTTTCAGTTTGAGTCGATGCAGGCTGCCGTGGATTACGGTCGAATAGGCGCTGAATACGGGCGGAATTGCGCAAGTTTCTCGCGAAAAAGGATTCCTAGAACAGTGCACTCCTGTCGATATTGTTTAGTTTCGGGAAAGGTCTGTGTGCCTTATTGACGGGCACGGACACAACTTTCTGGACATTCAGATCTTCGGGAAGAAGGAAGAAACATATGCGAAAGAGCATCACGGCACGTCGTGGCACTTCGATTGCTGCCGCGGCGTTGTCCTTTGCACTGGTGGCCCCGCTGGCTCAACCTGTTGCGTTTGCACAAGACAACCCGCCGGCTTCTGCTGCTCCTGCCTCAAGCGCTGACAAGGGCGCCCAGCAAGCAGCAGCGAACGATGCCGATCCGTACGGCGCGATCTACTCGCCAGGCATCAGCGGTGGAAAGCACACGATCAGCGGCATCGCCATGGTCTTCGACCAGTTGCCAGGCAGCTCGTGGGGCCCGAGCTTGCCTGAGTACGGCACAGCACTTCCAGCTGCGAATTCGGGGACTGGCGCGAACTTTAAAGGCGCTACTGTCTACGCACAGTGGTTTGAAAAGCCTGACAAGTCAGCCACCGGTGGCGAACCTAACGTTGCTTCGCCTATCTATAAAACGACGGTCAATGAAGACGGCACGTTTGCGATTAACATGCGTCCGTACCTGGATCCGACCGGCCAATATCGCGAGTTTTGGGCGCAGTACGCTTTCACTGCAGGAATGCGTGGACAGCGGGTAAAGATCTGGGTTGATGGGTACGACCGCAACGAGTTCCGCGCTGCGCGTGGCTACGGTGAGCGCGTCATGCCCGATGGAACGGTTATTGATACCACTGGTGGTGTCTACTGGAATACCCCGACTGGGTACGTGTCCAGCGCGCACCAGCTCTTCGTCCGTAAGTCGAAGCCTGAGGAGATGCTTGGGTCAGAATCCGGATGGCGTGAGGTCTCAGAGCAAGAAAAGAAGATGCCGTGGTCGAACGGCGGAGCCATTACAGGTAAAGCGTACTGGAACCTGAACCAAGGTCTGGGCAAACAGGCTCAGAAAGATCTGGCTGGTTCAAGCGGTGACCGCAAGGTCAAGGGTCTGAAGGTTGTCGGAGCGTATCTCTCCGACAAGGCAGTGAACGCGATTACCAAATACGCTGAGGAGAACCGTGGTTCTGAGTTCCAGGACCACACCCTTCGCGGTGCAGGTTGGGATATCCAGGACGAAACGAAACTCCAAGCGTGGATCCGCGACCAGATCAAGCAAAACCCTGACTGGATTGCAGAAAAGGTCACCACGACGACGGACGGTAATGGCGAATACCGCCTGCAGTTCAAGGGGACGTATGGCATTTTGCCGAACAAACCGGGGTACGTTCCGGAGGAGCTGGCCGGAACGGTAGCGAAGGACGCGGCCGATGGCACGTTCACGGCGAACACTGCGTATCTCTATGCTGACGCCAAACACGTGAACTGGGACTGGATGTACGTGGAGGCACCCGACCTGCCAGAGGGAACGTCCAACATGGGCGCCTGGCGTGGAAACGTGTGGCAGGGGTTGACGTCCACAAACTGGGGTGTGTCGAACCTGGCGACGTCTGAGCCAGCCGACCAATTCGATATGCGTGGTATGCAAGCAGTACTCCGCACCCCTAACTACAACATTTCTTCGTGGGACATGGTCCTGTTCCCGAACCGAATCAATTTTGAAGTAGCAAAGTACGATTCGAAGACGAAGTTCGCGCGGAAGGGTGATTCTACGTTCGCGCAGACCGCCAGCTTGCCAGCGGCGGATATGAACGCGTTGTATGAGGTTGAGTGGACGGACTCGAACGGCAAGGTCCTGCAGGTCTGCAAGGGTGCCGATTCATCAGGCAAGCTGCTTCCAAGTGGTGAGGGCAACGGCCTCACTGCGTCCTCTGCCGGGACGTTGCCGAACTGCCCTGTGAGTGTTCCTGAGGACCTCAAGGAAAAGACCATCTACACGGCGACGCTGTATGGCTTGGACGAGAACGGTGCACGTATCCCGCTTGGGTCCGACTCGTTCACCGCCGTGGTTGGCATTGCGGCAGAGGTCGGGCCGGAGTACAAGGAAACCCCTGCGCGTATCGGCGAGGAAACCTCGTCAAAGCCTGCGACGTTTATTGACCTCGAAACGGGTGAGGCGATCCCTGCTGATGACAAACGCTTAGAGGGCGCAACGTTTGAGGTCGTCGAGGATGCGATCCCAGAGGGCTGGGTCGTGGCTGTTGACCCGAAGACCGGTGCAGTCACATTCACGGCTGGTCCGAACGGACGTGACGGCCATGCGCTCAAGCCTGGTGACATTGAAGAAATCCCTGTCCGGGTCACATACTCCGACGGTACGACGAACGGCGCGATTGCACCTGTGCGTATTGCTGGTGAACGCGACGAAGTTGAACCAGCCTACGATGAGCAGCGTGTGGTTCCAGGAACACCTGCTTCGACTGAGCCAAAGTTCTTTGCTCAGCAGCTTGATGGAACTGTTACGGAGACCGCCGTAGAGCACCCTGAAGGTGTTTCGTTCAAGAAGGATCCAGACTTTGAAACCCCGGCCGGGTACACGGTTGATGTAGATCCCGCGACCGGAAAGGTCACGGTGACTGCTCCGGAGAAGCCTGCCGATGACACGGCTGAGGTTGTCACGGTGCCCGTCGTTGTTACCTACAAGGACGGCACGGAAGATACCGTTGAGGCGGTGTTCAAGCTTGACACCGATGGTGACGGTGAGCCGGATGTCACGGATAAGGATGACGACGGCGACGGCATCGATGACGTCGATGAAGAGAAAGCTGGCACGAAATCGAAGGATGCAAACTCTGCGCCGTCGAGTATCAAAGATATTGACGACGCCACAGTCACCGTCCGCGAACCCATTACTCCGATCGCAGTGGTGGTTGAGAAGCTACCAATTGGTGGTTCCGTTGAGGTCACGGGGCTGCCGGATGGCCTGAAGTACAACAAGGAGACGGGCCAGATTGAGGGCACTCCGACAACGCCGACGCCGAAGGATGAGCCTGCTGAGGTGACCGTGAAGGTTCTCGGCGAGGACGGCGAACCGGTCGTTGATAAGGATGGCAAGCCGGTTGAGAAGACCTTTAAGATCACGGTGCAAAGCCAGGCTGGCAAGTACGACCCGCAGGGCAAGGACCAGGAGGTTGCGAAGAACTCCGAGCCGAAGGCTGAGGACTCGATCGCGAACAAGGACAAACTTCCGGAGGGCACCAAGTACACCTGGAAGGATGCGCCGAAGACCGACACCTCTGGTGACAAGAAGGCTGTCGTTGTTGTGACCTACCCGGATGGTTCCACCGATGAGGTGCCGGTGACGGTGAAGGTTGCCAAGGATCAGGCTGAGCAGTTCGACCCGGAGGGTAAGGACCAGACGGTGGAGACCGGCAAGAAGCCGGAGCCGAAGGACAACGTCAAGGATGCGGACAAGCTGCCAAAGGGCACGACGTTCGCATACAAGAAGGAACCGGATACCTCTACCGCTGGTGACAAGCCGGTCACCGTCATCGTGACCTACCCGGACGGTTCTACCGACGAGGTACAGGCCACAGTGAAGGTGGAAGATCCGAAGACGGAGGATCCGAAGCCGAAGCCGAAGCCGGAGCAGCCGAAGAAGTCCGACGCTGACACATACGAGCCGCAGGTCCAGGACAAGACCGTCGCGCCGAATGAGGTGCCGGAAGCCAAGGACCACGTGACCAACGTCGACGAGCTGCCGGAGGGCACGACCTTCGAGTACGAGCAGGCTCCGGACACCTCTACTGAGGGCGACAAGCCGGTGACCATCGTCGTCACTTACCCGGATGGCACCACCGACAAGGTTAATGCCAACGTCAAGGTGCAGAAGAACGCGACCGACGCCGACAAGAACGACCCGCAGGGCCAGGACCAGAAGGTCGAGACGGGTGGCACCCCGGATGCGAAGGGCAACATCAAGGACGCCGACAAACTGCCAAAGGGTACGTCGTTCAAGTACAAGGAGACCCCGGATACCTCGAAGCCGGGCGTCTACGACGTCACTGTTGTTGTGACCTACCCGGACGGCTCCACCGACGAGGTGCAGACGACCATCACCGTCGGCACCGACGCTGAGCGTTTCGTGCCGGAGTACGACAAGGTCACGGGCGTTCCGGTTGATGGCGAGAAGAACACCAACGACCCATTCGGCACCAAGGCGCCGGTGAAGAGCGCTGAGGCGAAGAAGCCTGAGGGTGCTGAGAAGTGGGCGTTCACCCCGCAGGACAACGGCGTGCTCACAGCGAAGGCACCGTCGATGACGGACGTCTCCGACGAGTTTAAGGCGAAGCTGCCGGAGCTGAAGAGCACTGACGTCGAGAAGCGTTGGGACAAGTTCTTTGAAACCTTCACACCGTTCGCCCGCCCGGCTGTCGAGGTTGACTTCACCTACGAAGACGACTCGAGGAACAGCGCGACCGCCAACTTCGACCTGATCGGCAAGGATGGCAACTCGCTGCTGGATCCGAATGGTGACTTCGATGGCGACGGCGTCACGAATGAAGCTGAGGTCAAGGCTGGCTCCGACCCGGCGAACGACGGCGAGAAGCCAGACACCACCGCGCCGACAGTGAACCCGATTACGGCTGGTGACACGAAGATCTCCGGCAAGGGCGACCGCCCGAACGAGACGATCATCGTCACGCTGCCGAATGGCAAGGAACTTGAGGCCACGACCGACGCGAACGGCAACTGGTCCGTGAACCTGCCAAAGGGTGTTGAGCTCAAGCAGGGCGACAAGGTCAACGTGAGGGACGGCCATGACAATAAGGCGAAGACCGTCACGGTTGCTGGCAAGGTCAACGCTGGAGCCTGCGCAGCGACTGCTGTGGGCTTCGGTCTGCCGCTGATCGCGTTCCTGCCGCTGGGTCTGGCTTCCCAGATCCAGATCCCGGTCCTGAGTGACCTCGCTGGTCAGGTTGAGGCTCAGCTGCAGGCTGCGAACACCCGCATCCAGCAGCAGGCTGGCATCTTTAATCCGGAGATGGCGCGCCAGGCGGAGCGCATTAACGCGCAGCTGCGCACCGTCGGTGCGGACCTCGGCATGGTTGTCGCTGGCATCGCACTGATCGCCGCTGGCGTCCTGGCAGGCACGTTCATTTACGACGCCTGCAAGCCCGGCGGCCCAAGCTCCTCTGTGAAGGACCTGGAGCTGAAGGGGTCCTCCGGTAAGACGACGAAGTTGTCGTCGGAGCCTGCAAAGAAGGAAGGCAAGTCGACGAAATAGCCAGTTGCGCGCGATCCGCTTTGCACCCCCGAGTAGGGGGCCGGGTTGCGTGAAGCTGGACTGAATATCCGATAAGAAAAACTCAAGCTGTGGTCCGTTACCGAATGTGTAGCGGGCCACAGCTTATTTATTTTATGAATTGGGCTATTTGAAGAAGAGGTGTACCACACATGTACTTTTGCGCCGGAAAGCAGGTGTGACAACGTTTCGGGGGGGGGG
>NZ_KV789260.1:0-3155 GCF_001807505.1 Corynebacterium sp. HMSC08D02 | reverse complement strand
GGGGGGGGGGTAAGTATTTAGATGTACAAAAAGGTAGTAATCCACCCGTCAATGGACTATACGGAGGGCGAAAGTCGACGTTTGTAAGTCTGTGACCTGCAAAATTAGAAAACAACTGTACGTAATCTGTGGCCTGTATGGATTGATACAATTTTTGGTGAATGGCTTTTAATTGGCATGAATAATCATTTTGTCTGGAAGTTTATCCAGTGATTTGGTTGGTGAATTGAAAGTCATACCGCTTGGATCAATGGAAGGAATCTTCATGCGAAGCTCATATAAAGCGCGTCGTGGCACCTCGATTGCTGCAGCCGCATTGTCGTTTGCGTTGGTAGCGCCATTCGCGCAGCCGGTCGCGTTTGCTCAGGAGGAAACTCCAGCAGTTGCGGATCAGAATCCGGCCGCGCCAGCGGTCGATGAGAATGGTGTGATTGATGCCGACATGATCGCCAGTGGCCGCGTCACCAAGGCTGCCAACCTGACTGACGCACACGGTGTTGGTAAGGGTCTGATATCGGGTCACGTGTATGCGACCGGCCCGGAGGGCAACCCGGGATCGACTATCGATAACGGAAACATTCCACTGGACGGCGTCACCGTTTACGCACAGTTCCAGGACAAAGACGGTTCGTACTCGCCAATCTTTAAGGCAGAGACCCACACCCTGCCGGATGTTGTCGGTGGCAACGGCGGTCAGGGTACGTTCGCTTTTGGTACCGGGGATAAAGGCATTACCTGGACCGACAAGCTCGGGGTGGAGCACACCTGGTCTGCTCGTACGGATCAAAAACACCGTATCTGGGTAGAGCCGTACACCAACGAGCGCGGCAACAAGATGGTCATGTTCCGACAGGCCAACGGCTTTGTCCCGGGCTCTTTCAACGGTGTAGTTGAGGGCCCCCTCGGTTCCTTCGTTGCTGCTGATGGCAACATCCAGTTGATGGCGGCTTTCTACCAGGAAGTTCCACCGAGCCACGAAACCAGCTGGATGGCTGCGAAGGGTGACAAGCTTGTCGAGGACCCTAAGGGACCGATCGATTTGGCATCGACGCAGACCGACGTTCCGAACACCATTTCCGGCACCGTCTGGCTCGAGACTGGTGGCCCAGACAAGGGCATCGTCGCTACTGGTCCGTCTTTCAATGGCGTCGACGAAGCTGCGGATGGCTACACCGTATATGCATCCACCTTGACCAAGGATGGTGCTGCAGCAAACCAGAAGCTGCACGAGCAGTACAAGGACGATCCGAACCAGCTAGCAGATGCAACCAAGAAGATGCTTGAGGACCACCCCGAGTACATCCTCAAGACCGTCTACGGAAAAACCAACAACAAGGGTGAATACACCCTGCGCTTTGGCGCGTACGAGAAGGGCCAGGATCGCGAGGATATCCTGAATCCGAACCATGTCTTCGTGTGGGTCGAAAACAAGGACGGTGTAGTCCAGAACGGTTACACGGGCTTCCACACTCCAGTTTTCCAACGCTTCAATGATGGTGGAAACTTCCGAGCTTCGGCTATTCCAGGCGAGAACCAGCTGCCGATCGACTTCACTGGTGTTCCGTTCCAGAATCTGAACTCCCTGTACAACGTCAACTACGCGGTTATGCCGTACACCCCGGTGTCGATCACGGCTGACTACAACGCGACGGACAAGCCGGCTGCTCCTGGAATGACGGTGACCCCAGAGTTCAACGGTGATTTGTCGACTTTGCCGTCGAAGGTTGAGTGGCGCGACCAGAAGGGCAACGTCAAGAAGACTTGCGAACTCGACCAATCCAAGGGCATTAAGGCCCAGGTGAAGGCTTGCACCTTCGACATCCCAGAGGATGCAAAGAAGGGTGATTACTTCAACGTTGTCCTGGTTTCCGGCGGTAACGACGTCTCCGCATGGACCGTTCTGGTGACGAATGACGCGGATGAATTGACCCCTGCGTACGAGGAAAAGCACGTCGTGCCGGGTGAGGAGACGAAGTCTTCTCCGACATTCACCAAGACTGGTGAAGATAAAGAGGGCAACCCGACCGAAGAGAAGGTCGACGCGCCTAAGGGGTCGAAGTTCGCAATCCCAGAAGATTACACGGCTCCTGACGGTTATGCCGTCAAGATCGATGAGAACACGGGTGAGATCACCGTGACCTTCCCGGATAAGTCCAAGCTGAACAAGGACACCAAGGAAGAGTTTGACGTTCCGGTCACGGTGACCTACCCGGATGGTTCTAAGGATGACGCTACGGCGAAGTTCAAGCTGGACACCGACGGCGATGGCACACCTGACATCACGGATCCGGATGATGACGGTGACGGCATCCCGGATGATGAGGACAGCAACCCGAAGGTTCCGAACCAGAACTTGTCCTACGAGCCGGAGTACAAGGGCGGCGAAGGTAAGCCTGGTGGCGAAGCCAAGGTTGAGAAGCCGGAGTTCAAGGACAAGGACGGCAAACCGACCACGGTGCCGGATGACACGAAGTTCACCTCGGGTGAGAATGTTCCTGAGGGCTACGTCGTCAAGGTTGACGAGAACACCGGTGAGATCACCGTGAACATCCCGGACACCGCCAAACCAGGCGACGAGGTCAAGATTCCTGTCGTTGTGACCTATCCGGATGGAACCAAGGACAACGTTGACGTCACCGTCACGGTGACCGACAAGGACAAGGACCTTTACGAGCCGTCCTACGAGGACAAGCTCGTCGTCCCAGGCAAGGAGACAAAGTCTTCGCCGACCTTCACCGACAAGGATGGCAAGGACGCAACCGCTCCTGAGGGCTCCAAGTTCAAGATCACCGATGGCTTTACTGCGCCTGAGGGCTACGAGGTCTCTATCGATGAGAACACCGGTGAGGTCACGGTGACCTTCCCGGATAAGTCCAAGCTGAACAAGGAGACCACGGAAGAGTTCGATGTTCCGGTCACGGTGACCTACCCAGATAAGTCCACGGACGAGGCCAAGGCGAAGTTCAAGCTGGATACCGATGGTGACGGCACGCCTGATCTCACGGATACGGATGATGACGGTGACGGCATCCCGGATGATCAAGACAGCAACCCGAAGGTTCCAAACGCGAACGATCACTTCGACCCGAACTATGAGGACGGGTCTGGTAAGCCTGGTGAGGATGTGAAGGTTCCTGCTCCGACGTTTAAGGATA
>NZ_KV789259.1:0-157633 GCF_001807505.1 Corynebacterium sp. HMSC08D02 | reverse complement strand
AAGTTTATGCACCGCAACTATACATGGCCAATCCGCCCACAACGCCCCAACCAAACAGGCAAAAACACGCCTACAAAACCCGGATTGTTCAACACATCTAGCCCTACAACCTGCACACATAGCTTAAAAAACACTCAGAAACCATCGCAGCAAACCCAACATGTTCAACAAACCCACCGACACCTGTCGATGGGTGTTCAACAATCAACCCACCCGTATATTATGCGCATATATGCAAGGGTTGGTAAGAGATTGCTAAGCAAATCGGGATTACCAGGCACGACATGTGTCATTCGACACGTGTCGCCGATACTATTAATACACAACCTTTTTATACCAAAAACCTTTCGTGGTCGGGTGTAGCCAAACTTAGGCCCTATGGATGCGTTAGGCAGACCTTTTCGTGATCGTTGAACAGTTGCCACCCCCGTGTTTTACCCCCGTTGGGTTGGGTCGAAAGTATGAAAGGCCCGAACCAGCATGATGCTTGTACTGGTTCGGGCCCGGCAAACAACGCCAACACATCGACGTTAACTCGCCCACTATCGCGTGAGATCTACATGTTCCCCGCCGCTCGCGCCTTCGCAACTACATCAGCGATGTTCTGGACAAAGTAGTCGACGTCCTCACGTGTGTTCGTTCGCCCCAGCGAAATTCGTAGCGCGCCCAAGCCGAGCACTTCCTCCACGCCCATCGCCTCAAGCACATGACTCATTCGGGTCACACCACTGGCGCACGTAGACCCGGTTGATACAGCGATGCCCAACGAGTCGAGCAGCATCAGCATCGCGTCCCCGTGGGCACCGCGGAACATGAAGTGGGCATGCCCCTCCACAGCTGGCTCCTGGGTTGTTACCACTACGTCCGGGACCTCACGCTGTACACCTGCCACGAGTGCATCGCGAAGTTCCTTCACACGTTCGCGTTCACGTTCCATCTCGGAGCATGCTTCCGCCAGTGCTGCAGCTGTTGCAGCGGCAGAGGCCACGTCTACCGTGCCTGGACGCAGTCCACGTTCCTGGCCGCCACCGTGAATCGATGCGGTCGGCGCCGGCGAGCGTTTCGCTAGCAGCAGGCCGGTTCCGCGTGGCCCACCAAACTTATGTGCGCTCGCTGCCAATGTGGTGGCACCGAGGTCGTGGAAGTGAACGGGGACCTTGCCAACGGCCTGCACAGCATCCACATGAACAGGAGTGTTCTGAAGCGCAGCTCTGCGAACAACCTCCTTCACTGGTTGGAGTGCGCCAGTCTCATTGTTTGCCCACATCACTGCGGCCACAGCTGCCGGAGTGTCAAGCGCATCGAGGTCCGACAGGTGGCCGTCGTCACCTACCGGGAGCCAATCCACGTGCTGTGCTCCTAGTGCTTTGGCAGTCTCGAGCACTGCCGAGTGCTCAACCGGTGAACACACCACCCGCTCCCCTTGCTTGCCACGCATGGCTTCGTAGAGACCGCGGACCGCGATGTTGTCTGCCTCGGTGCCCGAGCCTGTGAAAATCACTTCAACCGGGTCCGCGCCAAGCAACTCCGCGACTTGTTCTCTTGCATCGGCAAGCACCGCGTTGGCTTGGCGTCCCGCTGCGTGTTGCGCACCGGGATTCAACGCACCTGCGTGTTCAACCCAGGCATCGATTGCTACCTGACGCATCGGAGTAGTTGCAGCGTGATCGAGATACTTCATGCGCACTACCCTACGCGCTGATGCTCCCTTGCCTCGCAAATGTATGCAGTCGGGCTGTTGCCTGTTCGCGCAATAAGTACCGCCATCTGTCGGTGCCCTTTCAGCTTCATCTTCTTCCGAAGCTGGTCCGGGTTGACGTCTACCCCGCGTACGAGGATCTCAAGCGCCCCCGGTTGGTAGTTGGCCAGTGCTGCCTTAAGTCGCTTGAACGGCACAGCCTCCAAGAAACGGAAGCCACTCGTTGCTGCGGGAAGCTCATCACCCGTAAGAAATGCGATGTGCGGATCCACCATCCACAGCTTGTGCCGGTGCGCCCAGTGGCGAACTAGCCCGGCGCGGATGATCGCTCCGTCGGGCTCGATCATCCAAGTACCTGGTTCGGCGACAGTGGTGTCGTCAGGCTCGTCCGACCTCACTATCTCTCGCGAACCGTCCGCGCGCAGCACCACCGCTTCGCGAATGCCAGATCTGAAACCTTCTGTGTACAGGCAGGTTTCTTTGACGCCGCCATCGAGAGAGACGACGCTGACGAGCCCGCTCCACTCGCTGTAGTCGATTCCGGGTGCACACTTTACTGCGAGTTCTCTGCCACGATGTGCTTCCACGAGGTCTGGCAGGGGTGGTAGGAGTTTTGCTGGGTCGGTGATTCGTCGGCCGTTGGCGCGTCGTGCTGGGTCAGCCACGATGACATCGGCGCTGCTAATGGGTTGCAGTGCATCGGCTTGGCAGAGGAGCACGTTGGCGTCGGCAAGGTTTGCTTGAGCCATCGCAAGCCGTACGCGATCAAGATCGGAGCCTATCCAAGAGAGCTGTTGTTTTCTTATCGACGCCCCTTCGCTTCCCACTGAACAGGTCACGTCGTGGACCGTGGCTGCCCCGAAATCCTTGATCAGCTGCGCTCTGTATTCGGCAACGAGCTGTGGCGTTGCTTGTTGCGCGGCGTCGCTATCGGTAAGCCAATGTTCGGGCATCTTCCCACGGGCGCTGCGCTGCGCAGCGAGTAACTCCGAAACGACACGGGCATGATCGCCGAATTCCTTTTCCAGTACGGCTCTGTCGCGAATTAGCGTACTTGGAATGAGTTCGAGGTCCGGTCCAAGCGCCAGAATCTTTTGCAGGTTGTCCCGTAGGAACCCAACCTCGTCCAAAGTAAAACTCATTTGGGCGTCCCGATCCTATCTGTCGGGTGCTGGTGGAAAAACTCGTGGTAGCGCGGATCATCGGCGGGGTCTCCGATGATCGGGCGCATGTCGGCGTTGCGTGCAAGTTTGACCGCATCCTCGAAGGTGTCGCAGGAGCACAGCTGTTGGAGTTGCCCCCATGTTGATGGCACGAAGCGAACGAGCCCGGCGCGCCATCCTTCCATGAGTAGCTTCGGGGAGAACCAGTTTGCGTCGTCTGCCTCGCCGGTTTCCGCGTCTGGTTCTTGTCCGATGGGTGCTTTTGCGAGGAAGCTGAAGGTGTCGAACCAGTTACCTCGGTGCGAGCAACCTACCCAGCGTGCAAACGGGATGAGGAGGTCGCTGCAGACGTTGAGTTCATTGGCCTGCAGCATGTCCGTAAGTGAGATCTCGTGCGAGACGAGTTTGAGCCGTTGGTCGTGGAAAGGACGTGCGTCGCCGAGTAGGGTTCCTTCGTCGTCAACGGCGAGCAGTGTTCCGGTTTCTTCGAACAATTCGCGAACAGCGGCAAACAGCAGGGCATGTGCCTTGTATTTGGTGACGCCGAGCCTTCGTGCAACAGAGACTGCCGACTTGCCAATCCACAGGTCTCCGTCATTCCAGGCGCGGGGTGGGAAGTCGCGACTATCGACGCCACCTCCGGGAAAAACTGTCATGCCTGGGTAGTTTTTCATGCTCATGACTCGTTCTTGCATCCACACCTTGATTCCGTCGGGAGTGTCGCGGATGAGGATGACGGTGGCAGACAGGCGTGACCCGTTGAACCCACTGGTTTCTGTTGCGTCGACGGCGTCTGTTGCGTCGACAGAAAATGCGCCGGTTTTGCGGTACACGGTGCTCCACCTCCTCGCGTGGTGTTATGCGCGGTGCGCACCACTTCGTGCGCTTCGTGCGCGGCGTGCATAGAACCGGCCGTCGTCGTGCTGCACTTCGATTGGCTGGTGATACGCCTTAGAGACGTTTTCACTGGTCAATACGTCTTCGATAAGACCTTGGGCGATCACTGTTCCTTCGTCGAGCAGCAAGGCATGTGTAAAACCATATGGGATTTCTTCCAGATGGTGGGTGATCATCACCATAGCTGGCGCATCGGGGTCGAGTGCGAGGTCGCCGAGGTATGCGATGAGGTCCTCGCGTCCGCCGAGATCCATACCTGCCGCCGGTTCGTCCATGATGAGCAGTTCTGGGTCGATCATGACCGCGCGGGCGATGAGGACGCGCTTCTTTTCTCCATCCGAGAGCGTTCCCCACGTGCGGTCGATAAGGTGCATAGCCCCGACCTGTTCCAGGACTTCGAGTGCTTGCTCGTAGTCGACGTCCTCGTACTGTTCGCGCCAACGCCCGACGACCGCGTAGCCTGCGGAGACGACGACGTCACCTACTTTTTCACTTGGCGGAATCATCGAAGCAATCGCTGAGGACGTCAATCCGATTGCCGCGCGAAGGTCACGCATATCTGTTTTACCGATGCGCTCTCCGAGTACGAATGCGACGCCGCGCGATGGGAACTCTTGGGCAGCCGCCATTCGGATCAGTGTGGTCTTGCCGGCGCCATTTGGGCCGACGATGACCCAACGTTCGTCGAGCTCCACCTGCCAGTCGATAGGGCCAACAAGCGTGTTGCCTCCGCGAATAAACTCGACTCCTCGGAAGTCGATAAGCAGATCTGGATCAGTGGTTGGTTCGTTCACGGCTACCATTCTGGCTTCTTTCTACTTCGGCGTCTTGGTGGATAGAAAAACAAGCGACTGAGTTCTCAGTGTAACCATATCGTTGTATGAGAATCGCCACGGATGAAAGCGAACCCTTATGTCGATATTTAACGCGAGAGTTAGCTAGTCTGAGAGAAGAAAGAGCACACCTATAGGTGTGTCCGACTTCCATCGGCCACATGTGAGGACAAAAACGACATGGTTGCACGCTTTGGTATCGACGACGTACGCCCTCAAGTTTCCGGGCGAACTCTTCCGGCAAAGGCGGTGGTAGGTGAGGTTGTGCCAGTCTCTGCCCTGGTGTGGAGAGAAGGCCACGACGCTATCGCTGCAAGCTTGGTTATTACGGATCCGAATGGAGAACAGTACTCCATTCACATGCAGCAAGAACCGTACCGCCCGGACTACACCCATGCGGTGTTTGTCCCCGATGCTCAGGGGCTGTGGCGCTACCGCGTTGATGCGTGGAGTGACGTCATGGCGACGTGGCGCAACGCCGTCACAAAGAAGCTGGAGGCCGGGCAGACTACCGAAGAAATGGCGAACGACATCGCCCACGGCATCCACCTTTTTGAAGCCGCAATTGCGCAGACTCCGGCCCCAGACCGCGAGGTGCTCGAACGGGCCGCTGCGGCGCTTGATAATCCCGCGCTGCCACTGGCTGAACGAATTCTCGCCGGCATTTCTGACGAAGCACTCGAAGTACTCAATGCTTTTCCGCTTCGGGAGCTCGTCACCCATGGGCCTATTTGCGATATCTACGTAGAACGACGCGATGCGCTGGTGAACTCGTGGTACGAGCTCTTCCCGCGTTCCACCGGCGGTTGGGACGATGAAGGCAACCCGGTTCACGGTACCTGGGCCACCACTGCGAAGGCGCTCGATCGCGTTGCTGCAATGGGCTTTGACACGGTCTACTTCCCTCCTATCCACCCAATCGGTGAGATCAACCGGAAGGGCAAAGACAACACACTTGTCGCCGAGGAGGGTGATGTCGGCTCCCCGTGGGCGATCGGTTCACGAGACGGTGGGCACGATGCCTTCCACCCGCAGCTCGGTGGTGAGAAAGAGTTTTGCGCGATGCTTGACCATGCGCACGAACTCGGATTGGAGGTAGCGCTGGATTTGGCCTTGCAGGCTGCGCCGGATCACCCTTGGGCGAGCGAGCACCCCGACTTCTTCACCATCTTGGAAGACGGCACGATTGCTTACGCCGAGAACCCGCCGAAGAAGTACCAGGATATCTACCCGATCAACTTCGATAACAACCCGGAGAAGGTCTACGAGGAGATTTACCGGGTTGTCATGTACTGGGTAGACCTGGGCATCCGAACGTTCCGTGTGGACAATCCGCACACGAAGCCGGTGAACTTCTGGCACTGGTTGATCACCCGCGTCCACGAGACGCACCCCGACGTCATCTTCTTGGCCGAAGCGTTTACCCGCCCACCAGTGATGTACGGGCTGTCGAAGGCAGGGTTCTCCCAGTCCTACACTCACTTCACCTGGAAAGTATCTAAGGGTGACCTCATCGACTTCGCTGAGCACATGGTCGACGTCGCGGATGTCTCGCGCCCGAACCTCTTCGTGAACACGCCTGACATCTTGCACGCCTCGCTGCAGTACGGAGGTCCAGCCGCGTTCGCAATTCGCGCCACGCTTGCCGCCACAATGAGCCCATTGTGGGGCGTATATTCCGGCTTTGAGCTCTTCGAAGGCGAAGCCGTCGCAGAAGGTAGCGAAGAGTACAACCACTCCGAGAAGTATGAACTGCGCCCACGCGACTTCCAGACAGCCCTCGATAACGGGCAGTCTCTAGAGCCTTACATCACTTCGCTGAACCGCTTCCGCAAGGCGCAGCCTGCGCTGCAGCAGCTACGTCAGATTCGCTTCCATCACGTGGACAACGACCAGATCCTCGCGTACTCGAAGGTCGATGCGATCTCTGGCAACGCGGTCCTCGTCGTCGTTAATCTTGACCCATGGAACGCGCAGGAAGGCACGCTGTACCTCGACGCGCCGGCAGTTGGTCTCGAATATGGTGCGCAGTTTGCCGTCCATGACTTGGTAACTGACGCGTACTACGACTGGGGATCAGAAAACTACGTGCGCCTCGCACCGGAAGTCAACGTCGCTCACATTCTGAAGCTGCCTGATGTTGCGCCACAGAAGCGAGAAGCGCTCGCTTTCCGACAAATTTCAGATCACGACTACCGCCCATAACAACCGCGACCAAACAGACGCTAGAAAGATCATTATGTCTGCAAATTCAGTCAACCCAGCACTGCTGATCCCAGCACACGACCGGCACCGCCTCCTCGAATGCAAGCACCACGCACCGCACGACTTCTACGGATGGCACGCAGCACCCGAGGGCTCCCTCATTCGCACCCGATTCCTCGGCGCAACGAACGTCGAGTTACTCATCCACGATGAGATCCGGCAAATGCAGTCCCTTGGCGACGATATTTGGGCGATCGGCTTGACCGACACCACTGCGCCCGACTATCGCTTCAAGGTTCACTACCCCGAGGGCGACCCGGTGACCGTCGCCGACGCATATCACTTTCTGCCTACACTCGGCACGCTCGACCTGCACCTGATTAGCGAAGGCCGCCACGAGCGTCTCTGGGAGGTGCTCGGCGCCAACGTCCGTACCTACGAGACGACGCTCGGCACCGTCACTGGTACCTCGTTCGCTGTGTGGGCACCGAATGCACAGGGCGTGGCCGTCGTCGGTGACTTCTGTGCATGGAACCCAAACCAGTACCCGATGCGCGTCCTCGGTTCGACTGGAGTGTGGGAGATCTTCATCCCGGGCATTGAGGCAGGCACCACGTACAAATTTGCAGTACAGACGTCCGACGGCCGTCGCATCGACAAGGCCGACCCTCTGGCGAAGCAAACGCTGACACCTCCAGAGACCGTCTCCGTGGTTGCCGCCCCTTCCGAGTTCGAGTGGACAGATGAGGATTGGGCGCAAAAGCGCTGCGAAGCAGACCCGACCAACTCCCCAATGAGCGTCTACGAGTGCCACGTCGGCTCATGGAAGAAGGGCGCAACCTTCCAGACGATGCGCGACGAGCTCGTACCGTACCTCATGGAAAACGGCTTCACCCATGTCGAGTTCCTCCCGGTAGCCGAGCATCCATTCGGTGGCTCTTGGGGCTACCAGGTCACGGGGTACTACGCTCCAACCGCCCGTTGGGGAACTCCAGATGATTTCCGCGCACTCGTCAACGACCTACACGCAGCAGGCATCGGGGTCATCGTCGACTGGGTGCCAGCCCACTTCCCGAAGGATGACTGGGCACTCGCCCGCTTCGACGGCACCGCCCTCTACGAGCACCCCGACTGGCGCCGTGGCGAGCAAAAAGACTGGGGCACCTACGTGTTCGACTTCGGGCGCAACGAAGTTCGCAACTTCCTGGTCGCTAACGCCCTGTACTGGTGCGAAGAGTTCCACATCGATGGCCTCCGCGTCGACGCCGTCGCGTCAATGCTCTACCTTGACTACTCCCGCCAACCCGGCGAATGGCTTCCAAATCAGTTCGGTGGGCGCGAGAACTGGGACGCTGTCCAGTTCCTGCAAGAGATGAACGCAACGGTTCACCGCAACCACCCAGGCATCGTGACCATCGCGGAGGAGTCTACTGCTTGGCCAGGCGTGACCGCTATGACGGAAAACGACGGCCTCGGTTTCTCCCTGAAGTGGAACATGGGCTGGATGAATGACACACTCGAGTACTTCTCCCTCGACCCGATTCACCGCTCATACCACCACAACGAAATCACGTTCTCCCTCGTGTACGCGTTTTCCGAGCAATATGTCCTGCCGTTTAGCCACGACGAAGTAGTCCACGGCAAGGGCTCGCTTTGGCAGCGCATGCCAGGCGACGACTGGAACAAGGCCGCCGGCCTTCGCACGCTCTTCGGCTATATGTTCTCCCACCCAGGCAAGCAGCTCCTCTTCATGGGCTGTGACTGGGGCCAGACCACCGAGTGGGACGAAGCGAACTCAATCAACTGGGACAATATTTCTGACGGCTGGGGCCACGAGTACCACCGCGGTATCCAGCAACTAGTTCGCGACCTCAACCGAGTGTACGTCGACACCCCTGCGTTGTACGCGCAGGACAACGTGCCTGCCGGATTCCAGTGGGTCAAGGGCGACGACTCACAGCACAACATCCTCGCCTACCTCCGGTGGGATACCGAGGGCAACCCTGTGCTGGCCGTCATCAACATGTCCGGAACTTCCCAGCCAAATTACCGGATCGGCCTGCCGGTCGCCGGTGAGTGGGAGCTACTCATCAACACGGACGCAGGCGTCTACGGCGGTGCCAACAACGACCTGCCACACACTGTGCACAGCGACGATGTTCAGTGGGATCACTTCCCTCACTCGATCGAGCTGCACGTACCAGCAATGAGCGCACAGCTGTACAAGCTGAGCCGCTAGAACGCTAGAGCCCGGGCCTCAGGAGTTCCTGCAGGTCCGGGCTTTTGCATGTCACGCTAGAACAGCGCACTCGCAAGCTTCGTACGAGCGGCGAGCACACGCGGGTCGCCGGCGTCGAAAAGCCCGAAGAGCTCGAGCAGTCGCTCCTTCGCCTCTGGAGACTGCTTGACCAAGCCCAACAGACGGTCGAATGCTTTCTCAGGCGCACCGGACACGAGCTCAGCATCAGCAGCCACCATCTGTTTCGCGACATCGTCAGGGTGCTCCGCAGCATCAGCAATAGGATCAACCGACAAGTTCGCAGGGTCAAGCCGCTTGACGACGGCCACCGTCGCCTTCGCCTGCGCAACCTCCTTGTTACCAGGCTCCTCGCTCAGCATCGCATCGTAGATAGCCGTAGCCTGATCGAAATCACCTGCCTGCATCGCACGAGCTGCCTCTTCCAAACGCGGGTCCTCTGCTGGGGCAGCATCCTCAACGGGCTCCTCGTCTAGGCCCTGCAACTGCCTGCCAACGTTGCTCACCAATGCCTCGAGCCAAGGCTTCAATTCTTCCTCCGACTGATCCCCCTCGAAGCTCGTCAGTGGGCGCCCAGCAGCGAGCGCGAGCGTGGTCGGAACAATCCGTACACCAAGCGCCTGCGCGATCTGCGGAGTGGCATCAGCATCAACGTATGCGTACGCGAATCCTCGCTGACCGGTAGCCAACTTGGTCAACGTCGCCCGTAGCGACTCGGAATCAGCTGAACGCGCACTACCGACATGAACGACAACCGGAATCTGCATTGAGCGCTGCAGTACTTTGGCTTCGAGATCCGCCTCGGAGACGGTAAACACAGGCACAAACCCCTCGCGCTGCATTTCTTCGCGCGCTTCCGCCTGCTTTGCTACCTGAGCTAAATCAACAGCTCCTGCCGTAAATTGTGGTCCTGTCACGTCTTAGTTCTCCTCGAGATGCTTGTTCAGGGACTCCATCTTCTGGTGGAGCATATCTGTAAACCCACGACGGATATCCGCTTTAATCACCAACGAAACGCGCGGAGAAACCTCCTCCACAGCCTGCGTCGCACGCTTAATGGTGTCCATCACCTCGTCCCACTCACCCTCGATGGTGGTGAACATGGCGGTCGTTTCGTTCGGCAGCCCCGATTCGCGAACCACCTTCACGGCGCGGGCCACAGCCTGCGACATTTCAGCGTTCGGTGTATCAGTGACGGCTGGTGCTACTGAAAATGCTGCAATCATGCCTCCTACCCTACCGCCTGGACCAACAATGTTTATGCCAGTGTCTCCGGTCATCCGCGCCGCGCCCCACTTCCTTTGGCCACGCAACTACGTGAGCTACGCCGGGCGGGATGTTCTGGTTACAGCCGGGGCACACATAGAACTTTCGGGCTGCGGCAGAGCCAATCTGGCGTACCTTGTAAATCTCGCCCTGTGTCCACCCGGGCCCCTCCATTTCTTGGGTCCCAATGAAAGTAGAACCATCTCGTGGCAGCACGTAGCTCGGCTGGATATTTCGACGCCGATTTCTCCGCGGCACTGCTACATCGCTCCTCTAAAACAGGCGCAGCTCGTCTGATTCGATTCCACGCAGGTCGTCATAGTCCAGCACAATACAGCGAAAACCACGATCTTCCGCGAGCGTGCGGGCCTGAGGCTTAATCTCCTGCGCAGCGAACACACCCTGTACTGGACGAAGTACGCTATCGCGGTTAAGCAGTTCAACATACCTGCTGAGCTGCTCGACGCCGTCGATCCCTCCCCGGCGTTTCACCTCAACGGCAACTGTCTTGCCGTCTGCGTCCTTGGCGAGCAGATCGACTGGGCCAATCGCCGTCGGATACTCACGGCGGACGAGCGTAAACCCATCGCCGAGCGTAGAAATATGCTCAGCCAACAGCTCCTGTAGGTGCGCTTCCACCCCGTCCTTCACAAGACCTGGATCTTCACCGAGCTCCACGTTGGTATCAGACACGATCTCCTCGACCGTTATGCGAAGCTGTTCGCCTTTTGGGTTCTCCACGATCCACAACTCGTCCCCCGTGTCTTCCCCATCAATATCCACGACGGCTTGTTCACGTATCGTGCACGGCGGTGTCATCCAATTCAGTGGTTTATAAGCACGGTCGTCTGCGTGGATCGACACAGACCCGTCAGCTTTCATCAAAATAAGGCGAAGCGCAGACGGCAAATGCGCATCGAGACGACCAACATAATCTACTGAACAGCGAGCAATGACAAGACGCATGGATACTAGGCTACCGGTCGTGTCATTCTGTACGGAATTATCCCGCTAGTTGCGCTGATCGCGGCCGCGGTCACGCAGCGCACGCCGACGCAGCGCCTCGTAATCAACCTTTTCCTGCCGCTCATCAGGTGCAGACTCAATCCATGAAATCAACGCCATCTGCGCGCGCTTCTGGCCCGCGAATTCAATATCGCCATCGGCACCGTGCAGCAGTACGGCTTCCTTAATCCCTGGCATGAACGACTGCTCTTCTTGACTCAGCGCTCGCATTCCCTCGAAGCTGGTCTGGGTGCGCTCAATGCACATGTCGTACTGGAATGACAAGGACCGCAGTTTATAAAAACGGAGCTCCTCCGCGTGATAGATCAGCACACCGTGGCGCCAACCGTGGACCCCGGTGGCCGGGAGTTGTCGGAACAGGCCTATCGCGCCGGAGTTGCGGAACATTAAAAAGCGCCACACGCACACAGTAATAACAAAGAACACAAAGAACAATGCCACGTACAGTAAAACGATCACATTGCACCTCTGCTTCGTTCAAACCGACCTTGATGAAAGTATGCGCTTCATTTTAGCGACCTTCGCTGCCAGTGCAAGCAACGAAGAAACGGAAAGCCCCGCTGCTAAAACAGCGGGGCTTTACAAGGTTGAGCGTGGCGCTCTACCTTCCTCCTACGCGGTGACCGCGTTAGCGAGATTCACTGCGACGGACGGCAGCAAGCTCGGCCTCTGCACGAGACTTCGCGAGTGCGTCATCAATGTTCTGAAGCTCTGCCTGAGCTTCATCACGATTCACTTCGTGGGCGAAGATGGCGTAATCCGCAAGAATGGTCACTTTGTCACCTTGCACGGAAAGGAACCCACCCTGGACGGCGGCGACGATGCGCTCGCCGTCGATTGGGCGGATGGTCACGACACCATTGTCCTTGAGCTGACCAAGGATGGGTTCGTGGCCAGGCAGAATGCCGATCTCACCTTCGGTAGTCTGAGCAGTCACGATGCTTGCTGGACCCTTCCAGAGCAAACGGTCTACCGAGACTAATTGAGCGGTAAGTTCAGCCATTATTGCCTCCTAGCCCTGCAGCTTCTTGTAGGCAGCCTCAACGTCATCCAAGCCACCCAGGCCGTTGAATGCCTGCTCTGGGTATGCATCGAATTCACCGTTGCACAGCTTCTCGAAGGCGTCGATAGTCTCCTCGAGAGGTACGTAGGAGCCCTCGTCGCCGGTGAACTTCTTAGCGACGAAGAAGTTCTGGCCCAGGAAGCGCTCGATCTTACGAGCACGCATAACCGTGACCTTATCCTCTTCGGAAAGCTCGTCCATACCGAGAATTGCGATGATGTCCTGCAGTTCCTTGTTCTTCTGCAGAATACCGATAACTCGCTGTGCAACCTCGTAGTGACGCTCGCCAACGATACCTGGCTCAAGGATGCGCGAGGTCGAGGTCAGCGGATCCACTGCTGGGTAGATACCCTTGGAAGCAATGGAACGCGAAAGCTCGGTCGTCGCGTCCAGGTGAGCGAAGGTCGTGGCCGGAGCCGGGTCGGTGTAGTCGTCAGCCGGAACATAAACTGCCTGCAGCGACGTAATCGAACGGCCCTTGGTCGAGGTAATGCGTTCCTGGAGAACACCCATCTCGTCTGCCAGCGTTGGCTGGTAGCCCACGGCCGATGGCATACGACCCAGCAGGGTCGAAACCTCAGAACCAGCCTGGGTGAAACGGAAGATGTTATCGATGAACAGGAGCACGTCCTGGTTCTGAACATCGCGGAAGTACTCCGCCATGGTCAGGCCGGACAGCGCGACACGCATACGAACCCCTGGCGGCTCATCCATCTGGCCGAAAACAAGGGCCGTATCTGGAAGAACGCCCATGTCCTCCATCTCGAGGAAGAGGTCCGTACCCTCACGGGTACGTTCGCCGACGCCGGCGAACACGGAGGTACCGGAGAACTCGCGTGCAATACGCGTAATCATCTCCTGGATGAGAACTGTCTTACCGACACCAGCACCACCGAAGAGGCCAATCTTGCCACCCTTCACGTAAGGGGTAAGCAGGTCGATGACCTTAATGCCGGTCTCAAGGATCTCGGTCTTACCTTCCAAGTCCTTGAACGCTGGTGGCTCGCGGTGGATGCCCCATCGCTCACCACCGACGCCGACCGATGGGTCGTCCAAGCACTGACCAAGCGCGTTAAACACGTGGCCCTTGACCTGGTCGCCAACCGGAACGGAGATCGGATTGCCGGAGTCGCGTACCTGTGCGCCACGAACCAGACCGTCGGTTGGTGCCATGGCGATCGTGCGGACGAGGCTGTCACCCAAGAACTGGGCCACCTCAAGCACGATGGTGCGGGACATTTCGCCGAGGTCGATGTCAACCTCAAGCGCGTTGTACAAAGCGGGCAGCTCGCCACGCGGGAACTCCACGTCGACGACTGCGCCGATGACGCGCACGACGCGGCCATTCTCAGACCCTGCCGGGTTCTGAGCGAAATCGGACTCATTCTGAGCCTGACCCGTTGGCTCCTCGCCGAGCTCGTCGTAAGAGTGAGCAGTAGTCATGATTTAGTCACTTTCTCCACTACCAGACAGCGCGCCAGCGCCGCCGATAATCTCGGTGATTTCCTGGGTAATTTTTGCCTGACGGGCTTGGTTAGCCTCACGGGACAAGTTGTTCGCCAATTCGGTCGCATTGTCCGTAGCGTTCTTCATCGCCGTACGACGTGAAGCGGACTCCGCTGCAGATGCCTCCAAGAAAATCGAGTACAGCGAGCGAGAAACATACGCCGGAAGCAGTTCGTCCATCAGCGTATCCGCATCAGGTTCGAAATCCATGTCCGGTTGCACATCCCCGCTTGTGGTGAGCATGTCTTCCTGCTCGTACTCGTAATCCTCAAGCACCGGCTCAATTGGGAGCAACTGGTGCACCCTGGCTTCTTGTGTCAACATCGACACAAATTCTGTGTACACCACGTGTACCTGGTCGAAGCCACGAACCTCCTGACCCTCAGGGCCGTGCAGGCCCTCGCGCCACTTAGCGGTCCCTTCAGAGCTCGCCATGAAGCCGTCGATCAGGTGGCGACGAACGTCGTGGGTCGCTTCCCACGAAGGCTTCTGGGACCAACCGGTCCAAGAGCCTTCGACCTCCATATCGCGGAAACGGTAGTGGGTTACACCCTTACCGCCCGTGATGTAGCGGACGACTTCGTAGCCAGCTTCCTCAAGCATGCGCTCGAGCTCTGCTGCCTTCTTCAACACGTTGTGGTTATACCCGCCGGCCATACCGCGGTCTGATGTGACCACGAGGACTGCTGCGACTCGACCATTCTCACGCTCACGGAGCATGGGGTGATCGAGGGAGCTCGCAGCTGCGAGGCGTTCCATGACGTCTTTCAACTCGTCGGCATACGGCTTTGCCGCTTCGACGCGCTGCTGTGCCTTGGTGATCTGCGAAGTCGCGATCAGCTCCTGGGCTTTAGTGATTTTCTTCGTGGAGTTTACGGACCTAATACGGTCACGTAGTTCGCGAAGTGTTGCCATGGTTTACTCTCCTCCCTTCCTATATGTAGACGTTTACGTCTTGTTCCAAGAATTACTTCTTGGGACGGCCGACGTTAAGGGTATTTTTCTTGACCTCACGCTTGTCCAGCGGATCCGCCTCTGGCTCGCGCACGATGTGCTCACCGGTGGAGGACTGGAACGAGCGAGCGAAGTCATCATTGACGCGCAGCAGCGTCTGCTTGCTCGTATCGTCGAGCGCAGCGCCACCGGAGATCTGTTCGTAGACTTCCGGAGCGACGGAGCGAATGTGCTCCTGCAGCTCGAACTCGTAGCGACGCACGTCTTCGACGGGAACGACGTCA
The DNA here is from genome assembly GCF_001807505.1 of Corynebacterium sp. HMSC08D02. Lineage (NCBI taxonomy): Bacteria > Bacillati > Actinomycetota > Actinomycetes > Mycobacteriales > Corynebacteriaceae > Corynebacterium > Corynebacterium sp. HMSC08D02. The sequence goes on along the minus strand of NZ_KV789259.1, from coordinate 142,480 downwards.
AAGGCGCCTTCGTTTGCAAGCCAGATAGATACGATCTGGAACTCAACAGGCTGCGGAGCGTTCTCCGACTGCTTGAGGAGCTCTACGAGACGCTGACCGCGCTCGAGCTGGCGCTTCGAAGCTGCATCGAGGTCGGACGCGAACGCAGCGAACGCTTCCAGGTCACGGTATGCAGCAAGGTCGAGACGCAGGTTACCTGCAACCTTCTTCATACCCTTAGTCTGCGCAGCGCCACCGACACGGGACACGGAGATACCCACGTCAATAGCCGGGCGAACACCCTGGTTGAAGAGGTCGGACTGGAGGAAGACCTGGCCGTCTGTAATCGAGATGACGTTGGTAGGAATGAACGCACCCACGTCGTTAGCCTTCGTCTCGATGATCGGCAGTGCGGTCAACGAGCCTGCACCCAGCTCATCGTTGAGCTTCGCAGCACGCTCCAGCAGACGAGAGTGCAGGTAGAACACGTCACCTGGGTATGCCTCGCGGCCTGGTGGACGACGCAGCAGCAACGAGATGGCACGGTATGCCTCTGCCTGCTTGGTCAGGTCATCGTAAATCACCAGCACGTGCTTGCCCTGGTACATCCAGTGCTGGCCCAGCGCTGCACCAGAGAATGGTGCGAGCCACTTGAAGCCTGCGGAGTCGGATGCAGGTGCAGCCACAATCGTGGTGTACTCAAGCGCGCCGTGCTGCTCGAGGGTTGCACGAACGCCAGCGATCGTGGAGCCCTTCTGGCCCACCGCGACGTAGATGCAACGAACCTGCTTCGACGGATCTCCGGTCTCCCAGAAGTGCTTCTGGTTCAGGATCGTGTCGATGCAGACTGCAGTCTTACCAGTCTTACGGTCACCAATGACGAGCTGACGCTGACCACGACCGATTGGGGTCATGGCGTCAATAGCCTTGATACCGGTCTGCATTGGTTCCTCAACCGGCTGGCGGTCGAGAACGCCTGCAGCCTGCAGCTCAAGCGCGCGCTCTTCGTTGGATTCAATTGGACCAAGGCCGTCAATTGGCTGGCCCAGTGGGTTAATAACGCGGCCGAGGAATTCCTCCCCAACCGGGATGGACAGAACTTCGCCTGTCCGCTTTACTTGGTCGCCCTCGGTGAGGGTCTCGAAATTACCCAGAACCACGACACCGATCGAATCGGTCTCAAGGTTCTGTGCGACGCCAATGACGCCGTTCGGAAACTCGAGCAGCTCATTCGTCATGCATCCTGGCAGCCCGGAAACCTGGGCAATACCATCTGCAGCCGAAGTCACCACGCCGACCTCCTCACGGGAGGCCTCCGCGGAGTAGCTCGAGGTGTAGTTCGCTATCGCGCTACGGATCTCATCGGAGGAGATCGTCAGCTCCGCCATGTTCTTCCTGCTCTCGGTAGTTTGTTCCAGCATTATCTCTTACTAAAGGGTCGCGTTGGCGAGAAGGTCGGTGCGCATGCGGTTCAACTTACCGCGCGTCGACCCGTCAATCAGTTCATCGCCGACTCGGATGGTCAGTCCACCGAGGAGGCTGGGGTCAACCTCAGAATGGATCGCCATCTCACGACCGTAAATGTTCTCAAGTTTCTGTGCCAGTGCATCGCGCTGCGCATCAGAGAGCGCCTGTGCGGTGACCACACGTGCCACGGCCTTCCCACGCAACGCGGCGACGTCAGCTGCCAGAGCAGCGAGATCGTCTACCGGGTGGTGTTCTGGACGGCCAATGACCTGCAAAGCTAGCGCTTCAGTAACCGTGGTGACCTTGCCGTAAATGACATTCGCAAGCAGACCGCGCTTCTGTGCGGCTGTAGCGGTTCGGTCGGAGAGAAGCTGAGTAAGCTTCCGCTCCTTCTCAAGCAAGGTGGAGAGTTGGTACAGCTCGTTTTCGACCTGCTCCAACTGCCCTTGAGCCTCCGCGCCCTTCATCAGCGCGCGTCGACCTAGGTTGATCAGGCCTGCGCGGAACTCGCGCGGGTTTGACCACTCCTCGGAAGCTGCTGCAGCAAGGATCTGTGCCGTAGGCTCTGCCACCTTGGCACCGAAAACATCGTTGATGATCCCGCGACGCTGCGCGGCATCAAGCGAGTTATCAGCGACAGCGATGCGCAGTGCACGCTCGGCGTCCAGCTGATCCACGGTCAGGAACAGTTCCGTACCAAGCTGCAATGCAACAGCAACGGTGTCCCCTGCCCCTTGAATCAGCTGATCAAGCTGCTCAGAAACTTTTGTTTGTGCTTCGCGACTAGCTGCCTTCATTTCGCCTACTTCCTCGTAGAAACGTTGTCGAGTTCGGCGAGGAAAGCATCAATCGTGTTCGAGCGGCGGGTATCATCCGAAAGCTCGGTACCCAGCAGACGCTCTGCCAGACTGATGGAGTTCTGACCCATCTCGTTGCGCAGTTCAGCGACGACCTGCTCGCGGGAAGCCAGAAGCTGCTTTTCGCCTGCTTCAACAATTCGACGAGACTCTTCCTCAGCGCGCTCACGAAGTTCTGCCTGAATCTCCTTGCCCTTTGCCCGGGCAGCTTCACGGATCTCAGCAGCTTCGGCACGTGCCTCAGCGAGTTCAGCGTTGTTCTTTTCTAGAGCAGCCTTAGCCTCGGCCTGGGCAACCTGAGCACGCTCAATGCCGCCCTTGATTCGGTCTTCGCGCTCCGCCAGTACTTCCTGGAACTTCGGAAGGACAAACTTCCAGAAGAGCAAGAACACGATGACGAAGACAACGGTCGACCAAACCACGTCGTACATGGCAGGCAGGAGAATGGACGGCTCCGTCTCAAGCGGAAGCTTCTCTCCCTCTGCCAACACGAAAATATCGTTGACGTTAGTCATTGGTTGCTCCTGATCTAAAAAGTGTACGTGGAATTCGTGAGTTCTTTTTAGAACAGGAAGCCTGCAACGAGGCCAATCAGGGCAAGTGCCTCAACGAAGGCGATACCCAGGAACATGGTGGTACGCAGCTGGCCGGCCATCTCTGGCTGACGTGCCATACCCTCAACGGTCTTACCGACCAGCATGCCGATGCCGATACCAGGGCCGATGGTAGCGAGGCCGTAGCCGATGGTGCCGAGACCGGTGTATTCGGTAGCGGCTGCTGCCTGAGCAAGAATGATGTCGTTCATGTGAAAGTCGTTCCCTTTCTTGGTGTTTGCTTGCAACGCTTCCTGCAAACAAACGAGTGACAATTTGTATGGGGTTTATTCAGTTTGACCAGTAGGTTGCGCTTTGTTAGTGCGCGTCTGCATGCAGCGACAGTTCGATGTACACCGCAGTCAACAGAGCGAAGATGTACGCCTGCAGGAAGATAATGATTAACTCATACAGGGTGAACAGCAACGCCGCGATCAGGGTCAGCCCTGACACACTCGTCCAGGCCGAGATCTGCCAGAAGAAGAAGTTCGTAGCAGAGTACAGCAGAACGAGAATGATGTGGCCAGCCAGGAAGTTCGCCATAAGACGAAGTGCCAGCGTGACCGGACGCAGAATGAACGTCGAGAAGAACTCGATCGGCACAACAAGGAAGTGCAGAGCGAACGGCAACCCAGGAATCACGGTCGAGTGCTTGAAGAAGGCAACGCCGTAGCGCTGCACGCCCGCGTAGATCATCGCGATGTAGGCGACAACGGCCAACACAATCGGCATACCGATACGTGCGTTTGGCGAGATGTTGAGGCCAGGGATGATCGTGGCGACATTCATGAACAGGATCGTGAAGAAGATTGTCGCGATTACCGGCAAGAAGCGCCGGCCCTCTTTCTTCCCCAGCGTGTCTTCGGCGATGTGGATGCGGACGAAATCCACGCCCAACTCACCGATATTCTGCAGACCCTTAGGAACCAGTTTTGGCTTCCTAAAAGCAATAACAAAGAGGACCACCAGTACTGCCGCCATGAACAGGCGAACCAGCATGATACGGTCCAGCGCGAACCAGCCATTGGCGAAATCTTCACCAATAAACTGGTCGAACGTGTGCCCCGGGAAAAATTCTGGACCCAATTGGGGTGCGTGGAATGTACCCTTCATGGCCAAAGTTGTAACGCTCAGCGTTCTCTCCCGTTCTCGGGCCGCACTTAATGTGCGGTGCGATGGACGTCTCCAACAAGCTGTCTCCGTGGCGGACTCCGTCGCACATCTTCTACCACGGGACAGGGGATGTATTTTCGTGCTTCTTCCAGCGAAAAATAAGGAAGCAGCAAACCTTAACTAACCCGCCCGATACTTTAACAGGTCACAGCGTATTTTCACGCTTTAGGGGGTCTTCCAAAGCTTCTTCTGAGCATTTTTCGGTACCACGCCATTAAATATGGCTGGTACTGGCGTTTTCACCTAAAATGTTACTTCCCCCACACCCGTTCCAAAAAGGGGTAGACACCCACAAATTCGGTAGTAATTCCCCTACATTCCGACATAGAAAAGCGTTGCCACCCCAAGGCGAGGGGGTAGCAACGCAAATGTCTGTACGCCTTAAGGCTTCTGAATATATGCCGTTCGTACGCTCAGTACCCCCATGGCTTCGGCGCCTAACGCAACAACAAGTGCCGCGATCGTAGTTACGCCGAATGCTGTCGAGTCGTAAAACGTCGCGTTCCGAAGCCCAAGCAAGATAAGCACGATGACGACCATCTTGATGAGCCAACCGCCGAGTACGACAGCCATCGTGGTTGTAGGGGTGGAATTTGACGTCACAAGAACACTGATAGCGGTCAACAGCACAAAGCCACCACCAATACCGACCCCCATCAATACAGCCCAAAGACCTGGCGCGCCGCTGACGGCTCCCCATGCCATCAGCGAGATGATAAGCAGCGCCAGCAATGCCAACGTTCCAAAGCGCAGTGCACGCAGCAGCGGCCGCCGTTGGTTCTCATACTGCTCAGTGTCTGACACTTCCAGGTTCGGCGTCACAGGGTTCTTTGGAGTATCCACGATTGGACATCCTACACAGATACAGGGCCAATCTTGCCTTTCAGCCATGGAATGAGCGTCGCAACAAAGGCCACCACCAACGAAAGGACGGTAAAAGCTACAGCAAATCGGGTGGGGACGATCGAAAAGCTCACCGCACCGAGGGCTACTGCAGAAATCCACATGTAGAGCACCAATACCGTGCGTCGGTGCGTATGACCGAGGCGAAGCAGTCGGTGGTGAATATGTCCGGCGTCTGCCTCCCACGGTCGCTGTCCACGAATCACCCGTCGAATAACCGCCCAAATCAGGTCAAGCAACGGCAAGGCAATTGCAGCAAGCACAACGATGATTGGGCTCACTAATGCCACCATGTCCGCAGCCCCATAGAGTGACATGTTGATCTTGCCCGACGCTGACGTCGACGCGGCTGCCAGCAGCAATCCAATAAGCATCGCGCCTGAGTCCCCCATGAAAATTCGGGCAGGCTCGAAATTATGCGGCAAGAACCCGGCACAAATTCCGACGAGAATCGAGCAAATGATCGCCGGCGGGTAGGCCGAAACAGCACCACCCTGGTCGTGGAGCACAGTGAGGGAGAAGAGAAGGATAGCTCCCCCGGCGATCATCCCCAGGCCAGCAGCGAGTCCGTCAATGCCATCAACAAAGTTCACAGCGTTGATAATCAACACAGTGAAGAACGCGGACAACAACATACCCTGCACTTGATCGAGGATTAGCGTGGTCCCCTCCCCAAACGGGACGTAAAAGACGGTAAAGACCAGTCCAAGAAAGCTCATGAGGCCAGCTACCAAGAGTTGTCCGCACAGCTTTACGACGGCCCCAAGCTCGTAGAGGTCGTCGATAATTCCAAGAATCACGATGCCGCTCGCACCAGCGAAGACTGCCGTCATCTCAGGCGTCACCGGTGCGAACCCACGTGTGAGCGCCGGGAGCTGCTGCGCAAGAAAAAGGGCGCACACGAGCCCTGTAAACATGGCAAGGCCACCGACAGAAGGCGTCGGCTGGGTATGCACATCGCGTTTGCGGATCTCTGCCACCCTGCCCGTCCGAACGAGCGCTGTGCGCACCACGCCTGTGAGCAGGTAGGTGATCGCTGCGGCAACAAGCAGAACCAAGCCCAATTCACGCAGCGGGACTCCGGCGCCGCCCATCTACTTCCTCCGCAACTGCTCTGGGTCAAGTTTTAGGACTTGAGCAATGCGTTCCGTGCTGATAGCTCCCTCTCGCAGGATGACTGGGCTAGGGCCAGAAATATCGATAATCGTTGACGGGGTGCCAACTTCGGCGGGCCCACCCTCGAGATACACGCCGACTGCCTCCCCGAACTGCTGGCGTGCAGCAGCCGCGTTGAGCGCTGGTGGATTGCCCGTCAGGTTCGCCGACGAGACCGCCATCGGGCCAGTTCGCTGCAGAAGTTCAAGCGCCAGGGGTTGATTCGGCATCCGCAACAACACGGTGCCACGAGTGTCGCCGAGATTCCAGGGAAGGCTCGGGGCTTCCGGAACGACGATCGAAAGCCCTCCCGGCCAAAATGCTTCAACAAGAGTTTTAGCGGTGTCCGTGAACTCCCGCACGAGCCCCTGGATAGTAGTCCAAGACCCTACCAACACTGGTACTGGCATATCGGGGCCCCGCCGCTTCGTTGCCAGCAGTGTCGCCACCGCCTGGTTATTAAATGCGTCGGCGCCGATGCCGTAGACGGTGTCAGTAGGAAGGACGATGCAGCGCCCCTCTTTCACTGCGGCTTCTGCTGCCTGCAGTCCTTGTTCGCGTTCTTCTGGTTCGAGGCACTGGAAAACCCTACTCGCCATAATGCTCCTCGTCTCCTTTGTTCAGTACCGGACTAGCTTACTCGCTCCGCTTCCGGGCACAGACAAAGCGTTGCTTTCCGGTGAGGTCCGCTAACCGCTCCACTCGTTCGAACGTGCCGGATGCTGTAACGGCGTCGACAGTCAGGTCAGAAGTTGCGTCATCATGTTCAACTGCAAATACTCCGCCCGGTTTCAGCAGCGCCGCAGCCACCGGCACCAGGCCACGTATCGCATCCATACCGTCGTCTCCGGAAAAGACTGCCTCTGGTGGGTCTACGTAGACCTCTGGGTCCAGACCGTCGGTATTGGGAACGTACGGCGGGTTGCTTACCACCATGTCTACGGTGCCATGCAGCGTAGACAACAAGTTGTGATCAGTCATGTCCCCTTCGACGATCCGGACGTTCAAGCCGAGTTCATCGCGATTTCGTTGGGCATACTCGCGAGCAGCTTCGGACCGCTCCACCGCGATCACCTCGGCGCACGGTGCCGCATGCGCGATGTAGAGCGCGAGCGCACCCGAACCAGTGCCCAGATCCACGACAGTGGGCGCCTGCGAAGTGGCGGACTGCTGCAATGTCTTCACTGCCCAATCGGCTAGGACCTCGGTCTCCGGCCGCGGGATAAACACACCCGGTCCGACACGCAGCGTCAAAGGCCCAAACGGCGCGGCTCCAACGATGTGCTGGAGTGGTTCGCGCGATGCCCGGCGTTGAATCGCTGCTTCAAACGCTGTTTCAAACTCCTGGTCAACGTCGAGGAACAGTACGTTCATCGGGGTGTCGTCGAGAAGCCAGGCAGCGATCAACCTCGCGTCGACTGCTGGCGTGGCAACGCCCGCGGCCGCAAGCATCTGCGCGCCACGGGCGATGACCTGTTGAGCGGGTTGTTTACTCGGCTTCAAGTCGTTCCTGCCGCTCGTGTGTCTGCAACGCCGTAATCAGATCGTCCATGTTGCCATCGAGCACCGTGTCAAGGTTGTTCGCCTTGTAGTTGATGCGGTGATCCGAGATACGATTCTCGGGCCAGTTATAGGTCCGAATGCGCTCGGAGCGGTCCATAGTCCGCACCTGGGAAGCGCGTCCCTCGGCGGCTTCGGCCTCGGCCTTCTCGCGCTCGAGCTGGTCAAGGCGAGCTTGCAACACCTGCATTGCGCGGGCGCGGTTCTGAATCTGCGAGCGCTCGTTCTGACAGGTCACCACGATATTCGTCGGCAGGTGGGTAATACGCACGGCGGAGTCAGTGGTGTTCACACCCTGGCCGCCCTTGCCGGAGGATCGGTAGACATCAACGCGAATGTCTTTCTCATCAATATTTACCGACGCCACTTCGTCCGGCTCCGGGAACACATATACACCCGCGGCCGACGTCTGAATGCGGCCCTGCGACTCGGTGACTGGCACGCGCTGCACACGGTGTACGCCACCCTCAAATTTCAGCTTGGACCATGCACCGTCACGTGACGGCGTCTTCGCCTTCACCGCGACGGTCATATCCTTTACGCCGCCAAGGTCCGACTCAGACAAGTCGAGTACTTCCCAGGTCAAGCCATGCTTCTCGCAGTACTTTTGATACATGCGGGCGAGATCACCAGCGAAGAGGGCCGCCTCTTCACCGCCAGCACCGGCCTTGAGCTCCATGATGATGTCATCACCATCGTGCTCGTCGCGAGGTGCGAGCAGGTCTGCGAGCTCCTCCTCAAGCGCGACGATCTCTTTCGCAAGACGTTCAGCTTCTTCGGCGAACTCTTTGTCTTCGTACGCCATCTCAGCCGCAGCTTCGTGGTCTTCCCTCGCCTGGTTCAGCGCGTCGTTGACCTTGATGATCGGCTGCAGTTCGGCGTAGCGCTTTGAAAGCTTCCGGAATTTATCCTGGTCGCCCGCAATTTCTGGGTCGCCCATTTGGGCCTGAATGCCCTCATATTCGGCGACGTAGTCGTCGACAAGCGAAACTTCGCCAGCCATTAGATGTACTCCTCTGCGTCTTGATCAGCCACCATTGGTGCCGAGTTGGCGACGCCCATCAGGAACTCGCCGTTGCTCTTCGTCTTCTTCAACTGCTTGATCAGCATGTCGATGGACTGCTGCGGGTCAAGTGCCGACAGGATTCGACGCAACTTGTGCATCACGCGCGCTTCATCCGGCCCCATAAGCAGGTCATCCTTGCGGGTACCAGACGGGTTGACGTCGACAGCTGGGAAGACCCGGCGTTCCGCGATCTTACGATCAAGCTTCAGCTCGGCGTTACCGGTGCCCTTGAACTCCTCAAAGATGACGGTGTCACCAGCGGAGCCAGTCTCCACCATCGCCGTAGCGATGATCGTAAGCGAGCCACCCTCCTCGATGTTGCGCGCAGCACCCAGGAAACGCTTCGGCGGGTACAGTGCGTTGGAATCAACACCACCGGACAGGATACGGCCCGATGCCGGCGAAGAATTGTTGTACGCGCGACCCAGACGCGTGATCGAGTCGAGGAGGACAACAACGTCTTGCCCCATCTCAACGAGGCGCTTGGCGCGTTCAATCGCGAGCTCCGCGACAGCGGTGTGCTCTGACGGCGGGCGGTCGAAGGTGGAGGCGATAACCTCACCCTTCACACTGCGCTGCATGTCCGTGACTTCCTCAGGACGCTCGTCAACGAGAACGACCATCAGGTAGCACTCTGGGTTGTTCTTCGCGATTGCGTTCGCGATGTTCTGCAGAATTGTCGTCTTACCAGCCTTTGGAGGGGAGACGATCAGTGCACGCTGACCCTTACCAATCGGCATGACCAGGTCGATCACTCGCGTGGTCAGGATGTTTGGCTCTGTCTCCAGGCGCAGACGCTTATTCGGATACAGCGGGGTCAGCTTGTGGAATTGCTTGCGCTGCTTAGCGTCCTCTGGCGTCATGCCGTTCACGGAATCGACACGGACCAACTGGTTGTAGCGCTGGCGGTTGCGGCCAGAGCCATGCTGGTGACCCTGCCCGTTCGCGCGCACCTGACCGATGACCGCATCGCCGGAGCGCAACCCATTCGCCCGAACGAGGCGGTTGTTCACGTACACATCTGCGCTGCTCTGACGGTAACCAGTGGTGCGGATAAATGCAGCATTGTTGTCAATGACGTCGACGATGCCGGCTACTTCCTGCAGCTCTTCTGGTGGGATGTTCTGGTTATCCTGCTGGTCACGGTTGTTGTCACGGCCGCGGCGTCCACGACGGCCACGGCGTCCACGACGGCCTCCCCCGTCTTCGTCATGGTCGCGGTTGTTACGACCGCCGCGGTCATTGCGTTGGTTGCGGCCGCGGCCGCCGTTGCCGTCGTTGTTGTTTTCAGACTTCTCGTCGGCCGAGCCGTTATCGTGCTTTTCGGGCTTATCGTTCTTCTCGTCGTTCGAGTGCTTCTGTTCTGCGTCGGCATCGTGGGACTCATGATTGTGTCGCGCACGGTTTCGGCGAGCACGGCGTGCCGCAGATCGGGACTCATAGCGCCCCTCGTGCTGCCCGGACTGCTGCTCTTTGCCCTTTTCCTCTTTGCCCGTCTTGTCGCCTTGTTCCTCACTATTTTCAGCGGGATCTGCGGCCTTGCGGGTGGCGCGGCGACGGTTGTCGCTGTGAGTTTCCTCTTCTACTGCCTTCGCAGGAGCCTTTCCAGGCACGGTGCCAGTAGTAATTGCTTGGATAAGCTCGCCCTTCCGCAGACCGGAGACACCTTTGAGGCCTTTTTCTGCAGCAAGTTTGCGCAGTTCAGGAATCTTCAGCGCTTGAAGGTCAGTTCCTGCTGCGTTTCCCGTATCTGTCACGGATGTCCTTTCGTCACTTCGCCAGCAAAGAGAGTGAACACTGATTCGAAGCTTTCGTGTGCATTGTGTCGTTTCGTTCACTGTGCGCTGCAACTTCGTTAGCAGTAACTGAATTGCCTGCGCGCTCCCCCATGGTCAGTGAAAACCATGTAATAAAACTACGCCACTGCACGTAGATTGCAAAAAGGGGAAGCGGATCGATGAGGTTGGCTGCGCAGCAAAGTTCGTGCGATGCGCATGATCCGCCTCGTATTGTATCGCATGATTGAATTGCGCGTGCTTCATTCGCGCTAAAGTGGTGCCCATGCTTTCAACGATGCAGGAAGTGCCGTTTTCCGTCGGTCGCATTTTGGAGTATGGGCGCACCGCTCACGCCTCGACGAAGTGTACGACGTGGGGGCCCACGGGCGCCGAAGAGTGCACGTTTGCGGACATTGGCGCGCGGGCCAGCGCTTTTGCCAACGCTGCGGAAAACTTGCTGGGCATTGACGGGGACCAGCGCGTGGCTACGTTCATGTTTAACTGCTCCGAGCATATTGAGGTGATGTTTGGTACCGCCGCGAAAGGCGCCGTCTTCACCCCACTGAATATTCAGTTGATGCCGGATCAGATTGCCTATGTGGTGAACCATTCAGAGGCGAAGGTCATTGTGGCTGATCCGCGGCTAGCTGAAAAGCTTGGCCGAGTGATGGAGATGTGCCCGCTGGTTGAGCACATTGTCTTTATTGGCGCTCTGCTCAGCGACGACGTCCTTGGGTTGTCGTTCGGAGCTGCCAAGGTGCATAGCTACGAGCAGCTTCTCGACGGCCAAGCAACACGGTACTCGTGGCCGGAACTGCCAGAAAACACTGCAGCCGCACTGGTGTATTCGACAGCAACGACTGGCGCGCCAAAAGGCGTGGCGTATTCGCACCGCTCTCTTTGGCTCGAGGCGATGACGCTTCGCTCAACGGATTCACTAGCGATTACGCACGGCGAGTCTTTCCTGTGCTGCATCCCCATCTATCACGTGTTGAGCTGGGGCGTACCGTTCGCAGCGTACGTCACCGGCGCACCGATGGTACTACCAGGTGCCGACGTTTCCGCACCGACGCTTGCAACGATTATTGCCTCGACGCACCCACGCGTAGCGCACGGCGTACCGACGCTGTGGATCCAGCTAATGGTGCACTATCTGCATACGCCGCCTGAGCGCATGAGTTTGCAGGAGATCTTCGTCGGAGGCTCTCCTGCCCCGCCTGCACTGATCAAGGTGTGGGAGGAACGCTACGGTGTCGACGTCGTCCACGTGTGGGGCATGACGGAAACGTCTACTGTCGGCACGGTGGCACGCCCGCCATCAGGCGCTTCAGGCGAAGCTCGCCAGGCGTATCGTGTGTCCCAGGGACGGTTTGTGCCATGGCTGGAATACCGCGTGGTCAACGATGGAGAGGTGATGGCATCAACTGACCTTTCACAAGGCGAGATGCAGGTGCGAGGAAATTTGGTTGCCAACGGCTACTACCACTCGCCAACCCAAGAAAAGGGCGAGTTGGCCTCGACGTTCCGGGGCAAAGAGATTAATGACGCCCGCCACCACTTCACTGAAGACGGCTGGCTGCGCACTGGTGATGTCGGAACAGTCACCGCCGATGGCTACATGACGTTGTACGACCGTGCACGCGACGTTATCCGATCTGGTGGCGAATGGATCTATTCCGCGCAGGTGGAAAACCTCATCATGGAAGCCGAAGATGTCATCGAGTGCGCTGTGATTGGCTTCCCCGACCGCCAGTGGGGCGAGCGCCCACTGGCTATTACCGTGCTTTTGGACGATATCCCGCGCACCGCGGAAACAGCGGAGCGGCTGCGAAAGAACCTCGCCGATGTGTTACCAACATGGATGGCACCTGAGTATTGGACGTTCGTCGATGTGATCGACAAGACTTCGGTGGGCAAGTTTGACAAGAAGGACCTAAGGAAACACCTCGCCAAGGGCGACTATGAGATTATCGCGCTGCCTGGCCCGGGTAACCGCGGAAGGAAGGCACAAACACCCGAGCAATAAATACGGGTTTTTCACTGCTAATTCTTGACCTGGCGTATTTCGTACTTATTATTGACAGCACTATGCCCATTCACCTTCCTCTTGCATCGCCGTTAGCGTCCCGCGCAGCTTCCGACGGTCCACTCGCACCAAACGCCAGCTTGGACCCAGGTGAGCAGCCCGCCCCGCGCACGCTCGACGATCGTTTTGGGCGTACGGCACGAGACCTCCGGGTCAGCCTTACCGACCGCTGCAACCTGCGCTGCACGTACTGCATGCCTGCAGAGGGCCTTGAATGGATGCCAACTGAAGAGGCACTCACCGACGAGGAGACTATCCGGCTGATCCGCCTGGCTGTGGAGCACCTCGGCATCCGCCAGGTGCGTTTCACAGGGGGCGAGCCACTCCTGCGGCGCTCGTTGGAACGCATCATCAGTGAGACGAAGACCATGCGCACCGACGAGGGCGTCGCACCCTCAACTGCGGTCACCACGAATGCCCTGGGCCTTGCGCGCCGGGCGCAGGGGCTTGCCGACGCCGGCCTCGACAGAGTGAATGTGTCGCTCGATACCACGGATCGGGAGCTCTACGCACAGCTCACCCGCAGAGACCGCATTGACGACGTGTTTGCGGGCATCGACGCCGCAGTGGAAGCAGGCCTTCAGCCGGTGAAGGTCAACGCGGTAGTGATGCCGGACATCAACGAAGACGGTGTCACAGACCTCGTGCGCTTTGCGCTAGAACGCGGGCTGCAGCTGCGCTTTATCGAACAAATGCCGCTGGGCCCACGCGAGCAGTGGAAGCGCACCGACATGGTGACGGCGCATGACTTGGTTGAGCGCCTCCGCCACGATTTCACGCTTACACCTGCCGTCGAGCCACGGGGTTCTGCACCCGCTGCCCTATGGGATGTCACAGACGGTACTCGCAGCGGCAAGCTTGGGATTATCGCGTCTGTGACACACCCTTTCTGTGGCGCCTGCGACCGAACCCGCCTCACGACTGACGGCTCCATCCGGTCCTGCCTGTTCTCGAAAGCGGCCGACGAGGTCTCGCTTCGCGACGTCATGCGTGGGGGTGCCTCCGACGCGGAGCTCGCGGACCTCTGGTCGAAAGCCATGTGGCTGAAGAAGCCCGGACACGGCATTGATGACGAGGGCTTCCTGCAGCCGGAGCGCCTCATGAGCGAAATCGGTGGTTAAGAACTAATGAACACTCTCCCTTCGGTCAACGAACATTTGGCCCGTGTCCTGGCTGCGGCGCGGCCCCGTATTAAGCGCGACGTCCCATTAGGTGACTGCGTAGGCCAGGTACTCGCAGCCGACGTCGTGGCACGGTTCCCAGTGCCACCTTTTTCAAACTCGGCGGTCGACGGCTTCATAGCCCACGAGTTGGATCTATTCGGTGACGGGCCGTGGGTACTGCCTGTAGCTGGTGAGATCCCGGCCGGACATGACGCAATCGATTGTCCAGCTGGCCACGCAGTCCGAATCATGACTGGCGCACCGATGCCGCAACAGGACGGTCTTCATGTCGTCCCCGTCGAGCAGACGAATATCCCTCGAGGCCCTTATCCTCTCCCTGACGAGGTCCAGATTACTTCTGTTGACCTTGGCCGTTCCCACATCCGACATGCTGGTGAGAATGTCGGCGTCGGTGAAGTCGTTGCGCGAGAGGGAACACGGATTGATGCTGGCACACTCGCCGCACTTGTCGCCACTGGTGTCCGCGCTGTGGACGTTTTCGAACGCCCGACCGTCGCAGTCGTCTCTACTGGCGACGAGCTCGTTGCCTGGCCCGGCGACATTCGCGGCGCGCAAATTCCCGATTCAAACCTGCCAATGGTGGCGACGCTTCTGCGCGAAAGCGGCTACGCCAAGGTATTCACGATGCACGCTGATGACGATACGCAATCGACCGAGGTTTTACTCCAGCAGGCCGCGCAGCAGGCAGACATCGTGGTCACCACCGGCGGAGTCAGCGCTGGAGCGTACGACGTGGTCCGCACTGTCACAGCCTCCTCACCAGATATGTGGTTCGGCCATGTCGCCCAGCGCCCGGGAAGTCCGCAGGGCGTTGGACGTTGGTCTGAAGCTGCATTTATTTGCCTGCCCGGAAATCCAGTTGCGGCGTTCGTCTCGTGCGCGCTGTACGCGATCCCGTTACTGCGTGCGAGTGCAGGAAACCACACGCGTTGCAGCATGGACGAGCGAACAATGGTGGAAGCGGACGTCGATACGCACTTCCCCGCCCCGCGTGCTGATCGTCATGTATTCGTACCTGTGCGCCTGCACACCGAACACGGTGCTGTCCGCGCTGAAGCCTTTGCCGGCGGACATGGCGGCTCCGGATTCGTTGCTTCCCTACCTGCAGTGGACGGAATCGCGGTCCTTGCCCCTGGAACCGACGCCCCCACTCGCATCCCAGTGATGCTGTTTTAGAAATAGAAAGACGTAACATGAAATTCACTCATCTCGATGCTGCTGGCCAGGCCTACATGGTCGATGTCACGGAGAAGCAACCAACGGTCCGGAATGCGACTGCGCAAGGCGAGGTCGCTTGCTCCCCTGAGGTGATGCAGGCGTTGCGCGAAGGCACTGTGCCGAAGGGCGACGTGTTGGCGGTTGCTCGTGTCGCAGGCATTTCGGCTGCGAAGCGCGTGCCAGATCTCCTCCCACTTGCGCACACGATTGGAGTGCACGGCTGCGTTGTCGACGTCGAACTTCGCGATGACCACGTGTTTATCGAGGCCACGGTGCGCACCGCCGACCGGACTGGCGTCGAAATGGAAGCACTCACCGCGGTCAGCGTTGCGGCGCTTGCCATCGTCGACATGGTCAAAGGCGTTGACCGGTCCGCATTTGTACGCCGCATGGGAATCGTCGCGAAGTCCGGCGGCCGCTCCGGCGACTGGTCACGGGAACTCCCCGAGGCGTAGCGTGCGAGACGAGTGGGAGGATGTCGGCGTCGTTGTACTCGCCGGGGGGCGATCCACACGGATGGGCGCTGATAAAGCACAGGTGAAAGTCAACGGCACTCGCCTCGTTGACGCGGTGTGCTCTCTCATCCCGGATGGGGTGCCGCGCATCGTGGTGAGCCCACGGCCGCTCGGAGTGCCCACGGTGAGTGAGGATCCACCGTTCGGGGGTCCCGTCGCGGGGATTGCTGCGGGGCTCTCGCGTATCGACGCCCCCTTCGTCGCCGTCGTCTCCGTCGACGCACCGCGCTCCCCTGAGCTGATCCCTCTCCTTGCACAGCGCGTCCGCGACGGCGCCGACGTTGCGGTCATTGAAGCGGTTGACGGCTACCTGCAACCGCTGTGCGCGGTGTGGAACCGCACCTCTTTGGTAGCGGCGCTCGATGCTGCTGGAACGCGCGACATTCCCGCAAAGCGACTCCTCGACGCAGTGAAATCCGTGGCGCGCGTCCAGGGCACAGGTGCTGAGCGCGACTACGATACACGCGAGGAACTCCATACGCTCGGGAACGTGGAGTTCCCTTCTACCGAATAGCTCCTGCTTAGCGAACCCATTCTGTCAGGCTCGGCCAAAGCACGAGGATCACACCAAGGGTGTCGCTCACACCACCCCGTGAACTCGGGGTATTGACGATGAGGCTCGCGCCGGGTTCACGCGACGTAAGTCCAATCACGCCCCGACACAGCCCAGCACGTGGGGAGTGTTCCAGCCCCGCGATGAGTACTTGCGTTTCGATGCCGTGGAGCCGTGTACTGATGAACTCCTCGGTGACTTCGGGGGTGAGATTGCGTGGTCCGAGTCCCGTACCGCCACAGGTGAGAATGAGTGAATTTCCACCTTCCACCGCTTGTGCCATTGCATTCCGGAGCGCTTCATCACCTTCTGGAATGATGACGGGTTGTGCGACCTGAAATCCAGCTTCAGTGAGCAACCGGGTGGCTGCGGGGGATGCTTTGTCTTTTCGCTCACCCCCGAAAACCCGGTCCGAAACGACGATAACGACCGCTGTGGGGGCCGTAGTTGATTCCATGAAGTGTTCCTTCCCTGCACAAACACCAGCATCTGTACAAATCACCGAATTACGACACACATATGTTGCGTAATAATACACGGCTTTTCTCGTGGATAAGTTGATAGTAGCAGTTCACTGCCACTATCCTTAATAGTAGTTTCGGGTATTTCTAACATTTTTATCCACCCGGACCACATAGACCTTTATCGTATTTTTGAAGAGGATTTCACCCCATGTCCAAGCTCGACACCTCCCAACGGGTACTCACCGGTTGGGACACTGAAGATCCAGAAAAGTGGGACGCCGGAATCGCATGGCGCACACTTTGGATCACCACAATTTCGATGTTCTTCGGGTTCGTCACCTGGTACATCGTTGCGGCGGTCGCGCCGCGCCTCAATGAGATCGGGTTCGACCTCACTGCTGCACAGCTTTACTGGCTGACTGCAGTCCCAGGACTGGCGGCTGGTATCTTCCGCCTGATTTGGATGTTCTTGCCACCAGTTCTTGGTACCCGAAAGCTCATTACGCTTTCGACAGCACTCTTCCTCATCCCACTGGTCGGCTGGTATTTTGCGGTCCAGAGTCCTGAGACTTCATTCGCGACGCTCATGATCCTGTCCTTTATGACAGGTATCGGCAGCGGTATCTTCTCAGGCTTTATGCCGTCGACGGGGTACTTCTTCCCGAAGGCAAAGTCCGGTACGGCGCTCGGCCTCCAGGCAGGCCTGGGCAACCTCGGCATGTCGTTCGTACTGTTGCTGGCGCCTTGGCTCATCGGCATCACGATGATCGGCACGATCGAGGCTTCGGATGGTTCAGGTACCGCGATCAACGTGCATAACGTTCCGGCCTTCTTCGTCCCTTGGGTCATCATCATGGTCATCGTGTCCTGGCTGATGCTGAAGGACGTTCCGGTGAAGGCAAACTTCCGCCAGCAGATCGATATTTTCGGAAACAAGAATACTTGGATCCTCACCATCATTTACGTGATGACGTTCGGCGCCGTCTCCGGATTCGGCGCTCAGCTCGCGCTCTTGATGAAGAACTCCTTCGGCGACAACGCGACGAAGCTGCTCGGTTGGGCATTCATGTACGCCCTGCTCGGGGCCCTGGTTCGCGCACTGTGGGGCCCACTGTGCGACAAGTACGGCGGCGCAATCTGGACGTTCGTCGCTGGTGTTGGCATGACGGTCACCACTGCAATTGCCGCAATTTTCCTTGCCCGTGGTGGTGACGCCGCGGCACCGTTCTTTTACACCATGCTGGCCATGTCTGTCTTCGCTGGCATCGGCAACGCTGGCACATTCAAGCAGATGCCAATGATTCTGCCGAAGCGCCAGGCAGGCGGTGTTATCGGGTTCAGCGGCGCGATCGGAGCATTCGGACCGTTCATCGTTGGTGTGCTGCTCACGCTGATGAGCGCACCAACGTTCTTCTGGGGCTGCGTAGTCTACTTCACCTTCGCTACGGCACTCGCATGGATCTACTACGCCCGCCCGAACGCACCGTTCCCTGGCTAACAGCCATTTCATTCACGACCCCGTTTTCTCACTTTCATTCAAGGAGATTGTGAACCATGACTGATGCGACACAGTCCAACCCGCTGTTTAAACTTGGTGGGTTCGTTCGCAAAGGCGACGTCACGCCTTCCGGCCAGCAGATTTTCCTCGAAGGTGGCCGCCAAGCCGACGTGTTCTACCGCAACCGTTGGTCCTTCGACAAGATGGTGCGCTCCACACACGGTGTGAACTGCACCGGTTCCTGTTCCTGGAAGGTCTACGTCAAAGATGGCGTCATCACCTGGGAATCCCAGGCCGTTGACTACCCCACCACTGGCCCTGACTTCCCAGAGTACGAACCTCGAGGGTGCCCACGTGGCGCATCCTTTTCCTGGTACACCTACTCGCCTACGCGCATCCGCTACCCGTACGTGCGCAGCGCATTGCTGGAGATGTACCGCCACGAAAAGAAGCAGCACGACGGCGACCCGGTACTCGCCTGGCGTGCGATCCAGGAAGACCCAGTCAAGCGTCGCGCCTACGTCGGTGCCCGCGGCAAGGGTGGCCTGGTGCGCGTTGCTTACGAAGAAGCCGTCGAGATCGCCGCTGCAGCACACGTTTACACCATCAAGCAGTGGGGCCCGGACCGCATTGCAGGTTTCACGGTGATTCCTGCGATGAGCCAGGTCTCGTACTCTGCTGGTACCCGTTTCTTGGGGCTGATCGGTGGCGCGATGCTGTCCTTCTACGACTGGTATGCGGACCTTCCCCCTGCCTCCCCGCAGACATTCGGCGATCAGACTGACGTGCCAGAGTCCGGTGACTGGTTCAACTCTTCTTACCTGATGATGTGGGGCTCGAACATCCCGGTGACCCGCACCCCGGACTCCCACTTCATGACCGAGGTGCGCTACAAGGGCACCAAGATCGTCGTGGTCTCCCCGGACTACAACGATGCCGCGAAGTTCGCCGACGAGTGGATGCGCATGTCGCCCGGTACCGACGGCGCACTCGCCTTCGCAATGGGCCACGTCATTTTGAGCAAGTTCCACGTAGCGCAGCAGCCGCAGTACTTCATGGACTACATGCTCAAGTACACGGATGCACCGTTCCTGGTGGAGCTCGATCAGCTCGAGGACGGCACGTTCGCTCCCGGAAAGTTCCTTACTGCAGACAAGCTTGAGGACGCCACCCTGGCCAATAGCGATAACGCCCAGTACCGCCTGCTCAACATTGAAGCCGACGGCACCGTTGTCGACCCTGGCGGTACCATCGCAGACCACTACAAGACCGATCCCGGTAAGTGGAATCTCCGCCATGACAACGCCAACCCTGTGATGTCGATGGCGGACACCGACTCCTACGGCACCGCCGAAGTGTGCTTCCCACGCTTCGATATGGACGCTTCTCGCGAGGCTTTGGACTCGGACGGCCCGATCGGCGCTGGTGTCTACCGCCGCGGTGTCCCAGTCCGCGAGGTCGGAGGCCGCACCGTTACCACCGTGTACGACATCATGCTGGCACACTACGGCGTGAACCGTCCGTCGCTGCAGCTGCCAGGCTCCTGGCCGGCCGACTTTAACGACGCCTCCGAGGTCGGCACGCCCGCATGGGCAGAAGAGCTGTCCAATGTTCCTGTTGCGCAGATCGAACGAATCGCCACCGAGTTTGCACAAAACGCGTTGGACTCGAAGGGCCGTTCCCAAATCATCATGGGCGCGGGCGTGAACCACTACGTCCACGCGGACTCTATCTACCGCACTTTCCTTGCGCTGACTTCCATGTGTGGCACCCAGGGTGTCAACGGCGGCGGTTGGGCGCACTACGTGGGCCAGGAGAAGCTGCGTCCTCAGTCGGGTTGGAGCCAGTACGCGTTCGCGAATGACTGGAACCGTCCACCACGGCACATGATCACCACCGGTTTCTACTACCTGACTACGTCCCAGTGGCGTTACGACAACTCGAAGGCCTCAAGGATGGCCTCGCCGCTGGCACGTAAGGGCGCGTCGGAAGATAAGTACCTGTCGGAGACGCTGGTCGAGGCCATGAAGCGTGGTTGGATGCCGTCGTATCCACAGTTCAACCGCAACCCGCTGCTGCTTGCTGAGCAGGCGAAGGAAGCGGGTATGGATGTGAAGGACTACATCGTTGACCAGCTCGAGTCGGGCCAGATGGAGTTCGCTGCCGAGGATCCGGATGCCCCGGAGAACTGGCCTCGCATCTTGCTGAACTGGCGCACGAACCTGATGGGCTCGTCGGCGAAGGGCACCGAGTACTTCCTGCGTCACATGCTGGGCGTCGATTCAGATGTCTCCGCGGAGGAGCTGGCGGAAGGCGAGCGCCCGAAGTCGATTCGCTGGCGCGAAGAGGCACCGATGGGCAAGCTCGATCTGATGATGACTACGGACTTCCGTAATACCTCAACCACCCTGGTGTCAGACATCGTCTTCCCTGCGGCTACCTGGTACGAGAAGAACGACTTGTCCACGACGGACATGCACCCGTTCATCCACACCTTTAACGCTGCGATCAACCCGCCGTGGGAGGCTCGAAGCGACTGGGAGATCTTCCGCGATATGTCCGACGCCGTCTCCCGCATGGCCGGCAAGTGGCTGGGTGTGCAGACGGACGTCGTTACTGCCCCGATCTCCCACGACGCTCCGGATGAGATCAACCCGAACATGGCGAACGGCGTTGTACCGGATGTCAAGGAAGTCGGCATGGTGCCAGGCCAGACGATGCCGAAGCTGGTTCCGGTTGAGCGCGATTACACCAAGGTGTTCGAGAAGTGGATGTCCTTTGGCCCGCTGACAGAGAAGGCCGGCACGAACGTGCACGGCACGCCGTTTAACGTCGAAAAGCAGGTTGGTGAGCTCTTCGGTATGAACGGTGTCGCTGAGACTGCTTCAGCAGGCGACCGCCCAGCGTTGAACTCTGCGGTGAAGGCCGCGCAGGCGATCCTGCACCTGTCCGGTGTATCCAACGGCGAAGTCGCACGCAACGGCTTCGAAAACCTGGGCAAGATGCTCGGCTCGGACACGAGCGAGTTCTGGGAAGGCACCGAGGACGCCCAGATCGTGTGGGACAAGGTCAAGGAACGCCCGCAAGAGGTCATCACCTCGCCGGAGTGGTCCGGTGACAAGCGCGATGGACGTCGCTACACCGCATTCTCCTTGAACTTGGCAATGGACAAGCCATGGAACACGCTTTCCGGTCGTATGCACTACTTCATTGACCACGACTGGTTCATCGACTACGGCGAGCAACTCCCGGTGTTCAAGCCACCGCTGGACCGCATGCGTCTCAACGGCGAGACCGGCCCGGGCGAGATTCTCAAGGGCGAGGACGGCAATCCAGAGATCACGGTGCGCTACCTCACCCCGCACAATAAGTGGTCGATTCACTCGCAATACTTCGACAACCTGCATGTCCTGTCCATCTCCCGCGGTGGCCAGGTCGTCTGGATGTCGGACACGGACGCGCAGAAGATCGGCGTCAAGGACAACGAGTGGGTGGAGCTCTACAACCGCAACGGTGTTGTCTCAGCCCGTGCTGTGGTCACGCACCGTATTCCTGAAGGAACGGTCATTATGAACCACGCGCAGGAACGCACCGTGGGCACACCACTGAACGAGCGTTCCGGCCGACGTGGCGGCACGCACAACTCGCTGACACGCATCACCATTAAGCCACTGCATGTGGCTGGTGGCTACGGTCACTTGACCTACGGATTCAACTACATTGGCCCAACCGGCAACAACCGCGACGAGGTTACCCGCATCCGTCGTCGCTCCCAGGAGGTGCAGTACTAATGCGAGTTATGGCGCAAATTGCCATGGTCATGAACTTGGACAAGTGCATCGGATGCCATACGTGTTCGGTGACCTGTAAGCAGGCATGGACCAACCGTGAAGGCACGGAGTACATCTGGTTCAACAACGTTGAAACCCGTCCCGGCGTGGGCTACCCACGCTCGTGGGAGGACCAGGACAAGTGGAAGGGCGGCTGGAAGCTTGACGGCAGCGGCAAGCTCAAGCCACGTCAGGGTGGGCGCATCAAGCGCCTGGCTACCATCTTCCACAACCCGAACATGCCGACGATCGAGGACTACTACGAGCCGTGGACCTATGAGTACGAGAAGCTCATTAGCGCCCCGGCTGGGCAGAAGACGCAGCCGACTGCGCGTCCGAAGTCGCAGATCACCGGCAAGCCAATCGACACAATCTCCTGGTCTTCGAACTGGGATGACAACCTTGGTGGCTCGACTGCGACCATGGACGAGGACCGCGTCCTGGAGAAGATGAACCTGGAGGTCAAGAAGGAAATTGAAGAGTCCTTCATGTTCTACCTTCCGCGCATCTGCGAGCACTGCCTGAACCCAACGTGTGTGTCTTCCTGCCCGTCGGGCGCGATGTACAAGCGCACGGAGGACGGCATCGTCCTGGTCGACCAGGACAGCTGCCGTGGCTGGCGCATGTGCGTCTCGGGCTGCCCTTACAAGAAGGTGTACTTCAACCACAAGACAGGCAAGGCCGAAAAGTGTACGTTGTGCTACCCGCGTATTGAGGTTGGCCAGCCGACGGTGTGCTCGGAAACCTGCGTGGGCCGCCTGCGCTACCTTGGTGTGCTGCTCTACGACGCGGACCGTGTTGCCGAAGCGGCGTCGACACCCGATGAGAAGGATCTGTTTGAGGCGCAGAAGTCGCTCTTCCTCGACCCCCGCGACCCTGAGGTCGTCCGGGCTGCGACCGAAGAGGGCATCCCTCACTCTTGGATCGAGGCTGCGCAGAACTCCCCGATCTACGATCTGATCTTCACGTACGGTGTGGCGCTGCCGCTACACCCAGAGTTCCGCACACTGCCGATGGTGTGGTACATCCCGTCGCTGTCGCCGATCGTCGATCAGGTGACCAAGACTGGCGCTGACGGCGAAGACCACAAGGTACTGCTCAGCGCGATCTCCAACATGCGTATCCCACTCGAGTACCAGGCTGGCCTGTTCACTGCAGGTGACACCGTCCCAGTCGAGCTTTCGCTGCGTAGGCTCGCCGCGATGCGTTCCTACATGCGCGACATCAACCTAGGCCAGCCGACGAACGAGGCGATTGCGAGCGCAGTCGGTATGACTGGCAAAGACCTGGAAGCGATGTATCGCCTGCTGGCGATCGCCAAGTACGACGACCGCTATGTCATCCCGACCACCTCGCCGGAGACCCCGCGTGGTGTTTCCTCGCTGGATCCGTTTGGTGGCGTCGATCCTGCCAGTGGCGACCTGATGGCCAACCTGGGCATGGGTGCGCCGAGCGCCTGCCACGAAGAGGCCGACAACGCGCAGCCTGGCAAGGTGTCCCTCATGTCGTGGACCGGCGACCGTCCTGACGCGATGTTCCCTACCGCGTTGAAGACTCGCGAGCCGAAGACTGCAAGCGAGAACTACCGCCCTGCTGCTCCGGAAGCATCGACTCCAACGCCGAACCCGGTCGAGGAAGGACCGAGTGCTGACGGCAACGTCGCGCGACGCGAGGGTGAGCAGTAATGAGCACCCGAACCCAAATCGGGGTTGTACCCGAGGAACTAGTGGCACCAGTGGCGTGTGATACGCAGCAGCGTCAGATCGCAGCGATGGCGCTCAGCCTCACGTTGCGGTACCCAGAAGAGGAGTTCTTCTCCACGTTGGAGACCGTCGAGGAACAGCTCGGGCTGCTTCCAGGCCCTATTGCTGCGGAAATCGCGGAGTTCATCGGCAGGGCACGTAGCCTCGGACTTCTGCCACTCCAGGAGCACTACGTCGAGACCTTCGACCAGCGGCGTCGCTGCGCGCTGCACCTCTCCTACTACTCGGTTGGTGATACCCGCCAGCGCGGTGCCGCGATCTTGGCGTTTCGTCAACAGTTGGAAGGTCTAGGGATGGAAGAGATCTCGGAGGAGCTGCCGGACCACCTTTGCGTCGTCCTGGAAGCGCTTGCGTTCGCTGACTCCGACTCCCAACAGCACGCGTTAGAGATGATTGCCGCGCACCGAGACGGCCTCGAGGTGCTGCGTCACGCTCTGGTCGGACTGGGTAGCCCGTACGCTCACTTGCTCACGGCTGTGTGCATGTTGCTGCCCAGCATCGACGAGGAAACTATCGCTCGCTACATCAACCTGATTCGCCAGGGCCCTCCTGCGGAGATGGTCGGTATTGAAACTACTCCCCTGCCGTTTCCAACGGCATCTCCCAACCACAGTTAAAGGACTGAACTCACTATGACTGGTATTGAAGAATTCCTGTGGGTGGCCTTTCCCTGGTTGGCCATCGCTGCGTTTGTCATCGGCATTATCTGGCGCTGGCGCTATGACCAGATGGGCTGGACTACCCACTCGTCACAGATTTACGAATCGAAGTTGCTGCGGCTCTCCTCGCCACTGTTCCACTGGGGCATGGTCTTCGTGGTCATTGGCCACCTCATGGGTCTAGCGATTCCGAAGACTTGGACCCGAGGCATGGGTATCAGCGACCATGCCTACCACCTCATCGCAACGATTCCTGGCACGATTGCGGGTATCGCCGTGGTGTTGGGGTTGCTTGGCTTGCTCTACCGTCGTGTGGTCAACCGTTCGGTGTTCTTATCGACGGCCACCTCCGACAAGTTCATGTATGTGTTCCTGACAATCGCAATCTGCTCCGGCTTTATCGCGACCGTCTCGACGCAGGTCTTCGGTGTGCCCGGCGGCTACGATTACCGCGAAACGATTTCACCGTGGCTGCGCCAGCTGCTGATTTTCAACCCAATGCCGGACCTGATGGTGCAGGCTCCGTGGCAGTTTAAGGTCCACGTGCTTGCTGGCTTCACCTTGATCGCCTGCTGGCCGTTTACCCGACTTGTCCACGCGTTCTCGGCTCCGGTCGGCTACTCCACTAGGCCGTACGTGGTCTACCGCTCGCGCGGTGAAGAGGTCCAGGGCCGCCGCTCTGAGGCCCAGTGGGAGCCGATCCGCTCGAACGGACGTCAATTGAAGCGCTAGTGCTTCAACCCGCTCGCCAGTGCTGCCCCCGGAGCTCTTCTTCCGGGGGCATTCTTCGTGTCTACCCCTTTTTTAAGATAATTTATATTCATATTCAAACCACTACTCGAAGGAGTTCTCATGCGCTCTACTCGCCTTGCCACATTGTTCGTGGCTGCCCTGGCCGCGACCGGTCTGACCGCCTGCGCCGGTGGCACCGATTCCGAAAGCGCCGCCTCAAAAGCACCGACCGCTGAGGCACCCAGCGACCTCATCGTGATGGGCGCGGCTTCCACGCGCGTACTCAACGAGGACCTTTCGGAAATGTCGGAGAACAACCTCGAGTTCGTCAACGCCGGCTCCTCTGACCTGGTGCAGCAACTGAAGGAGGGCGCACCTGGTGACGTGTTGATCACAGCTGACCAGAAGAACATGGACAAGGCTGTCGAAGCGGGCGTCGCAAAAGACCCGAAGGTAGTGGCGACGAACTCGATGGTGCTCGTGGTGCCGAAGGGCAACCCAGCGGACATCAAGAGTGTCGAAGACGTACAGAAGGACGGCGTGAACTTGGTCGTCTGTGACGCCCAGGTTCCTTGCGGCTCCGTGACCAACGAGCTCGTGACGGCGAACAACCTCACCATCAATCCGGTGTCCCTGGAACACAGCGTGTCTGACACCTTGGGCAAGGTTGTCTCGGGCGAGGCTGACGCAGGCTTTGTGTACCGCACCGATGCTGCTGCCGCTGGCGATGCTGTGGAGGTCCTCGATATCCCTCACGCTGACGAGAAGCCGAACTCCCTCGTCGCCGCTGTAACCACCAACACCACCGACGAGGCTGCCGCGCAGAATCTCTTCGAACTGCTTGCAAGCCCAGAAATGGCCGTGGTGTGGGAGAAGTACGGCTTCACCCCTGCTGCGCAACAGTAACCACCGGGTAGAGTCCGTATTCATGCAGCAATCAACGCTTCGCCAGGCCCCACGCCAGACACCAATGTTGGTGTGGGGCCTGGCGCTTCTTGCACTCGCCGCCATTGTGCTGCCGATCCTGGCGCTTGGTGCACGTGTGCCATGGGACCAGCTCGGTGAGATCCTTGCCTCCGCATCGACACAGCAGTTGCTCCGCGTCACGCTGCGCTCCGCTGTCCTGGCGTGCGTCATCACACTCCTGCTGGGCACACCGCTTGCGCTATGGATGCAACACTTGCGACGAGGTGCAGGCCTTGCGCGAGTACTCGTGCTACTTCCGCTAGCGATGCCGCCGGTCGTCGGTGGTTTAGCGCTCAGCGCGTTTCTCGGACGCCGAGGCTTGGCTGCGCCGCTGTTGGACGCGCTGCATATTCAGTTCGCGTTCGCGTTTCCGGGTGTCGTCGCTGCACATGTGTTCATTGCGCTGCCGTTCGTTGTCATCACACTTGACGCGGCGCTGCGGCAACTCGATCCGGAGATTACATACTCGGCCGCGGGCGTGGGGCTGAGCCCCTCGACGATTACTCGCAAGATAATCCTGCCTGCAATCGCGCCCTCACTCGTCTCTGCGGGCGGGCTGGCGTTTGCGCGCTCGCTCGGCGAGTTCGGCACCACGTTGACCTTCGCCGGCTCTATGCCTGGCACAACGCGCACCATGCCGTTGGGCATCTATATTGCCCGCGAAGTAGATCAGGACGTCGCGTATGGGCTATCAGCCATCCTCATCGCACTGGCGGTGCTCACACTTGCCGCATCGACGCTACCGACGGTCTTCCTCTCGCGTACGCGCTCCCGTGAAGTCGCTCGCGCCACCCACGAGGTGGACACGGAACGGCTGCGCCTACTGACAAGCCCCGAGGACGGGGGCGTACCCGTCGTCATCGGTGAAACAACGTTCCCTGCGAACGCCACGACGGCGCTCATTGGCTTGAACGGCTCGGGGAAGACCACTCTGGTCGGCAGGATTGCAGGGCGCCTCGGCGGTTTGCGCACCTTGATCGGCGACCGCGTGGTTGATGCGGGCACGTCGTCGAGCAAGCTTGTCCCGGCGCACAAACGCGGAGTTGTGTTGCTTACCCAGAACCCCGGTCTGCCACCTACGTCGACCCCACTGAAGGCTGTCGCGATGGTCACTGGCAGCAAACAGCGCGCACTTGAGCTGCTGACCTCAGCGGGGCTGCGCGACCTTGTCGACGTCCCCGTCCGCGCCCTCTCTGGCGGTCAAGCATCGCAGGTGTCGCTAGTACGAGCGCTCGCCCCGCGCCCCCGCGTGCTAATTCTTGACGAGCCACTCGCTGCGATCGACGTGAACTCTGCGCATCACTGGCGCCAGGTACTGCGGGCTACGGCGCACGACCGCACCACGATCGTGATTACGCACAACCCATTGGACGTGGCCAACCTTGCGGAATACGTTGCGGTAATGGACCGAGGCAACGTCATCAGCCTGCGGCCGACGGCCGAGGAGCTCAAAGTTCCGGCGACGCAGTTTTCTGCACGG
This sequence comes from Corynebacterium sp. HMSC08D02, assembly GCF_001807505.1. Lineage (NCBI taxonomy): Bacteria > Bacillati > Actinomycetota > Actinomycetes > Mycobacteriales > Corynebacteriaceae > Corynebacterium > Corynebacterium sp. HMSC08D02. Next base: position 115,001 of record NZ_KV789259.1, on the reverse strand, counting down.
CTCGCTGGCGTGAACTGGTTGCCCGCTAGCGTGAACTGGATTCCAGCGCACATGGTGGGTGCCGCGCACCAAGGTTCCGTTGCGTGCGTGGCAACCACAGTCGGTGAGCTCACCGGTGTCGCCTCAGAGCAGTGCGAACAGCATGAGCATGCCGTCGTAGTCTTCGCACCGCAGGACGTCTCGCTACACGTCCCAGCCGGAGCAGCGCCGGGAGATTACAACTCACTGGAGGCCACCGTGGCCACAGTCGATGTCAGTACCTCGGGTGGCCTCACTGTGGAGCTCGACGTCCACGGTGCGGTTGTGGCGCTCCCGGTCCAGCGTCAGGAGGCACTCGATGCGGGCATTGAGCCCGGCGCATCTGTAACGTGCTACGTCAAAACGGATGACATCGCCATCTACCCAAAGCCGACGGATTAGCCCCCGGCGAACGGTGGCAACACATCAACGCGCTCAGCGGACTCGAGCGAGTCAGTCTGCTGGGCACGTTTTCCGTCGATCAGGAAGGTGCAGCGCGCCAGGATGTCTGCGAGCGTTTGGCCTGCGTCGGTGGTGCCGTTGTGGCGCGAAGCGGCGTCGGTAAGCAGTTCCTGCAGTGTGGCAAAGTTCCCAACTTCTTCCTGTGCGACGCCTGTGGCCGCGCGTGCGGCGGCAAAGTAGTGAATTTGCATGTCGTCCATGGTAGCGAACTGGTGGTGGCGCGTAGAGTAGGCGCCATGACACGAACTACTGAGGAGCACCTGAGTGCGGTGCGCGAGGCCGTCGGCCCTCGGCTTTCGGAGCGCATCAGCGTCGTTGAAGCTGGCAAGCAGCAGCGTGTGCTCGCGGCCGATGTTGTTGCCGTGCGCGAGCAACCGACCTTCGATAACTCGCAAATGGACGGGTACGCGTTGACGCAGGTGAAAGCGCACACGGCGACGATCGGCCCGACGATTGCCGCAGGCGCTGACCCCGACGAACTGTATCCAGAAGGCCTGCAGGGCGTTGTGGCGCCGATCATGACCGGCGCGAAGCTTCCTCGTGGCACGGTAGCAGTCGTCCCAGTTGAGCGTTGCACCCCGCCGACGTTCGGGGCAACTGGTGAACCTGTCAAGATCCCTGAGGTCAAGCGTGGTCAGTTCATGCGCCTTGCGGGCAGCGATATCCAGCCCGGGGCTTGCATTGCGCATCGCGGTGATGGAGTGACACCGGCGCTTGTTGGCGCCGCGATCAGCCAGGGAATCGAGACCGTTGAGGTCGAGCGCACTGCGCGCATCTTAGTGATCACGGGTGGCGCTGAGGTCTCCCCGAGCGACCAGGCCACAGGCCCCGCGACAATTCCGGACTCGAACGGTCCGATGCTTGAGGCGCTAGCCGCGCGCCATGGCATCGAGGTTGTAGCGCGCCTACTGACCAACGACGATCCTGAGGCACTCGAGCGAGAGGTCGCAGCAGCAATCGAGGAGCACCAACCCGATGCGATTGTGACTTCGGGTGGGATTAGCCACGGCAAGTTCGAGGTCATCCGTCAGGTGTTTACGGATGGCTGGTACGGACATGTCGCTCAACAGCCCGGCGGGCCACAAGGCATCTCTGCGTTTCACGGTGTGCCTGTACTGAGCCTGCCAGGCAACCCGATCTCCACCATCGTGTCATTCGTCCTCTACGTCGCACCAGTGTTGGGTCGCGCGCCAGCTCCTGTACGCGTAGCTATAGATACAGATGTCGTTGGAATCGCCGACAAGGATCAGTTCCTGCGTGGTGAAATTCGAGAGGGCCTTGCGCATCCGTACCACGGTATAAGCTCGCACCTGCTTACCCAGGGTGCCACCGCGACCTGCCTGATCCGCATTCCCGCCGCGGCTACGGTTCCCGCGGGTACACCAGTCATGGTCTATCCGCTGTAGATTGTGCCTATGAATACCAATCAACGCACGGCACGGGTTATCGTGGCTTCTACGCGAGCAGCCGCTGGTGTCTACGAGGACAAGTCAGGTCCGATCGCGGTCAGGTTCCTGCGGGAAGCGGGGTTCGACACCCCAGACGCCACCATCGTGGCCGATGCCGACCTTTCGGATGCGGTCCAGGAGGCACTCGGCGCTTCCCCGTCGGTACTGCTGACCTCGGGCGGAACCGGCATTACACCGGATGACCAAACGGTTGATATTGTGGAGCCTCTGTTGGACCGGCAGCTGCCAGGTATCGTGCACGCGTTCTGGGCCTATGGTCAGCAGCAAGTCGCGACGGCAGTGCTGTCGCGTGCTGTCGCCGGAGTGGCGGGCCGCACGTTTGTCATGACACTGCCAGGTTCACGCGGCGGGGTGAAGGACGGGTGTGCCGTACTCGCTCCCCTGCTCGACCACATCACTGCACTCATAGAAGGATCACATGAGCACTAGTTCACAACCAGCCTCTACTTCGGACCCACAGTTCGTCGCCGAGCAGGTCAATACCGTCATCGACGCACGCATTACCGAAACGCCGCTTGAGCAGTTCGCTGCGGATGCGGCCACGGCTACAATGACGCGCTCCATGGGTGCGCTCGTCCGCTTTGAGGGCGTTGTCCGCGACCATGACGGCGGGCAGGCAGTGCGTTCGCTGACGTACGAATCGCACCCCAGCGCCCAAGACGAGCTCCGCGCGATTGTCGAAGACATCGCCCAACAACACCCGGTGCGAATCTGGGCCGCCCACCGAGTCGGCTCCGTGCCGATCGGCGAGATGGCGTTCCTGGTCCTCGTGGCCAGTGCGCACCGCGCCGAGGCATTCGCCGCCTGTGAAGAGGTCACCAACAGAGTGAAATCACAGGTCCCAATATGGAAAGAGCAGTCCATGGCGGACGGCGCAACGCAGTGGGTTGGTATCGATGACGCTCGATGAGCGCTACCTACGGCAAACCACACTCATCGGTGAGAGGAAGCAGCAACAACTTTTCGACGCCCACGTCGTTGTTCTTGGCGCCGGAGGCTTGGGGGCTCCGACCTTGCTGTACTTAGCCGGTGCTGGCGTCGGCACGATCACTGTCATCGACGACGACCGGGTGGATCTGTCCAACCTGCACCGGCAGGTCATCCATACCACCGCTGCCATCGGTACCGCAAAGACGGCGTCGGCAAAGGCACAGATGTTGGCGTTGAACCCGGATATCAACGTCCGCACTGTATCCGACCGCCTCACGTGGGATAACGCACTGCAGCTGCTCAGTGACGCTGACATCATCGTCGACGGCACTGACAACTTCCAGACTCGCCACATCGCATCGCACGCGGCCGCGCGCTTGGGCGTGCCGCACGTGTGGGGGTCAATCCTCGGGTTTGAAGCACAGCTCACGGTGTTTTGGGCAGGCCACGGGCCAATCTACGAGGACCTCTTCCCCGCTCCACCAGCACCAGGCAGCGTGCCCTCTTGTTCCCAGGCAGGCGTGGTCGGTCCACTTGTAGGCGTTGTCGGGTCCGCGATGGCAATGGAAACCATCAAGCTCATCACCGGACTCGGTTCGCCACTAATTGGCCAGATTGGCTACTTCGACTCACTCACAGGTATGTGGGAGTACATGCCGCTTGCCGCAGACCCAGAGGTCACTGAGCGCGTGCGTACGAGCGCACCTCCACAAGGACCGGCGGAAGTCACCACCATTCCGGAAGGCGCCACGATTCTCGACGTCCGCGAGCCCGAAGAGTTCGCTGACTTCCACCTTGACGGCGCCATCAACGTGCCGCTCGGCACCATTATCGATGGCTACACACCGCCAGAAGCGCAGCCCGGCACCATTGTGGTGTGCGCCCGAGGGGCGCGCTCAGCGCAAGCTGTTGCAGCGCTCGATGCGCGCGGCGTGACCGGCACAGCGAGCCTGCGCGGGGGCGTCGAACAGTTCCGCCCCCTTTCAGGCCTGTAACAGCCAGGACGGATTAAGCGCGGGTCAGCTCGCCGCGTACCGGACCCGCTACCTCGAGCTCGATGACGCGTAGTCCGGCCTCGCGGGCGTCGTCAAGCAACTCCTCGTCAACGTCCGTCGTGGTCAGAACCAGGGCGGTCGGGCCCGCGCCAGAGACGAAGGCTGCGTAGCCACGGTTACGCAAGCGGTTGACCCACTCAGCGGTGACCGGCAGCACGTCAGCACGGTACGGCTGGTGCAGGCGGTCGCGGGTGCCCTCCCAGAGCAGCTCGGGGTGGGACTGGATGGCAACCGTCATCACCGCGGTACGCGACACGTTGAAACGCGCATCCGTGTGCGTGACGTGGCTCGGCAACACCTGCCGCACCGCGTTGGTCGAGGCGTGGAAGTTCGGCACCAGCGCCACCGCACGAATCGAGGGATCCACGGGGACCCCGACAGCCCGGTAGACCGGATGCGATACACCATCGACAGGAATCTCGGTCCAGGAGACAACCGCCCCGCCGAGCACAGATGCGGCAGCATTATCAGGATGCCCCTCGAACGCCGAGGAAAGCTGCACAACTTCCTCTGTGGAAAGCGGGTTACCAGCCAGTGTGTTTGCCGCCACAACGCCTGCGACAGCCGCAGAGGCCGACGAACCAAGCCCACGAGACTGCGGGATGTTGTTCGTGCACACCACGCGAAGGCCTGGTACAGAAACATCAGCAGCCTTGAGGCCAGAACGAATCGCTTTGACTACGAGGTGAGAGCCGTCGCGCGGCAGGTCCTCGGCGCCTTCGCCGAAGATTTCCACCTCAAGCCCGGACTCGATGACCTCAACCTCGACAGTGTCGTAAATGGAGAGAGCGAGCCCCAACGTATCGAAGCCCGGTCCTAAGTTCGCCGACGAACCCGGCACCGTCACAGTCGCCTTTAGGCCTACTTCAATGTCTGTCGCCATGATGTGCTCCTTGTCTGTAGGTATCTCAGCTTAGGCGTCTAGGCGGATCACCGAGTTGATTTGCTGCACATCCGGGTGCTGCGAGAGGCGCTCCACGATGTCACGTAGGTCCTTCTCCAGCGCCTTGTGCGTCACCACGATCAGGTGTGCCTCATCGCCGGACTCCTCCTGGCGCACTGCGGAGAGCGACACGTTTGCCTCCGCAAACTTTCGGGTCAGCTCCGCCAGCACACCAACGCGGTCGTTGACGGTCATGTTCACGTGGTAGCGAGTCGCCACCTCGTCGAAGCCGACCACTGGGTAGTTCGCGTACGGGTTCTCCGCTGGTGCACGACCGCCGTGCACCTTGTTGCGGGCTGCACCGACCAGGTCGCCCAGCACTGCAGACGCGGTAGGAGCGCCACCAGCACCGTTGCCGTAGAACATCAGGCGGCCAGCAGCCTCAGCTTCGACGAAGATGGCGTTGTACGACTTATCAACGCTCGCCAGCGGGTGCTCGTTCGGGATGAGCGTCGGGTGAACGCGAGCATTAACAGCAGTGGTCTTACCGTTTTCGTCGTAGAGGCGCTCACAGATCGCCAGCAGCTTAATCGTCTGGTTCGACTGCTTCGCCGCAGCAATATCCTCAGCAGTAATCTTCGTGATGCCCTCGCAGGACACATCGTCGAACGTGACTCGTGTGTGGAAGCCCATCGAGGCAAGGATCGCTGCCTTGGAAGCCGCGTCGTGCCCCTCAACGTCGGCGGTCGGATCAGCCTCTGCGTACCCCAAACGGGTCGCCTCAGCGAGTGCTTCCTCGTAGGTCGCTCCAGTCGAAGCCATCGCGTCCAAGATGAAGTTAGTCGTACCGTTCACAATGCCGGAAATGCGCTGAACCTGGTCACCGGCCAACGAACGACGCAACATACCAACAACTGGAATCGCCGCAGCAACCGCTGCCTCATAATAGAGATCGACGCCTACTTCATTCGCGGCGTCGGCAAGCTCGGAACCGTGCGCTGCAACCAGCGCCTTGTTTGCCGTAACAACGGACTTACCTGCCTTCAGAGCAGACAACACCAGTTCACGCGGGTAGTCGATGCCGCCGATGACCTCGACTACAACATCAACGTCATCGCGAGTGATCAGCGAGCGAGCGTCATCAGTCAGCTCAATGCCTTGCACCTCAGGCGCATCCTTGTGCTTTTCCACGTTGGAGACCGCAACACCGCGCACCTCAAGTGGGCCACCGATACGCTGCTCAAGATTGTCAGAAAACTCCCGAATGAGGCGAAGCACCTCACTGCCCACAGTGCCTTTCCCCAAAATAGCGACACCGACCGGCTGACCAATTCCCTTACCTGGGTAATTACCGTTACGGCTCTCTGCAGATTCGACCGACATCTCTAGATTCTCTCCTACTTCGATACTGGTACGTTCAGCTACGGCGCAGTGTACCGCTTTGTCTATTTCGCACAGAATACATTCTTATTTATATTCACGCGAGAGAATGTCTTCAACAGTTTCTCGCCGCACCATCGGCTTGATCTTTCCAGCCCGGACCGCGACCACGGCAGGGCGCCCAAATGAGTTGTAATTCGAGCTCATCGGGTAGCAATACGCTCCTGTCGCAGGCATCGCGATCAGGTCGCCGCTGACAATGTCGTCCGGCCACTGAGCATCCTCGATGAGAATATCGCCGGACTCACAGTGGGAACCCACCACACGAGTTGCCACCGGCTGGCCGCCTGTAAACCTGTTGACCACCCGGCCCTCGTAGACGGCGTCGTAAAGCGCTGGACGAATGTTGTCGCTCATGCCACCGTCAACGGAAATGTAGCGACGCGTCTTGGTGTACGAAATCTCGACGTCTTTGACCACGCCCGCGCTGTATAGCGTAATGGCAGATGGCCCGGCGATCGCACGGCCAGGCTCGACAACCACGGTCGGCGACGAGATGCCGAGTTCACCGGCAACCTCGTCGACGGCAGCCAACAGATCTTTCGCAACCGCAGCAACGTCCAATGGCGCTTCTTCCTCAAGCTGCGCGATGCCATATCCGCCGCCAAGGTCCAAGTACTCAAGCGCAACGCCGCGCTCGGTCCAAATCTGCGCATACAGCGCAAGCACACGTTCCGCGGCGAGCTTGAACCCCTCTGCATCAAAGACCTGGGAGCCTACGTGGCAGTGCAGGCCGGTCAGGCGAAGATGCTCCGCATCGATCGCGGCACACGCCGCCTGATAGGCAGAGCCAGACGCCAAGGAAATACCAAACTTTTGGTCCTCGTGGCTCGTCGCGATGAATTCGTGTGTGTGCGCGTCTACGCCTGGCTTCACGCGGATAAAGACCTCTTGGGTGGTCCCCATTTCCCCGGCAAGCTCATTGAGCTCTCGAAGCTCCTGGTGAGAATCAAGGACGACGTGCGCTACCCCGGAATCGATGCACAGCTGCAGAAAGCTGCGTGACTTGTTATTCCCGTGCACCGTAATCCGCTCTGGCGGAAAGTTTGCAGCAAGCGCAATGCGAAGCTCATTTTCGCTCGCAACATCAAGCGCGAGGCCTTCCTCGTCAACCCAGCGGGCAATGTGCGTGGTCAAGAACGCCTTCGACGCGTAGTGCACATGTGCTGGGTCACCGAACGCCTTTGCCATATCGCGACACCGCGAGCGGAAGTCGTCCTCATCCACCACCATGACGGGCGTACCGTACTCTTCGGCAATCTCTGGAAGGGGCACGCCAGCGATAGTCACGACCCCGTCTTCTTCTCGTCTGGTGTTGCGTGGCCATACGTGCGCGGGAAGCGCATCAAACGCTGCGGTCATGTACTTCCTCCTACATCCGTTCCGGCGCGCTCACGCCGATCATGCCGAGTGCGTTTGCAAGTACCTGGCGCGCTGCCATCGCCAGTGCAAAGCGCGCGGTATGCAACGGCTCAACTTCTTCGCCAGGCTTCGGCAGGATCTGGCAGGCGTCGTAAAACTTGTGGAAGGAGCTAGCTAGTTCCTCCGCGTAGCGCGCGATTCGGTGCGGTTCGCGCAGCTGCGCGGCGGTGCTCACTACCTCTGGGAACTCACCCAGGGTACGAATGAGGTCGCCCTCCTTTTCATGCTCGAGCAACGCAACGTCCGCGCCGTCGGTAGTGACGCCAGCTTCCTTCGCCTTGCGAGCGATGGAGCACAGACGCGCGTGACCGTACTGCACGTAGTACACGGGATTGTCGGAGGACTGCTTAGTCCACAGGTCAAGGTCAATGTCCAACGTGGAATCCACAGAGGAGCGCACGAGCGAGTAGCGAGCCCCGTCAACGCCGATAGCGTCCACGAGATCGTTGAGAGTAATGATCGTCCCGGCGCGCTTCGACATCTTGACTGGCTGGCCATCACGCACAAGGTTGACCATCTGACCAATGAGCACCTCGACAGCCTCAGGGTCATAGCCAAGAGCCTGCGCTGCGGCGCGGAGGCGCGCAATGTAGCCGTGGTGGTCCGCGCCAAGCATGTAGATCGCCAGTGTGTGACCGCGGTCAAACTTGTCTGCCACGTACGCGATGTCGCCTGCGATGTAGGCGGCGTCGCCATCGGACTTCAGCACGACACGGTCCTTGTCGTCGCCAAAATGGGAAGAGCGCAACCACCAGGCGCCCTCGTTTTCGTACAGGTTGCCGTTGTCTTTGAGCGTTGCAATCGCCTTATCGACGGCCCCACTCTCAAACAGCGAATTTTCGTGGAAGAACACGTCGAAGTCCACGCCGAACTCGTGTAAGGACTCCTTGATCTGAGCGAACATCATTTCCACGCCTGCGGCACGGAACGTTTCCTGCACGTCTTCGGGGCTGCCATCAAGCGCATTCGGTTGCTTCGCCACAATGTCGGCGGCAATGTCATTGATGTAGGAGCCGCCGTAGCCGTCCTCTGGAGTCGGCTCTCCCTTTGCCGCTGCTACTAGTGAACGTGCGAAGCGGTCAATTTGGCCACCGTGATCGTTGAAGTAGTACTCGCGGGTCACCTCGGCACCGCTCGCCTCTAGCACGCGGCCAAGCGAGTCGCCCACAGCTGCCCAGCGGGTCCCGCCAAGGTGGATCGGGCCGGTTGGGTTCGCCGAGACGAATTCGAGGTTGATGCGCTGGCCGTCAAGAAGAGATGAATTGCCGAAGGTCTCGCCTGCCGCCAAGATGTCCGCAACCAGCTGTCCCTGCGCGTCCGTGGCGAGGCGCAGGTTCAAGAACCCTGGGCCTGCGACGTCAGCTTCTGCGATTGCGGGGTTTTCCAGGAGGGCGTCGGCAAGCCACTGTGCAAGCTCGCGCGGGTTCGTACCGGCTTTCTTCGCCACCTGCAGTGCGATATTCGTAGCGTAATCGCCGTGCTCAGGGTTGCGCGGGCGCTCGACGGTCACTGCATCGGGCACGACGGATGCGTCGAGATTGTGGTCGGAAAGCACCTTGACGGTCGCTTCATGAACTGTTGTAGCGAGATCAGCTGGAGTCATGGGCAAACAGTCTAATTCACGTGCCGGACATTCTCCCTATTCCCCCATAAATGCCGCGCGACCCCCATTTGACTACCCCCACCATAGGTACTGAAAACGCTACTAGCTTGAACTTCTACAGACCTCATCCATTTGTGTGACCTAGCATACTTTTTGGTTTTCTCATTGCAGATGTCACCACAGTACTTTGGGGAGGTATTTTGTGTAGCCCTCTGACTCCAAGGAGTGTCTCAGTGGACAAGTTTCAAATTATTACCGACGCAGTAGGGGGAAGCCTCGGGCTTTCTGCGCTCGTTTCCACGATTCCCCTTCTGACGTTTTTCTTCATGCTGCTCGCGGTCAAAGCTCGTGCGCACACGTCCGGCGCAGTAGCGCTGGTCGCAGCTATCGCAGTCGCGATACTCGGGTTCAACATGCCAACCGAGATGGCACTTGCGACTGCACTACGCGGCGGATTATTCGGACTCTTCCCAATCGTGTGGGTGATCTTGACCGCGATTTGGTTTTACCAAATTACGGTTGCATCGCGTCGCTTTGAGGATCTTCGCCTGGTCTTTGACAAGATGGGCAGCGGCGACGTCCGCATCCAAGCAATGCTCATTGCATTCTGCTTCGGTGGCCTACTCGAGGCCCTCGCTGGATTCGGCGCACCCGTCGCGATTACCGCGACGATGATCCTGGCGCTCGGCATCCCACCTTTGAAAGCCGCAACGGTAGTCCTGATTGCAAATACAGCGCCTGTGGCATTCGGCGCCGTCGCCATCCCCATTACCACCGCGGGCGAGGTCGGTGGCCGCACCCTCGAGCAAACGCAGAACATCGCCGCGATCGTTGGCCACCAGACCCCTCTGCTCGCATTCTTTGTTCCTTTCATCATCGCAGCAATTATCGACGGCTGGCGAGGCATCAAAGAAACCGCGCCTATCGCGGTGGCGATCGGACTGAGCTTCGGCATTGCCCAGTGGTGGACATCGAACCACTTCGCCTACCAGCTCACGGATGTCGTAGCCTGCATCGTTGCCCTTGGGGCTGCCTTCGTGGCGCTTCACTTCTGGAAGCCTTCGACTACCGCCGCTCTCCGCGAACGCCTCGGCTTGCCTGAGTACGAGGACAATACTGAACTGCCTGGCACCCGCGTGTGGATGGCGCTGATGCCGTACGCAGTCGTGGTTGTCGTCTTCGGTCTAGCGAACCTGGGCACAACCATCCCGCAGTGGCTGAGCTCGTTCAAGATCAGCCTGACATGGCCTGTTATCGAGCGCGGACTGCTCTTCAACCAGCTGGGTGAGCCAATCAACACCGACTACACCTTCGCCTACATCAACAACCCCGGCACGCTCCTGGTCATTTCTGGCCTCATCGTCGCTATCGCCTACATGATCTTTGACGGCAACGGTCTCTACCAGCTCAACTGGGCACAGGTGGGACGTGAGTTCGTCGATACTTTCTGGCGCATGCGTTGGTCATCCACCACTATCATGTTGGTGCTCGCGTTGGCCTACGTCATGAACTACTCGGGCCAGACCGTTTCTATCGGCGAATTTTTCGCCAACATGGGCGGCGTATTCGCATTCGCTGCCCCAGTGCTTGGTTGGGTCGGCGTGGCAGTAACAGGCTCCGACACCTCCGCCAACGCGCTGTTCGCTAACCTCCAAGTCACCGCTGCAAATAAGTTGGGCCTCAACCCGGACCTGATGTTGGCGGCAAATACGACCGGCGGTGTCGTCGGAAAGATGATTTCGCCGCAATCCCTCGCTATTGCCGCGACAGCTGTGAATTTGGAGGGCAAAGAGTCCGAACTCTTTAAGAAAGTTGCAGGCTTTTCCGTGGTCTTCTTGGTTGCGGTGTGCCTGATTGTCTTCCTACAAACCAACCTACTGAGTTTTCTAGCTCCAACTGTTGTACCGTAGACGTATTACCATTATCTGTATCGTTCACGACCATCAAAGGAGTCCACATTGCGAGTAGCACTGTTTTCTACTTGTATCGGTGACGCCCTGTTTCCTGACGCCCACAAGGCCTCAGCACTTGTCCTATCTCGTCTGGGCTACGACGTAGTCTTCCCTGAGGGACAAACCTGCTGCGGCCAGATGCACGTCAACACGGGCTACCAGGAACAAGCTGTGCCAATCATTCAGACATATGCCGATGCGTTTGCCGACCCTTCCATCGACTATGTTGTGGCCCCTTCCGGCTCGTGCGCTGGTGCAGTTCGCGAACAGCACGTGCGCCTCGCCGAACGATACGGCAACAAAGCACTTGTCGACGGCGCTACGCAAGCAGCGAATAAAACCTACGAGCTCACCGAGTTCATCGTGGACGTCGCTGGCGTGACCAACCTCGGCGCGTTCTTCCCACACAGGGTGACTTACCACGAGTCTTGTCACTCTCGCCGCTTCCTGAAGGTCGGCGACCGCCCTTACAAGTTGCTTGAAGCCGTCGAAGGCATCGAGCTCGTGGACCTGCCGAACGTCGAAGAGTGCTGCGGATTCGGCGGCACCTTCTCGGTGAAACTGCCCGAGGTTTCCGCGGCGATGGTTTCCGACAAGGTGCGCCACATCAAGGAGTCAAAGGCGGAGTTTGTCACTGCCGGTGACTCCTCGTGCTTGATGAACATCGCTGGCGCGATGAGCCGCCAGCACAACGGCATCCGCGCGCTGCATATTGCAGAGATTCTCGCATCCACGAAGGAACACCCGTGGACGCCTACGACCGCTGCGTATTCGAAGGAGAAAATGCTGTGAAAGTTGCACTCGGCAAGCCAACGATGCCCCCAGTGGCGCAAGGACCGAACCACCTGCGTGGCTCGGAGCGCTTCGGACAGGCTGCGCACCACGAACTCGATAACGTTACGAAGCGTCGTAACCTCAACTACGCAACCACTGCTATTCGTGTAAAGCGTCAAAACGTTGTCGACGAGCTCGACGACTGGCAGGAGCTTCGCACCGCTGGCTCCACCATCAAGCAGGATGTTGCGGCTCGCATGCCTGAGCTGCTCGAGGAGTTCGAGCGCAACGTCACCGCGCGTGGCGGCCACGTCCACTGGGCGCGCGACGCCAAGGAAGCCAACGACATCATCGCTTCGCTCATTGAGGAGACAGGCGAGACTGAGGTTGTCAAGATCAAGTCGATGGCAACGCAGGAGATCGCGCTCAACGAAGAGCTGGAGAAGCGCGGCATCCACGCACAGGAAACTGACCTTGCGGAGCTCATCGTGCAGCTTGGTGAGGACTTCCCGTCGCACATTCTCGTGCCCGCAATCCACCGCAACCGCGAAGAAATCCGAAACATCTTCGTGGATAAGATGCCAAACACCGACGACTCACTGACGAACAACCCGGCAGAGCTCGCCGAAGCCTCCCGAACCTTCCTACGCGAACAGTTCATGAAGGCGAAGGTCGCGATCTCGGGTGCCAACTTCGGCATCGCGGAAACCGGTACCGTATCCATCGTCGAGTCCGAGGGCAATGGCCGCATGTGCTTGACCTTGCCGGAAACACTGATCTCAGTGATGGGCATCGAAAAGCTCCTGCCATCGTTCGAGGACCTCGGTGTCTTCCTGCAGTTGCTGCCACGCTCCTCCACCGGTGAGCGCATGAACCCGTACACCTCGCTGTGGTCCGGTGTTACTGAGGGCGACGGCCCGCAGAACTTCCACATCGTGCTCCTGGACAACGGTCGTACCCACGCGATGTCGAATGAGATCGGCCGCGAGGCGCTGAAGTGCATTCGCTGCTCCGCATGTCTCAACGTGTGCCCGGTCTACGAGCGCGCTGGTGGCCACTCCTACGGCTCGACGTACCCTGGCCCAATCGGCGCGATTATCACGCCGCAGCTGACCGGCATGGAGTCCGCCGAGGACCCGAACGCGTCGCTACCGTTCGCATCTTCCCTGTGTGGGCGCTGCAACGAAGTGTGCCCAGTGAAGATCCCGATCACAGACATCCTGCTTGAGCTTCGCCACCAAAAGGTAAAGGAGCACAAGCCTTTCCTGGAATCCACGGCCTTCGGCGCTATTTCCCTGCTGTGGGGCAAGCCTGCACTGTGGAACGCCGCAATGCACGTTGTAGCGCTGGGTCGCGTACTTGGCGGTTTCAAGGGCGAGATTTCCTCGATGCCCGGTTTCGTTGCTGGCTGGACCGACTACCGCGACGTAGCAGTTCCGCCGAAGAAGTCGTTCCGCCAGTGGTGGAATACGGACGAGGCGAAGGACCTCCTCGCTGAGGCCCGTCGCGAAGGCATCCCAGCTAATGTCAGGAAGGATGGCTAACAATGTCAAGCACCCGAAATGAAAGCGCGAAGCGCGAGATTCTTGACCGCATCCGCACTGCACAGAAGCTCTCCCATACCCCAGAGCACGTCGAACCTGTGCGCGAGTACCGCACCACCAGCGACCACACTCCCGAGCAGCTGCGCGAGATTCTCATCGATCGTCTCCTGGACTACAAGGCCACAGTTGTAGAGACAACGGAGGAGACCCTTGCCGCAGACATCGCCGATATTCTGGCGAAGCGCGAGGCAACCGAGATTGTTTACGCCCCGGGTCTCGACACCGCGCTGTTCGAAGAGTTTGCTGGCAGCGCCCGCCCAGACGACCCATCGAGCGATCCGCGTGAGCTCGGCACTATCGGTGCCGCAGTAACGGATTCCCACGTCACTTCAGCACAGACCGGTTCGATCGTGCTCGAAGCTGGCGAGCTGTGCGGCCGCCGTGCACTGTCACTGGTCCCCGATCGCCATGTGGTCATCGTCCGTCCAGAGTCAGTGGTCTACGGCGTGCCGGAAATGATCGCTCGCATCGATCCGGAAAAACCCGCTACCATGATTTCTGGTGGTTCAGCGACCTCAGATATCGAGCTTGTTCGTGTCGAGGGCGTCCACGGGCCCCGCGACCTGATCGTGATGGTTGTGAAGTAGAAACACACCGTCGACATTCCCTACCGATCAGCGCATCGGTAGGGATTTGTCTTTTCGCACCCCAACGGAAGGAATGCAATGCGCACCACAGCTTCAGTAATTGCGGCGCTCGGACTGCTTGGCATGGCCGTCGTAACGCCTGCTACTGCGCAGCCAGCACCGGCTGTGCAGTGGACCAAATGCCCGAAAGAAGTCAAAGATTCAACAGCGCAGTGCGGACACATCGACGTCCCCATGCGCTACAACCAGCCGAACGGCAAAAAGATTCAAATTGGATTCGTACGAGTCCCAGCGAAAACCCAAGCGCGCCGAGGCGCACTGTTTACCAACCCCGGTGGCCCAGGTGGCGACGCCTACGCTTACGCAGCCGGCAACATTCTTGATTTCCCGAAAGAACTCAACAACGAGTGGGACATCATCGGTGTGCAACCCCGTGGCCTGCCCGGCTCGACTGCACTTGAGTGCGCAATTCCCGATGTGAACGATCCTGGCCAGATAGCCAAGCTCACTGCTGACAGTCTCTTCAACGCAGGAGGTTTCAACCGTTCGGCCTGCCAAGGCGACAAGCCTGGCTACCCCGAAACCATCACCACGGAGAACACCGCGCGCGATTGGGAGGAAGTTCGACGCGCGCTGGGCTACCAGCAGATTTCCATCCTCGGTGTCTCCTACGGCACGTACCTTGGTTCCGTATACGCGACGCTATTCCCCCAGCACACCGACAAGGTTGTGCTTGACTCCGCAATGGATCCAACCCGTTCCTGGAACGGCATTGCCGCCGACCAACAAGCAGCGTACGAGAAGGCGCTCAACGAATACTTCGCGTGGGTAGCACTCAACGACGCCAAGTATCACATGGGCAACACTCCCCTGAAGGCGTACCAGTACTGGTCGCGCAAGGTAAGCGCGCAAGCGGGAACTAATCCCACCGTCACTCCCCCGCCTGCACGCGTTGGCGATCTGCCAGCGGGCCTGGAGTTCGCCGGACAGGCTGGCGCGGACGCCATGACAGCAGTCGGGAAAACCCGTGTCGAAGGTGAAGGCGTCATCAGCCGCATGCTGAACCCTGGTGCTGTACAAGCTAAGTCGCCGCTCCTGCAGGAGACCCGCGCTATGCTTCCAACCCCAAAGATGTGGGACTACCTGGCACGGTCCACAAACGGCACCCTGACCGCTGAAGAATCGAAGCAGCCGTCCAAGGAAGAGATTCAGCAGGCGGTGGATCAGATGATGGCGGTCGAGCAGCTGCAGGCTGCCCAGTGGTGCAATGAGAACGTTGTCCCCGGCGACCCAACGCTGCTCCCCTCATTTGCATGGTCACAGCTCACGGGAGACCCGTTTACGTTCTTCAACGCTTCACGCGGCTCAGGGTGGTACTGCAACGGCGCCGGCGCAGTCACCGGAATCGCGCCACTCAACGGGGCGGCATTAAAGACTCGCCCATTGCAGCTGTCCGC
This sequence comes from Corynebacterium sp. HMSC08D02, assembly GCF_001807505.1. NCBI lineage: Bacteria > Bacillati > Actinomycetota > Actinomycetes > Mycobacteriales > Corynebacteriaceae > Corynebacterium > Corynebacterium sp. HMSC08D02. Next base: position 99,345 of record NZ_KV789259.1, on the reverse strand, counting down.
GACCCGTGACCCCCAGACGCCGTACTCAGGCCACGGACAACTCGCCCGCAGAATGGGAACCCAGGTAGTCACGATTCACGGCCCGGGCCACGCGCACTTCGGCACCGGCAATAAAGTTGTCGACGCCACCGTCATCAACTACCTGCGCACCGGCAAGGCCGATCGCACTGATGCACCAGGCTACTGGGAGGCCCAATAGCAGCTACTTTCCGCAGTCTTAGGCCAGTTATGTGCCCAGCATATCTGGTGCTAAGATTGCGTCATTGCTTGTGAATAAGCAGTGAGTCTCCGTAGCTCAGCGGATGAGAGCATCGGTTTCCGGTACCGAAGGTCGCAGGTTCGAATCCTGTCGGGGACACAATTTTTCAACCCCCGCTACCTGGTGAAATTCCTGGTAGCGGGGGTTTGTTGGTTTTGACTGATTTTACCTGAAATCGTCTCCCCTACGCTTTCAGAACGCAATTTCGTGCTAAAACTCCGGGGGAATCACAATCCAGGCCACTATATACAGGATGAACAAAGGCACAAACGCCGTGCAGAGCCCAATCAACACCGTGCCGATTCGTACAATCGCAGGGTCGAGTCCAAAGTACTCCGCGATGCCGCCACAGACCCCGCCGATGTATTTGTCCACCATGGAACGCTGTAGCCGCTTCGGTGCCGGGTTCGGTTGGTAGTGAGGTTGGTTCGTCGGATAAGACATGGCGCCTCGCTTTCCTAGAGTCGTTACTTGTTATGCCCAGGGCCGGTTTGCGCACCGAGTACACCCTGAAAAAATCTGGTCAAAGCTGGGATGTCGGCGTCATCAAGGTGGTCGAACACCAGGCGTCGCACGCTTTCAACGTGGCCCGGGGCTGCAGCCTCGAGTCGCTGTAGACCGTCCTCGGTGAGCGCTACCAAGACGCCACGGGCGTCTCCCGGGCTCTTCTGCTTTGATACCAAACCGCGCTTCTCCATGCGGGTGACCTGGTGCGATGTTCGGGATCGGTCCCACTCCAGTGCACCGCATAAGTCACGCAAGCGCATCGTGTACCCATCCACTTCTGAAAGGCTGACCAGCACAGAGAACTCCGAAGTCGACAAGTTTGAGTCTGCCTGGAGTGTGTCGTCGAGCGCGCGCGAAATTTTGCGCGCAGTGGCAAGCATGAGCCGCCACAGGTCTTGCTCGGCATCGCTGAGCCAGTGGGGTGCGTCAGACATGCACCCCACTGTAGTAGATCAACCAAACAGTTTCATAGCATTAATTAATTGGTTTTTAGCTGCTCAATCTCGTATCGGTTGCTACTGGCAACGCCGTCGTACCGGTTGGGGTAACACGTCAGCACAATCACTTGAGCATGCTTGCCCACCCTGTTAAACAGCGCGTTCATCAGTTGCAGCCGGTGGGGGTCCGTCGCGCCGAGTGCATCGTCTATCACCACAGGTACCGGTGCTGTTCCATCACGGGCGACAAGCTCCGCAATGGCAAAACGGGTCAGCAAGGCGAGCTGCTCCTGTGCGCCACCAGAAAGCTCCTCGATCGGCAGAGACACACCAGCAACGTTGCGGCGGGTGATTTGCAGTTGGTCGTCGAGCTCGAATTCCACATCTCTGCCAAACAGCGCCCCCGCGTAGCCCTCCAGCGCAGCAGCGAACGGCGCCGCGTAGCGCGCATTCGCCTCTTCACGGTAGCGCTGTAGCGTGTCATACAAGAGCTTGGTTGCCTCAGCACGGCGGGTGGTTCGGCGGTACTCAGACTCAGCTGCGTCCAACATCGCTTCGGCTCGGTCGACCTTTTCCGCGATACCAGTCGCCATTTCAAAAAAGCTTTTCAGCTCGGCAACGCGCCTATCGGCGGCATTGTAGCGGTCTTGCAAGTTCACGACGCGGGTTTGCGCGCTTTCGAGCAGCGCCTGTGCCATGTCCACGTTGGCCTCGTTTGCCGCCGTGGTGACCTCTTCAAGTTTTGTGCGCGCAGCGCTCAGTCCAGCCTCAGCAGTTGCTTGTGCCTCGCCCAAGTCTTCCGACGTTGTATGTTCCTGCTCTGTTCGCAACTCTTCATCGGCGTTACGTACTGCTTCCTCGTGCGTTGCGAGTTTGGTCTCCAGTACAAGCAGTGCTTGGCGGGCCTTTCGCTCCCGGTGCGGCTCCAGCGCAGCCACCGCCACTTCCGCGTCATGCTGGGCATTCTGTAAAGCAGCCTCTGCAGCAGCGGCCTCGTGCTCAGCAGCATCGAGTTCCTTTAAAGCTACGCCCTCCCCCAAGGCCTCAGCGTGCTCTGCGTGTAGTTTCTGCAGCTTTAGGTGGCGTTCCTGTAGCGCAGATAGGTCTCTGCCTGCGAGGATGTCTTCCCTGCGTCGCTTGGCTTCCTCCACGCGTTGAGCAAACGTCCGATGCTCATCGCGCTTCGCTCGCGCCTCCGCAACGTCAGCACAACCAAGGCCCGCGAGTAACTCCTCAAGCGCGCGCTCCGCATCTTCCACCACGCTGTACTGGTTCGCGCCGCTGGCGCCAGCGCTGTAGGTCAGATGGAACTCACCGAATTCAAAGGTGGTGGCGTCGAAAAGCTCGATAGTGCGCTCGCCTTTGACGTGTGTGGGGGCATCGTCGTGCACGAAGGTGGCGTCATCGGCATGCACGGTCAGTTTCGCGGTCGAGGCTGCACGGATGGTGCGCTGTACCTTTACTTCACTCGCAGCTTCTTCCACTCGAGTCACATCGGCGTCGGTGACGGGACGACTAGGGGCCTCAGCAACGAGTTTTTGATACTCGGCTTGCGCACCGTCAACCTGGTCAAGCACTGCCTGCAGATCTGAGAGTTCCTGTTGGCACAGCGAGTACTCACGCAGAGCGCTGGCACGGCGTGCCTCCTCGCGTGCATTCGTCAGTGCAGCTTGACGCCGCTCCACGGTTTCGGTGAGTGTCGCAATGGTAGCTTCCTCTTCATCACTGGCTTGCTGGGCGGCGCCCTTCTCCTGCTCGAGCGCTGCCTGCTGCTCACCCAACAGTGCGACGCGCTGCTCCAACTTCTTCCTGTTTTCCACATCCTGCGCTGCGCGCTGTGCCGTGAGCTCTGCGTATTTCACAGCTGCTTGCGCAGCCTGAAGTTTTGCGGCAACCTCTTCGGCGCGCTTCGCCTCGGCTTGACTGGACTCAAGATCTCGCTGTGCTTCCGGCAGCTCATCCTGGATCTGCTGCATTTGCTGCTGCAAGCGCTCAACTTCTACGACTTCATTGTCAAACTTCCGCTTTTCCTGCAACAGCGATTCGTACTGTTGCTGCGCTTCTTCTGCTGCTTTCCGGAGCTTGTCGTATTCGCCACGCGGGCGACCTGTGGGTGTGAAGTACGCTGTGTATTCGTCGCTGATGCGCTGCATGAGCGCAGTGTCATCGTAGGCGGCTTCCTCTGCGCTGCGTCCAGCGTCCCCATCAAGGGTCCGCACAACACTTGGGATGCCCGCTGCGCTGATCCCTGCTGCGAACTGTCCCTGGCGCAGGAAGAGCGTCGAAGCGAGCTCCTGGTCAAGGTTTTCCGCGAGGATCCGTGCAAGCTCATCGTCAGCCTCACGCCCGGTGTATTGGCGCAGCTGCGGTCTGGTGATGTTGAGCTCCGAGTACTTCCCTTTCCCCCACTGTTTGGCAATGGTGAAGCTGTAATCGCCAACCGTCGCCTCAAGCCGCACTGCAGGCGAAACGTCCCTCCCGATCGGAGTGAGCACGCCAATCTTCTTGCCTCCGGCAGTGTGGCGTTCGTTGAGCACTGTCGTCAGCGCGTCAAGGATGGTGGATTTGCCTGCTTCGTTATTGCCATGGATCACGATCACACCGGTATCTGGCAGGTCACGGAGCTCTAACCGCTGAATACCACGGAAGTTTTCAATGGTGATCGAATGGATGCGCATTTAGTTCACTTCCTTGGAGAATCGGAACAGAAGGTTCACAGCGTCACGTGCTGTCGCAGAGCCTTTAGCATCGTCATGCGCGGATGCCTGGGAAATCAGGTCCCGCATCGCCTCGGCCGCGTACCCGCTCAGCGGAAGGTTTTCGAGCTCGTCATCGCTGGGCGCCAGGTGCAGGCTCATGAGCCGTTCACGCTCATACAACGCAGCGAACACCGGCTCAAGCCGCCCGATCGCCTGCTCAAAGGTCGCCATCGCCGCAAGGCCAAGCGTGCCGCGGACGGAATACTTCACCACAGTGCGGTCCTTGTGCTCGTAGCGTTCAAGCTGCTCCACTATCCTTTCGACGTCACCTTCGTCACTGACCTCCCAGTCCAATGCCTCAAATGTCCACGCTCCCGTCTCAACCGGCTCGACGTTTACAACGCAATCTTCCGTGGAGGACTTCGTAATCTCGACGACGAGCGTGTTACCGGAATCAACCTCGCCGCCGCCACCAGGGCCACCGATAGCAAAGTCGTGGAAATCAGTGGTTTCCGGGCTGCCCGAGAACCACACGCGCCCACTCGTGCCGAGTGACTGCGTAGAGTGCGTATCCCCCAACGCGACGTAATCGATCACCCCCGAGGCCAGCTTCTCCTCCAGCAAATCCAGATCGATGAGCGCTTCGGTCTGTTCTTTGCCGTAGCCATCCACTTGGCCGTGGCCGACAAGCACTCGAATTCTATCCGTTGGTTCCAAATCGCGCGCGGCGCGAGCGCATAAGTCCTCAGAGGCGTATCGGGCTTTGAGAGGCGCGCCGACAAGCTCAACGCCCGGGACGACCTCTACGGGATCGAAGGAATCGAGCACGTGCACATTCTCAAGGTCATCGGTGGCGTAGAAAATGGAGTCCGCCACCAGCGGGTCATGATTACCCGGGAGCAAGTACACCGGCACTGGCAGGCGCTTCAGCACCTCGAGCGCTCGTCCAAGCGTCTCCCGCTCGAGCGCGTTGTGCTCAAACACATCGCCGGCGATCACAATACAGTCTGCATCATGCTCCGTGGCTACTTGGCCGAGGCGTTCAACGGCGCGCAAGCGGGCGTCGTCAAACCTCGATTGGGCTTCGGAGCGCAGAAACTTCCGAGTCATGCCAAGCTGCAGGTCAGAGGAGTGGATAAATCGAAACGTGTTCACATACTCACTACTACCAAACGGCTCGGACATTAGTCTTCAGTTTCAGTCAGAGCATAGAACAGATCTTCGATATCGGAGACCGCTCGTAGCTGGTCGATGTTGGTAAAGGAAATTGTCTGCATCGCCTTGTGCAACATCGTGATGTCAGAATCTTCGATCATCGGAGCGACTTTCGGGGTAGGCAAATCAGGTAACGCGCCGCCTTCCCAAAAGTCCGGCTGCGGGCGCGGTGTAGACGCCGTGACTTCGCCCGGCGCGTCAGGCTGCGCTGCCTCGTGCTGCACAGTCGGTGGCGCCATGCCGGTCAGTCGCACAATCGAGCTATCCCGAAGTTGGAGAATGAATTCGTGGTGTTCGCTCATGCGCTGTGCTGCCTGATACCCCACTGCGACAATGTGTTTGCAGGCTACGACGGGATCGGGGCAGCTACAGTGCAGCCGAAACTCCTCAGGACCGTTGGCGATCAAGGTGTCCAACGCCTCATCGGTATAGACGCCATTGCGCGCTTTCATCAATGCCGCGGAGTCGTGCGCAATGTCGGATAGCAGCCCGCCGATGTCAGCAGCGGTGCGCCGTGGTAGCTCAATGACGGTGTGAAATGGTTCGATTTGTGAGCCGGTCACAACCGCATCGATCCCACTAAGCCGCGGGTAGAGCTCGGCGACGTGACCGCCGTTGGCGTACGCAATGCCCCGCTTGATGCGACCAGCATCGCTGTATCGCACGACTGCTTCCCAGATCCTGCGGCCTGCGGCATTCCACGTCGCAGGAACGTCTTTGTACCGCGATCGAGTCTCAGAAGCTTGCTTCGCCTGCTTCTGTTCCGGGGAGCGCCGACGTGCGCCGAAGTTTGCATAAATAACGTTGTCTTCGCGTGGTCGCTGGGTGCTCATAGGTTGCGCTCGCCTCCGTTTCCTCGGTAGCTCATCAGCTGTGCCAGATCGTCAGCGTCGAGTTCCGTAATCCAGCCTTCGCCCTCGCCAATCACCGCACCTGCCAGGTGCATCTTGCCATCCAAGATGTCTTGGATCGATTCCTCCATGGTTCCGCGCGTAATCATCTTGTACACCGTGACGTCTTTCTTCTGGCCAATGCGGAACGCGCGGTCCGTCGCCTGGTTTTCCACGGCGGGATTCCACCAACGGTCAAGGTGGATCACCATCGATGCAGCAGTCAGGTTGAGTCCGGTACCACCTGCTTTAAGACTCAGCAGCATCGCGCGCGGCCCGTCCGGCTCCTGGAAGTGCGCAACCATAGCATCGCGCGCGCTCTTTCCTACCCCACCGTGGAGAAACGGGATGAGCTCACCGAGGTAGTCGCTCAGGTAGGGCCGCAGGATGTCACCAAACGCTTTGTACTGGGTAAAGATCAACACTCGTTGGTCGGTTCGCACTGCCTCATTGAGCAGCTCCACAAGGCGGGCGACCTTACCGGACCTGTGGTGGCCGTCGGCAAGTACTGGTGATCCATCGCCCAGGAAGTGAGCCGGGTGGTTGCAGATCTGCTTGATGCGAGTGATCGTGGCAAGCACGAGACCTTTACGCGCCATACCCTTGCGTTCCTGCAGTTCGCGCTGCATGCGGTCAACGAGTGCCGTGTAGAGCGCCGCTTGCTCCGCAGTCATGTCCACTGTCAGTACATGCTCAGCCTTGTCCGGCAGGTCATCGATGATCGCGGTGTCCGTCTTCAGCCTGCGCAGGATAAACGGCGCGGTGAGGCGCTGCAGGCGCTCCCCCATCTCGTCGGCGAGGCCCTCGTCCCGGCGCGACTCAATTGCCCGTGCGAAGTGGTTGCGGAAGAAGGACTGCGAGCCGAGGATGCCGGGGTTCACAAAGTCGAGGAGACTGCGCAGCTCGGAGAGCTTGTTTTCAATCGGGGTGCCTGTCAGCGCGATACGGTGGCGAGCTGGCAGCGCTCGCACGCTTTTCGACGCCCTCGTCCCCGCATTCTTAATCGCCTGAGCTTCGTCGAGCACCACATGGTCCCATTCGATCAAAGACAAGTCGATCACATCGCGCGATGCGATCCCATAGGAGGTGATGGTGACGTCATGCTTCTTGAGAGCCTCACGCAGTTCCTCTCCCTTGTACCGGGCACTGCCGTGGTGGACATATATAGAAAGGTGCGGCACGAACTTCGCGGCTTCGCGTGCCCAGTTGCCCACCACGGAGGTCGGCGCAACAACGAGGGTTGGTCCGGTGCGCTGCCCGCGTTCTGCTTCGACGGCAAGCAGGGTGAGCAGCTGGAGCGTCTTGCCGAGCCCCATGTCATCGGCAAGCACGGCACCTAGGTGGTTGCGGGACATGTAGTAGAGCCAATCCACGCCACGACGCTGGTACTCGCGGAGCTCAGCATGCACAGTTCTTGGGATGTCGACGCGCTCCGGCGCCGGGCGGTCCATTCCGCCGACCAGAGACGTAAACCAACGGGACCCAGTGAACTCAAGCGGCGAGTCTGGTCCACTCTCCAGCGCGAGCTGACGCAGCTCCTCCGCGGTTACCGCACCGTGTTCCTCTGACGCTTCGAGTTTCTGGTACTCCTCCTCGAGCTGGTCGGCGCGGGCAGCGAGCGCTTCGGCGTCATCTGCTCCCGCATCAGCTGCAAGCTGCGCGGTCGTCCGGGCTTCTTCTGCTTCACGCTTAGCCCGCGCCAGCGCCGTCCCGTGGAGTTTCTCCATGTACCGCTTCGTGCGCTCGAGGTGTCGTGTATCGGCGAGCACCCACTCGCCGCGCAGCTTGATCAGCCCAGACTTCGACTCGACGAGCCGCTGCATTTCGTCATCCGTCAGTTCAGTGCCGCCGATGCTGACGCGCCAGTCGTAATTGACCAGCTGGCCGAAGCCAAGCCGGGTCACCGCTGTTGCGTCGTACGGGTTCTTCGCTTCCGAAAGGTGCAGCTTCGATGTTGTCTCTGCAGTTGTCCAGGCGCGTGGCAGCATCACCGCGTAGTTCGCAAGCCGAAGCTTGCTCACCTCAGTCTCCACGAATTGCACAATCTCTTCCGCGGACAGGTACACGTCCCAGTCGCCATCGAGCGCAGAGCCCGGCGTTGTCGCGGCACGCCGGTGCGTCGATGGATCAATCAGGTCGGAGACCCTGATGGCGTCGCGAAGCACGGAGTGGAGCTGCTGCACCGTATAGGCGTCATACTCCGACAGCCGGATGGGCCGCGGCGATTCATCGCCGGAGCGCACGTTCACCCGGATCGGCCACTGCGTGAACGCTTCATCGCCCCCATCTTCTGCGTCTGCGGGCTGCTCCACGATGAAGACCAGTTGGAAATTCGTCGCAGTGATTGAGCCGTTCCACTGGCTCATCTGTCGCGAAAACGCGCTAGAGCCTCGCCGTAGCGGCGTCCCGTGAAGCAACGACTGTACAAAATCGTGCCACGGAAACGGGCGCTCACCGCGCAGCATAGGGGAGTTACGCAGCTGGGCAGACGCGATCCAGTGCACAAATGTGCGCGAGCAGTCTTCGTCGAGCCGTCGGTTGTTCTCCGTAAGTACGCCTGGCGCAGCCGCAATCATGTCCGCGAGCCAACCGCGTTCCTCCACCCCGGTGCCGAGCTGCCACTGCGCGAACCACTGAAAGTCCTGAGACGGCACGTGAATCGATACCCTGCCAGCCTGTACAAACCGCTCAAGCCCGAGAAACATCTGGATGAGCCACAAAAGATCCGGGGCTACCGACGCCCGCTGTTGCTCCGTGAGCCCTTCCGGTGCCGGAACGTCTGGGTCCAGGAGGAAGGACATTGCTCGTAGAAACTGTACTGCCTCATCGGGGGCGAATGCTGCCGTCGGCACCCGGAGCCGCAATAGTTTGCCTTTCGGCGTGCGCAACATGACCTTGCCGCGGTGGCGGAACTTGACCCCTTCGAGCAGTGTGTGGACTGGTTCGGGGAAGGTCCCCTTCGGCACTTCGTCGAGTGTGATGATTTTATGGCCAGCCACCTGCTCGACCCAGACCTGCAAGCCAGAATCTGGCAGCCACAGCCCGTGAAGAAGGAATTTTGGCAAGCCCACCCTTATACCATCCTTGATTTCGCTACATCGACTACGGTTCTAACGGTAATCTTTAAAACTCTACTCGCTTATTTTTTCTATTGCTTTAGGGAGGCAAACATGGCCGATAGCTTCTGGCTTGTCCTTGCCATTGTGTTGTATTTCGGTGTCATGGTTGCCATCGGGTTTTATTCGTGGATCCAGACGAGCAAGTATGACGACTACGTTCTTGGCGACCGTGGACTGCACCCATTCGTAGCAGGCCTATCCGCGGGCGCATCAGATATGTCGGGCTGGCTGCTGATGGGGCTGCCGGGCGCATTGTTCGTTTCCGGCATGAGCGAGCTGTGGATCGTTATTGGACTTTTGGTCGGGTCGTGGGCGAACTGGAAGTTCGTCGCACCACGCCTCCGCGCTTATACGGAAGTGTCAAATAACTCGATTACCTTGCCGTCCTTCTTTGAGAACCGCACCCGAGACTCCTCACACGTCCTGCGGTTTGTCGCGGCCGTGATCATTATTTTCTTCTTCACGTTCTACGTTTCGTCAGGCATGGTCTCGGGTGGCCGTTACTTCGAATCCACTTTCCATGGTGACTACCTCACAGGCGTGCTCATCGTCGGTTCGATTACTGTGCTGTACACGTTCATCGGCGGCTTCCTCGCTGTGAGCTATACCGACGTTGTCCAAGGGGTCTTGATGTTCTTGGCGCTGGTCACGGTGCCACTGATGGCACTGCTCTCGCTCGATACCCCCTCTGATATCTTCTCGTTCGCTTCCCACAACGCCTACGGCCCGTGGGAGGCCGGCAATCCGGACTACTTCAACATGATCGCCGGTGTCTCGTTGGCAACCATCATCGGCAACTTGGCGTGGGGCTTCGGCTACCTGGGACAGCCACATATTGTTACCCGCTTCATGGCGCTGCGCTCCCCGGCTGAGGCAGCCAGCGCACGCCGGACCGGAATCAGCTGGGTCACTATCTGCTTTGCGGGTGCGGTGTTCACCGCGCTCGTATCGACGGTCTTCTTCGCCGAAACACCGCACAGTGTCACTGACCAAAGCGGCTTCGAAACCATCTTCTTGGACCTGGCCCGCATCCTCTTCCACCCACTCATTGCAGGTATCGTCCTTACAGCGGTGCTCGCGGCGATTATGTCCACAATGTCCTCCCAACTATTGATCACCTCCTCCGCGCTTATTGAGGACATCTATCGGGCCGTGGCGAAGCAGCGTCCGAGCCAGACGGCGCTGCTGGTGCTCTCGCGCACGATGGTGGTCTTGGTTGCAGCGGTCGCGATGGTGCTGGCGATCAACCCATCGGACACGATCCTGGGCCTGGTCGCGTTCGCGTGGGCAGGCTTCGGCGCAAGCTTCGGTCCCGTTGTAATTGCATCGTTGTACTGGCGTCGTCTCACTGCCCCGGGCGCCATCGCTGGCATGATCGTCGGTGCAATCACGGTCTTCGTGTGGGGCTCCTCCGACACGCTGTCCGGCATCATCTACGAAATCGTTCCGGGTATCGCATTCGCGACGATCGCGCTTGTCGCTGTCTCCTTGCTGACCAAGCCGAAGCAGGGCGTCGAAGACGAGTTTGACCATGCTCTTGCAGTGACGAACTTTGCGCTGACCACTCCGGACGCAACGTTTGCTGACGCGCTCAAGGCGACTGCGGGAACCGAAGGGGACTCCCACGCGTCTAACTAGACGTGCGTGTTTACCTCACTCTGCTACTTATCCTGACCATCGCGTACGCCCCGTTTCCAACGGGGTTTTCGCGTATCGACGCCCCCACAACCCGCCAACGCGTTACTATCATCGGCTACGAGCGGGACAACTTCGGACCAGGCTGGCAGCGCCATGCCACCGGATGTACGACTCGCGAGCATGCCATGGCGTACACGTTTGAGCAGCCTAATTGCAACGTTCCCCACCGGCAGTGGGAGCCGGTTGACGTTATCGATCCGTACACCCGCGAACGCATCAGACCTAAGGATGTGGAGCTCGACCACCTCTTCCCCCTCTCCGCAGCATGGGACATGGGTGCTTTCGCCTGGAGCGATGAGCAGCGACTCCGGTTCGCGAATGACCCCCACAACCTCATCGTGACCTCGAGCAAGGCGAACCAACAAAAGTCAGACATGCTACCGAGCGAGTGGATGCCTCCATCGATCCCGCAGCAATGCGCATACGCACGGCAGCTAGCACGCGTTGCAAACATGTACGACCTGCGCGTAACCACCAATGACCTTCGCACAATGCGCCGTGCATGCAAGGGATGGCGAGGCGTCGCCGCCCACCTTATTGGAATTGGTATGTTCCCTACCACCAATTCGCCTAGGTGATGGTGGACGTATCAAGTACAGTGGTTGCCTATGACTACTCTGTTAACTTTCCTTCACGTCGCAGCCGCCATCTTGCTGCTGGGCCCGATCGTCGTATCCACCTCGATGTTCCCGCGCCAGGCCGCCGAAGCACAGGCGGGCGATGCGGCCGCTGCCGGTCGCGCGTCGATCCTGTACCGCATCTCGCGCACTTACGGCATCGCGTCATCACTCGTTCCGCTGCTCGGTGTCGCCATCCTCTTCGGCGACTGGGCTGCGTACAAGACGAACTACTTCCTGCACACCTCTATCGTGTTGGCAGTCATCGCCTGGGCACTGCTGCTTTTCGTGGTCATCCCGACCCAGCGCAAGATGGTCGGTACACTCGGTGAGCTGGAGCCAGCCGAGGCCGACCCAGCCGATGTCACCGCGAACTTTGAAAAGTCGAAAGCTAAGGCTTCCGCGTTCGCTGGTGTCTTTAACCTTTTGTGGTTCATCGTGTTGGTGCTGATGTTCTTGCCAGCACCAACTGTGTAGTTACTAGAACTTTATCGACGACGCCAGGCTAAGCAACGCCAACACGATCGGAACAACGATCGCGGCAATCTCACCCGGTGTCATATCGCTGGAGCTTTCGGACTTCGACGAGGAGTCCCGCTCCGAGCTCTTATCAGAGGACAGCAGCCGGTCATAGAGACCGGCTTCATTTATGCCAGCAGCTCCAAAAACCAGGTCCGACGCCTCGGACTGGCTGACTGCCTTTCCTTGAGCGATTGGTGCTCCCCAGAGCCAGTCTTTCCCGTCAATCTTTATGCCATTGATCCGAGTGTAGGTGGAGTTTTCGAACGCAGGACCTATAGAAATGACACCAGCGAATTTCTTTGCCCCGTCCTGTTCTTCGATCCAGATCGGTCCACCGGAATCGCCTGACTTTGGTGACCGTATCGTGGCAGAAAACCCGCCTCCACCACGCGCAGCGCGGTGGAACTTCCCGCACGTGACATCGTTTGTCCCCGTATGGGATGTTTCCCCGTGGTAGCACGTCTTCGCACCCCGCTTGATGGAAGTGGCATCCGCTTTGATGTCACCTGAGTAGATGTTCTCGCCCATCGTGACGCCCCGGTCCCACTCGATCCAGGCGAAGTCGTTCGAGTACTGCCGGTCGTAGCCTGGTGAAATACGCAATGTCCCAATGTCTTTCGACAACGGACGGCTCGTTTTTCGGTCGACCAACAAGATCCTGTCGCCATCGCGTCCACAGTGCGCTGCGGTGTAGCTGACTCCGGCTTCGTGGTCGTTAAAGCCTAGCGTGCATGAACTATATCCAGTGCTAATAGCATCACCCTGGGTCGGCTGGATTGGTGCCGCTGTAGCGCTTGGCACGAGGACTGCAGTCGAGCATGCTGCGACGGCCAGCGAAGATATGAATTTCCTTGTCAACATACTTCTATACTGGCACAGTTCTGCAGGAATGCTAGTGAGCTAGCTGTAATTCACTACACCTGGTAGGAACCCTGCGAGTGCGCTGAACCCGTCCGTCACAGCGCCACGAACCGCATCAGCAGCCGGGCCAACGGCCGAGCCCGAAGCCGGCATCATGAGGTTCTGCGCATACAGGCCCAACAAGCGTGACTCAGCGACGCGAGGCCCATCAGTAGCGTGCACGCCAACGACCAGGTCGCGCGAGCCCAGCAGCGGTACCTTTTGTGCAACCCACTGCGAAGAAACAACGCCAACAAATCCGCGGCCCGGAATCCACAGCGGGCCACCGGAGTCGCCGGGACGGGTCATCGGCGCTTCGACGAAGAACGTATTTCCTTCTGCTCCGCCGAAGCGACCGCACGTGGGGGCGCCCGTCGGCCGGTTCGAGGTTTGCCCGAAGTAGCACACGCGCTCACCGACGGCGATTGTGTTTGGGTTTACCCACGCGTCACCGGAGAACCGGTTGCCGCCGATCTGCACCGGCGCGTCCCACTGGATAGCGGCCCAGTCATTGCCAAGGCGGCCGTCGTACGCCTTCGAGCGATACAGGGTGCCGAGCTGTGGCGAAGCAACCCTCGCGTTGTGGTCCACGATGCGCACACGCGCACCGTCCGGTCCGCAGTGCGCCGCAACCAGGCTTCGCCTGCGAGACGGTTCATTAAATCCGACGGTGCAGTAACCGCCGCCTTCAACCATCACGGCTCCGCCCTGCTCTACTCGCTGCAGGTTCTGTGCCTGCGCAGTTGGCAAGTTCGTTACGACGCCCACTCCGAGCGCAAGCGCCCACCCCAGCGTGAGCAAACGGCGATTCAACTTCATGCCAGTGCAGTCTACTGCACAACCAAGCAATGAAAAACGCACCCGCCGAGTAGTCATTACTCAGCAGGTGCGCTCAGGATCAAGGGCGCTTAGTCCCAGCTGCGGTCATGCCCGCGGCCACCGCGGCGATCGTCACGGTCGTAACCGCCACGTCCCCGCCCGCGTCCACCGCGGCGATCATCGCGGTCGTAACCGCCACGCCCGCGCCCGCGTCCACCGCGGCGATCATCGCGGTCGTATCCACCGCGCCCGCGCCCGCCGCGTCCGCGCGGAGGTGCACCGTGATCACGCTGGATATTGATCAGCTGACCGGAAATACGGGTATCCGTCAAACGATCAAGGACCGCGCTGTCCAGGTTCTTCGGCAGCTCAACCAGGGTGAAGTCCCCACCGATAGTGATGCGACCAAAGTCCTTGGAGCTCAAGCCCCCCTCGTTGGCGAGCGCACCAACGATTGCACCCGGGCGAACATGCTGGCGCTTGCCAACATCCAGGCGGTAGGTGTCGAAGTTCTCCGAATCGTGGTCGAAGCGGCTGCGGCCTCCACGACGGTCATCACGGTCACGCCCGCGGCCACGGCGGTCGTCGCGATCCCACCGATCACGGTCCCGTCGATCGCGACGGTCCTTCGGAGGCTCCTTCATCAGGAACTCGTCACCCGCCAAAGCCTGCGTTGCCAAAGCAGCGGCGATGTCGTCCATCGGCACGTTGTTGGCAGCGGAGTATTCGCGGACCATGGACCTAAACACCTGCACCTCGCTCGCCTCGAGCGACTCGGTGATGGAGTCCATAAACTTCGTCTTGCGGCTCTCGTTGACCTCGTCGACCGTCGGCAGATCCATCTCTTCGATGGTCGCGTTGGTTACGCGCTCAATGGAGCGCAGCATGCGACGCTCACGTGGAGTGACAAAGAGGATCGCCTCACCTGTACGGCCTGCACGCCCGGTGCGGCCAATGCGGTGCACGTATGACTCGGTGTCATTCGGGATGTCGTAGTTCAGCACGTGGCTGATGCGCTCAACGTCCAGGCCACGAGCAGCGACATCGGTAGCGACCAGGATGTCAAGGCGGCCGTCGCGAAGCTGATCAACGGTACGCTCACGCTGCTGCTGAGCGATGTCACCGTTGATCGCAGCTGCGGAGAACCCGCGGGCACGCAACTTCTCAGCCAGCTCCTCAGTCTCCTGCTTCGTACGCACGAAGACAATCATTGCCTCAAACTCAGTGACTTCAAGGATTCGGGTGATCGCATCGAGCTTGTTGCGGTGCGCCGTGAACAGGTAACGCTGGGTGATGTTCGTATTGGTGCGCGTCTTCGACTTCACCGTGACTTCAGTCGGGTTGTCGAGGTACTGCTTCGAGATACGGCGAATAGCGTTCGGCATCGTCGCAGAGAACAGCGCAACCTGCTTCTCTTCCGGTGTGTCCTCCAAGATGCGTTCCACGTCTTCCTGGAAGCCCATGTTCAGCATCTCGTCTGCCTCATCGAGGACAAGGAAGCGCAGGTTGGAAATGTCCAACGAACCCTTCTCCAAGTGATCGATGACGCGGCCCGGAGTACCCACGATGATCTGGGCACCGCGGCGCAGACCGGACAACTGGATACCGTATGCCTGGCCACCGTAAATCGGAAGCACGGAGATCCCGCCAAGGTGGTCTGCAAACGACTGGAAGGAGTCTGATACCTGCAGCGCAAGCTCACGTGTAGGCGCGAGGATCAGTGCCTGCGGGTAGCGCTCCTTGCGGTTGATCCGCGAAAGGATCGGCAGCGCAAACGCGGCCGTCTTACCGGTACCCGTTTGCGCGAGGCCGACAACGTCGCGGCCTTCCATCAACAGTGGAATGGTTTCAGCCTGAATCGCGGATGGCTGCTCAAAGCCAACCTTCTTCACGGCATCCACGACTTCTTCAGGCAGATTCAGGTTCTCGAACCCGTTCACTGGCTCTTCAGCGGTCTCGTCTGCCTCTGTGGCCTCGTCCGCCTCGCTCCCAGCGAGGTCCGCCACGTCGCCACCGACGACGTCGGCAAGGCTCAAAATCTGCTCAGTCTCATTAGTTTCGGCATTGGCTGCGTCTTGCGCAGCGCCGGTTTCCTCAGAAACTCCCGCATCCCTGGTGTCCTCACGTGCAGCATCCGCTGCGACATCCTGCGGGTTTTCCTGATTTTCCGACACATTCATATCCGGCTCTTTCTCGCCGCCGGTGGCGTTTTCGGAAGTGATCATTGTTTCCCCACAGTACGCCACCCTGCAGTGATTTTCCTATTCGCCACTGGCAATGTCATCCGCGCCACGAGTCCGCCACCAACTTCAGCGCTTCGCGCCTCGAGCTCCAACTCCCCGTGGTGCGCACGCGCAATCGTATCAACCAGCGCCAGCCCTAGTCCGTGCCCCGGACGCGCACCAGCAACGCGCGCATTCGCCCTGCTAAATGGCTCTACGAGCTGGCTGACTGTGGCAGGGTCCAACACGTCCCCATCATTGACGACGCCCACTTCGACCCCATCACCGGATCCAGTCCGGCAAACACGCACCTGCACAGTCCCGTCCACGCCGTGGATACGAGCATTCTCGATGAGGTTTTGGATCGCGTGGCGCAATAGCACGACGTCGCCGAGGACGTGAATGTCTGGCTCGATGGTGGCGTCGATACCTTCGGCGCTCGAGGCGACAGTGGTAATGAGCTCTGAGATGTCAATGTCGCGCGCCTCGAGTACTTTGGCCTCGGCCTGGCTGAAGTTCAGCAGCGACGTGACCATCTCCGCAGACGACGCATTCACGGTGCGGATGTCGCGGATGGCGTCGCGTAGCTCCTCTGCAGGTGCATTCGGGTCTAGTAGCGCGACATCTGCGATGGTCTGAATGGTAGCGATCGGGGTTTTCAGCTCATGGGACGCGTTTGATGCAAAGCGTTGCCGTGCCGCGATGGAGTGCGCGAGGGACTCCAGCATCGAGTCGAGTGCGTGCGCGAGGTCAGCGACATCGTCAGCGGGGCCTTCGTAGTCGAACCGCTGATCAAGATCGCCAGCAGAGACCAGACGTGCAGTCGCCGCGATGGTACGTACGGGTTTGAGCAACACACCCGCGACGAACCAACCGATGGCGCCGGCGAGCGCCGTCAGCACGCACAGCGCGACGAGCGAGGCGCCGAGCATCACGTTGAGCACCTCGTGTGAGATGGGCACGGACCCATCAATAAATGCTCCGTCACTGCCGGGAACGCCCCCGACGCCCTCGATGACAGCTTGCACAGGTACCGGAGTCAGGCGCAGGTAGAGGTACACCACCGCAGTCAAACTCAGCCCTGCGGTAAAAACCGTTGCCACGAACAACCACGACGTACGCGCGCGAAGTGAAAGCCTCATTGGTACGGCTCCTCCGCAACGTAGTAGCCAGCGCCGGGCATTGTTTGCACAATCCAAGGCTGCCCCAGCTTGCGCCGCAAGTGCGAGATAGTGACGCGAATCGAATTGGAGAACGGGTCCGCGTTCGCGTCCCATGCCTCTTCTAAGAGCTGCTCCGCGGAAATAACGTGCCCCTGTGCTCGCATCAGCGTTTCAAGCACCGCGAACTCTTTCGGCGACAACGCAATCGACGCGCCGCTTCGGTGGACTTGGTGAGTGCCTCTGTCGAGGATGACGTCGCCGCACGTGAGCGTCGAGGTTGTTTCAGGTGCGGCTCGTCGCAACAAGGCTTTGACGCGAGCCAGCAACTCGGGCAGCTCGAACGGCTTGGTCAGATAGTCGTCCGCCCCAATCTCGAAGCCTTGGAGACGATCCTCGAGCGTTGCGGACGCCGTGAGCATCAGCACCCGCGTGTTTGGGTACAGCTCACGGACGGTTGCACAGACGTCGTCGCCGTGAACCTCGGGGATATCTCGGTCGAGCACGATCACATCTATCGGTTGTGATTCCAGGCGGTCGAGCGCGGAGCGGCCGTCGTAACGCACATCAACGAGCATGTCCTCACGGCGCAGTGCTTTGCCTAACGCATCGGCGAGCAGCGTCTCGTCCTCAACGATCAAAATCTTCGGCGGTGCAGCCACAACAGCCCCTTCCACGTTGGAGTTCTTGTATTCTGCTGTGATTCTAATTGGGGCTTCTTACGGGGTCGCAATGTTAACGCTCTCGCAACATCGCCCTGCATAGCGTGAGGAGCATGTCAAAGACTTCCACACCGGATCTGCGAGTTCACGGTATTGATTACGCGCGAGCCGTAGCACTCGCAGCCATGATCTTCGCGCACCTCACCCATCCTGCTGGCGTCACGGGTCAGTTGCTCTACGGCTTCCCCGCGGCAACGTTCGCGTTCCTGGCTGGCATCTCGATGGAGCTGATGGCCCGGCGCGCCCAAGCGGTAGGCGGCGAGGCTGTCGCGCGCTGTCGCCATGGCTTTTATGTTCGTGGGACGCTACTGATTGTGCTGCATGTGCTCCTCGTGCCGTTCGCTGGCGACATCGAGGTTGTGCTCCTTGTCTTTGGCATCTGCTACCTCTGCTTAGCGACGCTTCCCCACTGGCCAACTGCGCGTTTGGGCTTACTGCTTGCGGGGTTGCTCTTTGCTTCGGCTGCAACGACGGCGCTCGGGACAGTTGTTGCACTACCGGCCGCAGTCTTCGGTGCCCCCTACCCTGTCTTTTCGTGGGCGGCACTCATGGTTGCGGGCATGGTGTCGTGGCGTGTCATCCTCCACCACCCATGGCGTCGTTGGGTCACAGTCATTATCGCGGCGGCGGTGCTGCCTGCGGTGATTGCAGCTCGGCTGCACCTCAACACGGCAGGTGCTGGCCTATTCATCGCCGCGATCGATCCGAATGGGCACACCGGGGGACTCATTTCAGTGATCAGCGAGTGCGCCGTCGCGACTGGTATCACTGCGCTGTGTCTCATCCTCGCACAGTTTGTTCCGTTTGGTTGTGACATGGGCCGGATGCCTCTGACGGTGTACTGCGCACACGTTGTCACGGCCAACGGCCACAGCGGGGTGGTATACGCAGTACTCACGCTGGCAGTTGCTTTCGCCTTCGCTGTGCTGTGGCGCAGCTTCTACGCCCGTGGACCACTCGAGGCCGCGATGCGCATGATCGTGGCTCGCGCAACCCGGACCGATCTTCCTCCGCTCCAACACTAAAGAAAAGGAAAACTCATGAAACTGCACACTTCCACTCGTATTCTTAGCTCCTGCGTCGCTGCCGCGCTCGTAGCACTCCCGGCAGCACCTGCATTGGCAATGCAGTCCGATACGTTCGCTGAGCCTTCGGCAGAGTCCAACGCAGTAGTCTCCGTCCGCACCGCGGACGATGACCCAGACACCGGCGTGTGCACAGGTACCGCCATTGCGTCCCACTGGGTTATTACTGCGCGCCATTGTATGGACCACCTGCCACAAGCTGGTGGGTCCGTGCGTACTGGCCAGGGTGATAACCAGAAGTTTTATGACGTCGATAAGTGGATGACCACCCCGAAAGGCGATATCGCGCTGCTACACACCTCTGAGGACCTCGGACTCGATGCTTATCCTGAGCTTGCTAGCGATATCCCAGCTGCAGGCAGCGACGCTACTTTCTACGGCTGGTCCTCTGATGGCTCTGGTGCCGGACGCACCCTTCCGTACGCAGACGCTACCGTCGACGGCCCAACCCCGATGATTCTGTTTGACGGCACCGACGGCGTCGAAGCCACCATGAAAGGTGGGGCAGCAACCCAGCCCGGTGATTCCGGCGGCGCGCTCTTCAGTGAGGGCAAGGTCGCAGCCATCGCGTCCGCATCACTGTTTATGGATCCAGACAACCCGGACTCCGCTGAGGAAGGAGTGAGCCCGAAGGTTGCGTTTGCGCCAGTTGCTTCGCAGGCGGACTGGATCCGTGAGCAAATCTCCGCCAAGGAAGACTCGGCCGAAACGACCCCCACAGAAAATGACGGCGGTACGCCGACGTGGATGCTCATCACTGCCGGTGCCGCCGTCGTTATCGCACTGGTAGTTGCCGCAGTTGCACGCTCACGGAAGCGTGATGCTGATACTGCACAGTAGCGCTGCCTGAAAACGCGACCGAACTCACAGAATTACCTGTGAATAATTTACAGAGCAGCGTAATTAAACGTTATGATGTCTGCCATGACTTCCCGCTCGTCGAAGCCCAAGGGGCTTACACACCGCCATATCCACTTCATCGCCCTCGGCTCGGCGATCGGCACCGGGCTCTTCTACGGCTCCGCCGGCGCGATTCAGGCCGCCGGCCCCTCGGTGCTCCTCGTATACTTACTCGGAGGGGCCGTCGTCTACTTTATGTTGCGCGCCCTGGGCGAGATGAGTGTGCAGCACCCGGTTCGTGGGTCGTTCGCGGTGTACACCAGGGAGCACCTTGGTGGCCTGGGCGGGTACATTACCGGGTGGATGTTCGCATTCGAGATGATGATCGTCTGCCTTGCGGACTTGACTGCCATCGGCATTTATATGAAGTTCTGGTTCCCGGACACCCCAGCATGGGTATGGATTACCACTACCCTGCTGGTCATTGGTGCGGCGAACCTCGCATCCGTGCGCTGGTTCGGCGAGCTGGAGTTCGCATTCACGCTCATTAAGGTCGTCGCCGTAATGGCGATGATCGTCGGCGGTGCTGCCATCCTCGCATTTGGTTTGGGTACCGACCCAGAGACGACCGGAATCTCTAACCTCTGGAACGACGGTGGCTTCTTCCCGAACGGCATCGAAGGCATGATCGCAGCGTTCATCCTCGTACTCTTCGCCTTCGGCGGAACTGAGATCATCGGCGTCGCCGGCACCGAAGCAGACGATCCGGACCGCTCGATCCCGAAGGCCGTCAACACCGTACCGCTGCGCATCCTTCTGTTCTATGTCCTCGCCATCCTGGTTATCTTGATGCTCAACCCGTGGCGTGCAATGACTGGTGAAGAAAGCCCCTTCGTTCAGATCTTTGACACACTTGGCGTGAACTGGGCCGCTGCACTGCTCAACTTGGTGGTCATCACTGCTGCCCTTTCTGCAATTAATGCAGACCTGTTCGGCACTGGGCGCGTTCTTACTGGCCTGGCGAAGGAAGGCCTAGCCCCGAAGATCATGAAGCGCACCATCCGCGACATCCCAGTAATGACGACCATTACCCTGTTGCTCGTACTCATCATCGGCGTGGTGCTCAACGCGCTCTATCCGAACATCTTCGAGACCATCGCAGCGCTGGCCACCTTCGCAACCGTGTTTGTGTGGCTGATGATCCTGCTGGCACACGTCGCATCTCGCCGCAACATGTCCGCGGCAGAGCGCGAGACCTTGAGCTTCCCTGTACCGTTCTGGCCCTACGGGCAGTGGTTCGCGATCATTTTCATCTTGTTCACATTCGGCATCATGGTGTGGCTGCCGCAGTATCACATGGCGCTCGCCGTAGGCGTTGCGTTCGTGGTAATCATGACTGTGCTCTACTTTGTCACCGGGCGCCCAAAGGCAGTTGCGGCAGCGCACGTCACTTACGAGATGAAGTAGCACATAATTTCGAATAAAAGTATCCATTGTCTGCTGTGCACGCTATCCTATGCCTACATATTCCAAGTTTTAGCCAGAAGGAGACGCGATGCGCCTGTCTACGGTTACTTCCGAGCCCACGTTGACCTCTATCGAGATCTGCGCTGGCGCTGGAGGCCAAGCACTTGGGCTCGAGCAAGCAGGTTTCCAGCATCTAGCCGTGGTGGAAATCGACAACTGGGCAGCAGAGACACTGCGAGCCAATCGCGGCTGTGACCATCCACATCCGTGGCCAGTACACGAAATGGATGTACATGACTTCGACGGCACCGTATGGCGCGATCAGGTCGATCTCTTTGCAGGTGGCGTTCCGTGTCCGCCCTTTTCCATCGCGGGAAAACAGCTCGGCGCAGACGACGAGCGTGATCTGTTCCCGCAAGCCCTACGACTGGTAGGAGAAATCAATCCAAAAGCCGTCATGCTGGAGAACGTCCGAGGCCTTGGCCAAAAGCGGTTTGATTCCTACCGCAATGAAATTGTCAGTGAGCTCAATCGGATGGGTTACACCACCTACTGGTCACTGTTTCAATCGGCAGACTTCGGTGTCCCCCAACTGCGCCCACGGTTTATTTTGGTAGCCCTGAAACACGAGTTTGCCGAGCACTTCGAATGGCCAACCCCGAATATGCATCACACATCCGTTGGTAGCGCACTTCGCCACCTAATGGGAGAAAATGGCTGGCCGGGAGCGGACGCATGGGCAGATCAAGCCGATACGGTAGCACCGACGCTCGTTGGCGGATCAAAGAAGCACGGTGGACCAGACGTTGGCCCGACTCGAGCAAAGGCAGCATGGAAGAAGCTCGGCATCCGAGGAACTTCGATCGCAGACAGCGCACCAGGCCCCGACTTCCCTGTCGATGACCCGGACAACCTTCCCCGCCTTACTGTGCGGATGGGCGGCGTTATCCAAGGGTTCCCTGAAGATTGGGATTGGCAAGGTGGCAAGACCGCCCAATGGCGCCAAGTCGGCAATGCATTTCCGCCACCGGTTGCGGCTGCAATCGGCACCGCAATCAAGGACGCACTACTTTCCTGCAATGCCGTAACGAAAGCCCCCGAGGTGGCCCCACAACTGGCGCTTCAAACGCACGCATAGGATCTGCCCATGACACACAACCTTGATGGCGATTTTTCCCATGAACTCGCCGAGCTCTTCCGTAACGAGTTTCCCGACGGCGAAGCAATGGGAAGAATATTTCGACAAACTTTCGACCAGGCCTATGACGGCCAGCACACGGGCCGGTTCGACCCAGCGCAGCTGAGCAAGACAGAACTTGCCCACATTGGATCGTTGGTTGAAATTAACATTCGCCGAGGGTTTGACGGCACTATCACGGACGGCGACAAGATGGATTTCAAGATCCTCGGCCATGAAGTTGACTGTAAATACTCCAAGAACCCCTACGGCTGGATGATCCCGATGGAAGCAGTTGGCCACCACGCCATGCTCTGCCACGCAAATGAGGTTACTTCCACTTTCCGAGTAGGCTTCGTCAAAATCACCGACGACATCCTCACCGCAGGTGGAAACCGTGACCGCAAGCGAACCATCATGGCAGCAGCACGCAACAAAATTGCGTGGGCCTGGTTCGATCACCCGTACCCGAATAACGTGCTCCTCCATGCGGATGAGGAAACTGTCGCCAAAATTATGGAATTGCCTTCTGGGCAACAGCGCCTCGACATGTTGTTTCGCTCAATCCAGCAGGTGCTCATTCCGCGCGGCATCATTTACACTGTCGCTCAGCAGAAAGACCCAATGAAGCGCATTCGATACAACGGCGGATCAAGGTCACGCCTCCAGGAGGAAGGCATCTTGATCCTTGGGGACTACCGGCGCCACCAAGCTATCGCAGAGGCCCTCTGCCTTCCGATTTGCAAGAATGGCGATAGCCTCGCCGTACGAGTAACTCCAGCTGAACCGCATTTTGTTGGTCCTGCAGTAGATATCGAAGGTCAAACTTGGCGAATCGCCACGGGCGCCGACTCACTCCATCGTGCGCCACGCCTCCCCTTTTAATACCCCAAAGCCATCAATGCCCGGTTATGCCCGCCTATTTCCGTTATCTTGGTTACATATTTCGATTGGTATTCCCATTGTGGCGGAAAATCTGCAATGATGGGTAGCGGAACATAGTTTTACTGGATTCAGGAGAGATCATATGACTATCACCAATCCGTCCACCCCGTCGAACAACATCACGCCAGGCAACAAGATTGTCTTGATTGGTGCTGGTGATGTCGGCGTCGCGTTCGCATACGCAATCCTCAACCAGGGTATTTGCGACCACCTCGCAATTATCGACCTGAACGAGAAGAAGACGTGGGGTGAGGTCGAGGACCTCAACCACGCAATGCCGTACTCAGGCCACAACACCAAGATCACGGTCGGCACCTACGAGGACTGCCGCGACGCAGCGCTCATCGTCAACTGTGCAGGTGTTGCACAGCGCGACGGCGAAACCCGCCTTGAGCTCGTGGGCCGCAATGTGAAGATCTTCGAGTCCATCAACAAGGAAGTGATGGCCAACGGCTTCAACGGCATCTACCTGGTTGCAACCAACCCTGTCGATGTCCTGACCTACGCCACCTGGAAGCAGACCGGTCTTTCCTCCGCACAGGTCGTGGGTTCCGGCACCATCCTGGACACCGCACGCTGGCGCTGCAACCTCGGCAAGTACTTCGGTGTTTCCGCAAGCTCTGTCCACTCCTACATCATCGGTGAGCACGGCGACACCGAGCTGCCTGTCGTGGCATCCGGCTCCGTCGCTGGCGTTTCGCTACGTCGTCGTCTGGAGAAGGAAGCAGAAACCGATCCGAAGATCTACGAGCGCATCGACGAGATGTTCGTCGCAACCCGCGATGCCGCCTACAAGATCATCGAAGCCAAGGGCTCCACGTCCTTCGGTATCGGTGCTGGCCTTGCCCGCATCACCCGCGCAATCCTGATGAACGAGGACGTCGTACTGCCAGTCTCTGCTCTCCTTGAAGGCCAGTACGGTCAGGAAGACATCTACATCGGCACCCCGGCTGTTATCAACCGCAACGGTGTCCGCGAGGTTGTCGAGCTGCACCTTGAAGATAGCGAGAAGGAAAAGTTCGATCACTCCGCCAACACCCTTCGTGGCGTGATGGTCGAAGCTGGCCTCACCGAGGCATAAGCCTTTCCCATACCCTTCGATTGCGCCCGCCGGACACACCCCGGCGGGCGTTTTGTCTGCGTTAGTCCTCCGCCCGGAGGTGCCTCGTTACGTCCAGAGCATCATCGCCGCGTGCAAGAGCGTCAAACGTGGCGCAGCAGGCGTCGAAAAGCTTGACGACGTCCTCTTCGTCTACATCCGCGGTGTCGAGCACCAGCGCGTTCGGGTCATCATCTTCCTCGGCAGGCGCGAGCGTCACACACTGCCCACCAGTCTGGATATCACCTAGCGCGACCTGGGCCGCGAGAAGCGAAACGCCAGTAACCGCGGTGGCCCCGACTTCTGCCAGCGGTGCGCACCGTTGCACATCTACCTGCCCCAACGTTTCCGGTGCTGCACAGACGGTGATCGCCACCGGGGTGTCCTGCAACACCACATCGGAGGCTTCTCGGTCGAGTAGAAGGCTGGATTCAGACACAACGATGTGCTCAAGTGCGTCGAAGTACTCGGGGTAGCGCCGTGAAAACTCGGCGAGGTTTGTCAACGGGCCCGTGCAAATCAAGCACAGGTCCCGTGTACCTCGCGCGCACGCGTCGGCCCACAACAGGTCCCAGTCATTCGCAACGTACCGCTCTGGGACTTGGGCGTCGCCCAGACCAGCATCGCGCGTCGGTTGATGTTTTGGCGCGTCACAACCTGCTGCGACCGCAACAGCGGGCAGGCCACAGCGTGCCAACACCCACGCAGCATGCTGGGCACATTGCGCAGCTGAGGCGCTACCGCTTGAGGTTGTCACGCACTCCAATTCAGCCTGCCCACGATGGTGCGCAGCAACGACATATGCCAACGCAAGCGTGTCCTCGACCCCTGGGACGCAGTCAACAATTATTCGCACCGTGCTCCTTTACGCAGTGGACCTGTGCAGAGATTCCTTACTGTACATTGCCCAGAGCAATAGAGCGACCAGAGCAACTACGCCGCAGGCACCAAACGCGATAGCAAAGCCGAACACCTCCGCCAGAAAGCCGATCACAATCGGCGCCGCAATCTGGCCGGAGTCCTGCACCATCTGATAGGTAGAAATTACCTTGCCACCCGAGCGGTCATTGCCGATGATGTCAGCTAACGTCGCCTGCGAGGCAGGACTCATCAGTCCACCGCCAACACCCGCGCACACCGAGACCAGCAGCAGCACCCACACTGTCGTGGCGAGTCCGAGTGTGCCCGTGAATATTGCGGAGACCGCAAGACCTGCGAGAATGCAAGGGCGACGTCCGATTCGGTCAGCCAGCCGACCAGAAAACTGCAGCGTGACGCCCGTGCCCAGCGCGAACGCAGTCAACGCAAGTCCGGATGCCGCGCCACCATTTGCAAATATCGCCGCAGCGAACAGCGGAAGGACCGAAACGCGCGCACCGAAGTTCACAAAACCATTTGTAAAGGCGACGGCGAGCAACGCACGGTACGTGGGTTGCTTCCAGGCTCGGCGCAGTGGCATTGGCGGCCGCTGTATTTTCGGCGCCTCTGGCTTGTGTTGCCGAGACGTAGCAACCCACACGATAGTTGCCGCAAGAGCGACACCAACACCGTAGACTGCGAACGGAATTCGGTATCCAAGGAAACTGAGGCCAGCGCCGATGATTGGCCCGAAGATGTTGCCAAGCAAGAATGACGATGCATAAAGTGCATTCGCTCGCCCACGAATGCCGGGAGGAATCACGCGAACGATGAAGGCCTGTGCGGAGAGCGTAAACATCGTGGATCCGAAGCCGGCGATAAAGCGCAACGCCAAAATATGCCAGTACGCCTGAGCAAACGCCACGGCAAAGGTTGCAGTCGCAACAATGCTTAGCCCGGTGAGGTACACCGGCCGTGATCCGAGCTTATCCACCAGCGCGCCAGCGCCTGGCGCGCCCAGCAAGCGAGCTGCTGCGAACGCGGAGATCACCGCTGCAGCGGCCGCCATGGACACGTTGAAGCTGGCGGCGAACTGTGGCAACACCGGGGCGATGAACCCGTAGCCGAGCGCAATGATAAACGCTGCGGTGCACAGCACCCATATCACTGATGGCAGCTTTGGTGACGCGCCGCCCTTATATGTTTGTTCCGTCATACCAGCGACAACACTAGTCTTTCTTCGCGTTCGCGTCCCATTACGCAATAACATTAGCACGGTTGTTCGAATACATGGCCAATTTCGCTACTCCATGTCTAGCTGCTCTCGTACGCTTCGAAGCATGTTCTACGAATCAACGATTGCTCAAGAAATTATTCATCGCTTTGACGACACCGTCCAAGCCCTCAGCGCCACAGTCAAGCACCCTCGCTCTCTTGCACGACCAACTGGCTCGTGGCGCCCGCCGGTCATCGCATTGCCGCGAGTCATAGACAAGCAACACATCAACCTTGCGCTTACGCGGCGGAGAGTCGGCCCGCGGGCTCAGGCGATGGTGCAAGGTTACGGAGCGTCTGCACGTCCCGCGTACATCATCGAAGCACGATTCACCGCCCAGTCGGGTGCGCCGGTCAACCCCGCGGTAGCTGAGGGTTGGATGCGCGCGCTCTACCCCGACGCGACGGAGGACATGCTTCATCTACTGCCACATCCATACGCGGCAACGTATGTCTGGCTAGTCGACGGCCACTTCGACCCCGTCCGCTCTCCTTCATCCCTGTTCGCCGGACTGAACGTAGCGTAACCGGCTGGCTACTGCCCTGGTTCGTCGTCAAGCGGAAGCATCTGACCCTCCCAGTCTTCAGCCTGGTCAGCAACCAGATTCAAGACATCAAAAAGCCTGTCGATGTCGGTGAAGCTTCCCAAGTCAAGTTCTTCGGAATCTGCTTCCTCATCGTCTCCAGGAACCACAAACTGCACGTGGGCAGTGGCTGTGGCGTCGATAACTTCGACCTCCACGTGGACTTCAGCCTCTGTACCAACTTCTGCGAAGACGAGTTGATGGTTTTCGGCGTCCGGAAAGAATTCAAGCCCGGCGATACGTTCATCTGCAGCCTCGAGCAGGCTGCGGAACACGGTAACCACCTCGTCAGTGGCTATGTGCTCAGCGACAGCAGACACAGCATCTTCGGCAGAAAAAATGACTGCGACTAATGCTGCTTCAAAGTCCTCATCGTCTTCATCAACGTCAGCAGCCGCGATATACACGTTCGCCGCTGGCAGTTGCTCGTCGATAACAACGAACTGGATCTCAATCTCGGGGGTGATAGGAACAAACATCGTGTCATCGTGCACACGAGACTCAATACCTTCACGGTCTAGAGCCGCGGCAATGTCTTCTAAAAAGCTCACGAAGAATCCTCTACTCTTCCTCATCGTGGTTGTCACCGGCGGACGATGCCAAGCCTACTGTTCTGGCCCCATGATGCGCATCCACGCTTCGCGGCCCTGCCAGCTACGCATATCAAAAGCCTCCCATGCCCGGCGTTTGTGACGTTTTGGGTCGTACACGATTGACGGATGTTCGTTGATGATCGCGGTCGCGCGCCCGGGGTGGTCGTCGCCACGAAAATCGTAGCGGGGCCAGTTCGGCCCTGGTTCGCCGGTATGAAAGAACGACCCCCAGTTGCGCTGCATCACTTCAACTACTGCTTCAAACGCAACGGTGGAGCCAAACCGGTCGATCTTCGATGAGCGTGTACCTTCCCTATCGCCAAACACCGCCATCAGGTCGGCTGTGTGCATTGCTCCCAACCCGAGCCGCCGCATTGTCGCCGATGCGTATTCAAAGCGGTACATCCAAGTCGGAGCCACCTTACGGTGCTCCCCTGCAGCGATCACCGACGGTCCCCAAAACACGGCGTCAGCGAGAAACTCGGCGAAGTCCGTTCGCTGGCTCACGTCGCTATACGCCTGGATGACCGCTGTCGCGTTCTTCGCGTCATACGCCTCGAGCAAGCGGCGTGCTGCACGCTGACGGGCTTTCGTCCGCTGATACAGCGCCTTTGCAAAGCTGGCCTCATCCGCATTGGTCCCGATGATCAACGGCACCGGCGCCTGTTGCCCGGCGCGGAACATGTCCAGCGGGTGAGCTGGCAGCGTGGTGCCATCGACCGTCGGCATGAAGCTCAAATTCAGTTCGCGCAGCTCGCGGCCAGTAAACAGCATGGACTGCCCCACTCTAACCAGTTCCTCGGCAGGTACCTCCCGGAGGTGCTCGAGGGTAGATAGTCGCGATAGCCCCATGCCGTCAAGAAGTGTCGACGTCCACATCGCGGCTTGTGCCTTCGTATGCACGGAAGAAAGCGGAGTGGACTGGGCGATTGCCCGGTGGAACAACCCCCGAGCCGCCGGGGCGCACATCATATGGATTACTGAAGCTGCCCCGGCTGACTCGCCCATGATGGTTACGTTGTTCGGATCCCCTCCGAAGGCCGCGATGTTTTCGTGTACCCACTGCAGCGCGAGGATCTGGTCCAAAATGGCGGGGTTGGCAGCGCAGTCCTCGCCGATACTGCGCAGATCCAAGTACCCAAGCACCCCGAGGCGAAAGTTTAAGGAGACATAGACGATATCGGTGGCATTAGCCAGAAAGTGCCCCTGGAGTACTTTCTCATGACTCGATCCGCTTACGAACGATCCACCGTGAAAATAGATGACGACGGGGAGTACGTCGTCCGTATCAGGCCGAACGATGTCTGCGTGTAGGCAGTCCTCGGTGCCGATTACTGTGTCTTTCCACCCGAAATTCGTCTGCATCGCAGGTGGCCGATAGTTGGTTGTGGTGCGCACACCTGACCACGAAGGCGCAGGCTGTGGGGCCCGAAATCGGTTCTCACCGCCCATATCTGCACCGTAGGGTACCCCGCGCCAAGTGCGAACCCCGGTTTGTGGATCAATAGTGCCAGCAACGATTCCCGAGGTGGTCTGCACCTGGAGGTGCTCCTGCGGATTGTTGCTGTTGAGATGCATGCCTTTTAGCCTAGCCCGGAATTCTGTCTATTCTCGTGGAGTTTCTAAGGCGGGTACGATGAACGCTCGTACCAATAATTAATAAGGAGAAAAACACACAGCATGTTAGAAAAGTTCCGCAAAGACAAGCACGAAGACGACGAACCTGTAGTCGAAATTATTGAAGACGCCCGTGCTGAAGACTTAAGCTCCCTCGAGGAGGAAGCAGGCCCAGCAGGCCGAGCGTTTATCGCAGCAGTAGATAAGGCTGTCCATCTTCAGTCCGGTGCCATTCGGGCTTACGTGAACTGGCTTCGCCGTCAACACCCGGAGCAAAGTCCTGCGGAAATCCAGCACACGATGGACAAGCATTTTAAAAACGTAGTCTCCGCAACAGGTGCAGGCGTGGGCGCAGCAGCCGCGGTTCCTGGCGTAGGGCTCGTCACCGGCGCAGCAGCCGTTGCTGGCGAATCGGTAGTCTTCTTAGACCTTGCCGCGTTTTACACCCTCTCCTCCATGTACTTGCGCGACGTCAATATCGAAGACAAAGAGCGCCGACGCGCAGGCGTGCTCACGGTCATGATGGGCGCCCAGGGCGTTGCGATTGTTGACACGTTGCTCGGCGCGGACCGAGCTCGGCCGAGGGAGTTGGCGTCGAAAAATGTCCTGACGCGCTTTGCTGGCCCGGGCCTCGCCGAAGTCAATGGCATCCTGTCTCGTGTGGCCATGAAGTCGTTTACGAAGCGGTTCCGCCGAGCATGGATTGGCAAGATGCTGCCTCTGGGGCTCGGCGCGATCGCGGGCACCGCCGCCAACCGCAAGCTTGCCGACCACCTGATGGATAACATCGCCGTCGCCCTCGGCACTCCTCCCTCCCAATTCTTGAGCCCTCTTCCGGAAAAGCCTGACCAGGAGGAGGCTGGCCTCAGTGCGAATCCAAAGAACCTTCTGCGCTGGGTACTCCGACTCTTTGGTGACGACGACAAAGTACGCGACACCAATCAGCAAGAAATTACCAAATAGCTTCGGCTCCGAAGTTCATTCCCGACTCCCCCAAAACTGAGGCGGGAATCACGCACTTCCATCTTTCGCCTACCCCCGGTAGCACCTCTGCTTTAGTTGGAGATCCACACCCTGCACCGCCGCCGAAACACAGCGCCCCCTCAAATACGCGAGCCTGCTTTGGCCCCACCTTCTTGGTCCCCCCGAGACTGCACACGAGCGCTTCTCGACAGCTGCCACCGTGAATACTGCTCGACGCCCACTCTGCACTTCCCCACGCACCAGGCCAAAGTCGACGTGCCCGCCCCACCTCTTCAAGAGTTCGAAATCAATCAATCACGAGCAAGCAACCGTTCAAATACTTGTTGTCGAATGAGGACGTATCATTGATAACGGTTCTCATGAGACCCTTCTCACTCAAAACGGAAGATATGCCCATTTGTGGTGTATCAACCGCTAAAGGGGGTAGATCTCACAAGTACGAGGGCTTTTCGGGAATGTAAGGTAGCACTACCTAATCCCAGACAATTAAAGTCGTTGAAAAGTTACATACAACCCAAGAAGAGAGGCGAGCACCTGCCGTGAGCAGCGAAGATACGTTCGGCCAGAACGACTGGCTGGTTGAGGAGATGTTCCAGCAGTACAAACAGGATCCCAACTCCGTTGACGCGGAGTGGCGCGATCTTTTCGAGAAGAAGGGCACCCCGCCGACGGTGACAAACACCCCGGCGCCAAAAGGTTCCTCGAAGACTGCGACGAGCGTCACCAGCTCCACGAGCGCTCCTACCCAGGACGGCCGTCAAACCCAGGTAGACCGCGCAGCCGCCGAAGCAGCTCCAAAGCGCACCAAGAAGCCGACCGCTTCCCCGTTGGACAAGCTCGATAGTGTCAAGGTCACTCCAGGCGAGGAACAGCTCAAGGGTGCGTTCCGCGCTATCGCGAAGAACATGAACGAATCGCTCGAGGTGCCAACCGCCACCACCGTGCGCGATATGCCGGTCAAGCTCATGTTTGAAAACCGCACGTTGATCAATGAGCACCTCAAGCGCACTCGCGGCGGCAAGGTTTCGTTCACGCATATCCTTGGCTACGCAATCATTCAGTCCACCAAGCTCCACCCGGACATGAATAAGAACTACAAGGAGGACGGCAAGAAGTCCTTCGCAGTTCAGCCTGAGCACATCAACCTGGGTCTAGCAATCGACCTGCCGCAGAAGGACGGGTCCCGCTCCCTGGTCGTCGCTGCGATTAAGGAGTGCGAGAACAAGTCGTTTGCGGAGTTCGTCGAAAGCTACGAAGACATTGTGCGTCGCGCGCGCGACGGCAAGCTCACGATGGACGACTTCTCTGGCGTAACCATTCAGCTGACCAACCCGGGTGGCATCGGTACCCGCCACTCGATTCCGCGTCTGACAAAGGGCCAGGGCACCATCGTTGGTGTCGGCGCAATGGACTATCCTGCAGAGTTTGCAGGTGCCAGCGAGGACCGTTTGGCGGAGCTGGGCGTCGGCAAGCTTGTGACACTGACCTCCACCTATGACCACCGCGTCATCCAGGGTGCAGAGTCTGGCGAGTTCCTGCGCGATATTTCGCAGCTCCTCGTCGACGATAAGTTCTGGGATTCCATCTTCGAGTCCCTCGAGATCCCGTTCCTCCCGATACGCTGGGCGAAGGACCTGCCGAATTCCGGCGTGAACAAGGACACCCGTGTCATGCAGCTCATCGAGGCGTACCGCTCCCGCGGCCACCTCATTGCTGACACGAACCCGCTTCGTTGGCGCCAGCCGGGCCTGCAGCAACCGGACTCCCGTGACCTGCTGATGGAAACCCACGGCCTGACGCTGTGGGACCTCGACCGCACGTTCCACGTAGGTGGTTTCGGGGGCAAGGAAACAATGACGTTGCGCGAGGTGCTTAGTCGCCTACGTGCTGCCTACACCCTGCACGTCGGTGCTGAATACACCCATATTCTCGACCGCGATGAGCGTGAGTGGCTGCTCGAGCGCATCGAGGCTGGCATGCCGAAGCCGACGAATGCTGAGCAAAAGTACATCCTGCAGAAGCTCAATGCTGCTGAAGCATTTGAGAACTTCCTCCAGACGAAGTACCTCGGCCAGAAGCGCTTCTCCCTCGAGGGTGCGGAAACACTCATCCCATTGATGGACGCGGTGATTGATACCGCCGCTGGCCAAGGCCTCGACGAAGCTGTCATCGGCATGCCACACCGTGGTCGCCTGAACGTGCTGTTTAACATCGTGGGCAAGCCTGTCGCTACGATCTTCAACGAGTTCGAGGGCAACATGCAGTCCGCACAGCAGGGTGGCTCTGGCGACGTGAAGTACCACCTCGGCTTCGAGGGCAAGCACATCCAGATGTTCGGCGACGGCGAGATCAAGGTCTCGCTGGCCGCGAACCCGTCACACCTCGAGGCTGTTGACCCAGTGCTCGTCGGTATTGCCCGCGCAAAGGCGGACACGCTGCGTGAAAACGGTGTTCGCGACGACAATCCAGTAGTTCCGATTATGCTGCACGGCGACGCCGCATTCGCTGGCCTCGGCATCGTACAGGAGACGCTGAACCTGTCTCGCCTCCCTGGCTACTCCGTTGGTGGCACCGTCCACATCGTTGTGAACAACCAGATTGGTTTCACCACTACCCCTGACTCTGGCCGCTCCTCCTACTACGCTACCGACCTGGCCAAGGGCTTCAACTGCCCAGTGTTCCACGTCAACGGCGACGACCCGGAGGCAGCCGCCTGGGTTGCTCACCTGGCAACCGAATACCGCCGCGCCTTCGGCAAGGACGTCTTCATCGACCTCATCTGCTACCGTCTGCGCGGCCACAACGAGGCAGACGACCCGACCGTGACGCAGCCAGTGATGTACGACCGCATCCACTCCCACGACTCGGTGCGTACCCGCTACACCAAGGACCTCATCGGCCGTGGCGACCTCACGCAGGAAGAAGCCAAGATCGCGGCACAGGACTTCCACGATCAGCTTGACGCAGTCTTCTCTGACGTCAAGTCCGCTGAGGGCAAGCCAAGCGAGCAGACCGGCATCACGGACTCGCAGAAGCTCACTCGTGGCCTGGACACCTCGATCAGCGAGGATACGTTCAAGCG
This sequence comes from Corynebacterium sp. HMSC08D02, assembly GCF_001807505.1. NCBI lineage: Bacteria > Bacillati > Actinomycetota > Actinomycetes > Mycobacteriales > Corynebacteriaceae > Corynebacterium > Corynebacterium sp. HMSC08D02. The sequence goes on along the minus strand of NZ_KV789259.1, from coordinate 65,953 downwards.
CCTTGCGGATTCGTACGGCAAGCTGCCTGAGGAATTCGAGCCGAACAAGCGCCTGAACAACGTGCTCAAGAAGCGCGGTGGTTCCTTCGAAAACGGCGACATCGACTGGGGCTGGGGCGAGCTGCTCGCTTTCGGTTCCCTTGCAGAGCAGGGCAAGTTTGTCCGCCTTGCAGGTGAGGACTCACAGCGCGGTACGTTCACGCAGCGCCACGCGGTGCTCTACGACCCGAATAACGGCACTCCGTACAACCCACTCGACGCAAACGCGGAAGAACAAGACAACGGCGGACGCTTCGAGGTGTTCAACTCTGCACTGACCGAATATGCAGGTATGGGCTTCGAGTACGGCTACACCCTTGGCAACAAGGACGCTGTCGTCGCATGGGAGGCACAGTTCGGCGACTTCGCCAATGGCGCACAGACCATCATCGACGAGTACTTGTCCTCCAGCGAGACCAAGTGGGGCGAGCTTTCCAGCATGATTGCCCTCCTGCCGCACGGCTACGAAGGCCAGGGCCCGGACCACTCCTCCGCCCGTATCGAGCGCTTCCTCCAGCTGGTCGCCGAGGGCTCGATGACGATTGCCCAGCCGTCTACCCCGGCAAACCATTTCCACCTGCTGCGTCGTCAGGCGCTCGGTGAGATGAAGCGCCCGCTCGTCGTCTTCACCCCGAAGTCGATGCTGCGTAACAAGGCGGCGGTCTCGCAGCCTGCAGACTTCATCGAGGTGGACAAGTTCCAGTCAGTTATCGACGACCCCGAGTTCGTACAGCGTGGCAACGTCAAGGTTGACGGCGCAGATCACGACAAGGTCACCACGATCTTGCTGTGTTCCGGCAAGATCTACTACGAACTGGAGAAGCGTCGTAAGAAGGATAAGCGCGACGATGTCGCCATCATCCGTATCGAGATGCTGCACCCGATTCCATTCAACCGCATCCGGGATGCGTTCGAGAACTACCCGAACGCGAAGGAAATTCGCTGGGTTCAGGATGAGCCCGCTAACCAAGGCGCATGGCCGTTCTACAACGAGCACCTGCGCACACTGATTCCGGATATGCCTGAAATGGTCCGCGTCTCTCGCCGTGCGCAGTCGACCACTGCAACCGGCGTGGCGAAGGTCCACCAGGAAGAGGAGAAGACTCTGCTGGATGAGGCGTTTGCGAAGTAAGTAGCGCTTACACGCAATGGCGCCCCAACCGCTTACTGCGGTTGGGGCGCTTCCCTGTTGAGGATTCACTCATTTGGCTTGCGCCTAGGGAGTAGCTGTCGCCTCGGCTTCCCCGCCGTTGGCATCTGGGTTTTCAACGTTGATGCTGGCGTATTCACGGAGCCAATCCGCAGTAACAACGCGCGGTTCTTTGCCCTGCGCGACTTCCTCGCTCATCTCTTCCAACTGCGCTGTGCTGAGCACGCGCGTCATCGCGTTGATGCGCCTGACTTCCTTGCGAGCAAACTTTGATTTGTAGAACAGCGGGATGACGCTGTTAGGAAGGTGCTCGAGCTCCACGTGCGACGCACAGCCCTGCGCAGGGGAAGGGTCAACCGATTGGATGTTGCCGGGCAGCGCACCCGCAAGAAGAGCGAACGTCGCTTCTGACGGATCCGCACCGTCGAGACGATCGTGCGCTATATCGTTGTCGAGCTCCTTCGCTCCGTGTGCGTCTAGCGCTTGCAACAGAACACCAGAGCACGCAACGACCATATCGACGTCTTCTTCTTGCAGCAGTTCGGCTGCATTTCGGGAGTACACGTCATTGAACGGGACTACCCCGGCAGGATGTCCCATCGCTGTAATGATCTCGTAGTAGATCTCCCCCAGCACTACCTGTTCAGGTTCTGAGGTATCAATTCCGATTTTGACGATGTTGCCGCGGGATTCGCCGTTGACAAACTTCACCGGTGAAAGCGAGTCATCTGTGCAGCCAGTCAACCCGCCGACAAGGCTCGTTGCCAGTGCCGCAGCAATCAGTGTACGGAGAGGACGCAGGGACACCATAAATACCTTCTTCGTAGTGTGCTCAGACGAGCCTGGAAAACAGAGTTAGTCTAGCGCGCTGCGTTGTCTTCGGAGGCGTCGCTATCGGTGGCCGACGGCTCAGTTGGCCGTCCAGTGACGCGCTGTGGGTGCATTGCGGCGATCATGTCGCGGGCTCGACGCGCAGCGTCAGGTGCGCAAAGCACATCGTATCGGCGTGCGACGATGCTTGTCGCTGAGGCGAAGTCACGCTTTCCACCTGTAAACGCGTAAGCGATAGCTGCGAAAACTGCTCCGAACACGCCACCCATCGCGACGCACGAGGCGAAGATGCCCCACCCACCTTCTTCCGCGAACAGCGAGAAAATGATGCCGATGAACATGCCCATCCACAGGCCCGATAGTGCGCCGCCACCAAGTACCTTGCCCCACGTGAGGCGGCCCGTAATACTCTCAACCTGCATCAAGTCCACACCGACAATTGTGAGCTTCTCTACCGGAAATTCCTTGTCCGACAGCGTGTCAACTGCTTCTTGTGCCTCCTGGTAGGTATTAAAACTGCCTACCGGCCACCCTGTTGGCACTTCGCGCGCTACCAGGCGGTTGTTGTTGAGTTGGGCCATTCGTTGTCACTCCTCTGCTCGTATGAACATCCAGCTTCTCTGACTATACTGAAGCCCGTTATGGCAAACGCAGAACTCATTTCAGAATTCCAGGTCCGCGAAGCGCTTGCTCGCGTTGACGATCCCGAAATTGGAAAACCCATTACCGAACTCGGGATGGTGGAGTCCGTACGTATCGACGGCCCCAACGTCACCGTCGGCATTTACCTCACCATCGCGGGCTGCCCGATGCGTGACACCATCGAGGGCAACGTCCGCGCAGTCGTAGAGGAAATCGACGGCGTGGAGAACGTGACAGTCACGCTTCACACTATGAGCGCGGAGCAGCGTCGCGAAATGGCCTCGAAGCTGCGTGCACAGCAGCCCGGGCCCGACATCCCTTTCGCTGACCCGTCGTCGCGCACCCGGGTGTTCGCGGTAGCTTCAGGCAAAGGTGGCGTCGGCAAGTCCTCGATGACAGTGAACTTGGCCACTGCAATGGCAGCACAGGGCCTCAGCGTCGGAATTGTCGACGCCGACATTTACGGGCACTCCGTCCCTGGTCTCCTCGGCTCTTCCGACATGGGGCCGACTGTGGTCGAAGAAATGATCATGCCACCGATCGCACACGGCGTGCGCCACATCTCTGTGGGGCAATTTGTGGAGGGCAATGCCCCTGTGGTTTGGCGTGGACCGATGCTCACCCGCGCAATCCAACAGTTCCTGTCTGATGTGTACTGGGGCGATCTTGACGTACTCTTCCTTGACCTTCCACCGGGGACCGGCGATGTGGCGATCACAGTGGCGCAGCTGATTCCAAATGCCGAACTGCTCATTGTTACCACTCCGCAAGCAGCCGCAGCTGAGGTCGCTGAGCGTGCCGGCACAATTTCTCAGCAGACTGAGCAGCGAATTGCTGGCGTCATCGAGAACATGGCCGGGATGGTCATGCCTGACGGCTCCGTCATGAATATCTTTGGTGAAGGTGGTGGCCAGCAGGTTGCGGAGCGCCTGACCGCGCTCACAGATAGTGACGTGCCGCTGCTAGGTTCCATCCCGTTGGATCCGAAGCTACGAGAAAACGGTGACACCGGAACCCCTGTCGTCACAGCAGAACCAGACTCCCCTGCCGCTGCGGCGATCCAGGAGATCGTCACCAAGCTGAAGATTCGCCGTAACTCACTTGCTGGCAAGTCCCTCAACCTTGGTGTGAAGCACACTGACGAATAGATCGGTGGGAACTAGGTAACGTCAGTCCAGGAGAATCCCCCTCCACTGGGCTGTCCCCCGTCCTCCGGCCCTTTCTTTGCCCGGGACTGTGGCTTTGATGGTTGGCGAGCCAGAGGCGCATCGTCTTCCATCATTTTGCGCGGATCAAAACTTTCGAGAAATTCCTCGTCATCTTCGAAGAAAAACTTCGCCATCGCGCGCTTTGGCCCCATCGACGCATACTGCGACACCGTATCCAGTGGCTTGCGTAGCTCCTCAAACTCCTCGAGCTCACCGTTGAGCTCCCGCTTCGCGTTGTTGATCGCCTTGCGCGCAGCGTAAATGGCTGCGCGGACATCCTCGATAACGCTTGGGAGCCGCTCCGGACCAATCACAATGAGGCCGATGATCAGGATGAAAAAGACTTCACCCCAGCCAATACTGGAAAACACGGATCACATCCTACTCTCGGTGCCGCAGCGCCCGAAGCGTGGCGTCAACGGCGGCCACAATCGGTGATCGTTCCTTGTGATGAGCATCTTCACCGCAAGGCTCGGCAGGTTGCATCTCGTGGCACAGGCCGCTGAGCTTCGCCACCAGCGAATCTGGGGCTCGCAGGTCGTCATCCTTGCAGGCCTTTACACGTGCGGACGCTCGCCGCTGCACAAGAACATCTTGGAAGCACTCTGGGCACTCCAACATATGTTTCATAGCGCGACGGCTTGCAGAGCGCGAAAGTTCACCGTCTGCGAAAGCTGCAATTGCTTCAGGGTTCAAATGCTCAGTGGAACAAAACGCTCGCATCGGTAACGCTCCTTTCGCATCCGTAGTCAACCACTATCTCGCGCCCTAGCGTAGTCGAATTAACTCTTCGGTGGCGACGTCATGCCGCGCCTGCTCCTCGAGCGATTCACGCAGCTGAGTTCTACCGCGATGGATGCGTGAACGGACGGTACCCATCTTGACTCCAAGCGTCTCAGCGATTTCTTCGTACGTCATACCGACGACATCGCAAAGCACCACGGCAACGCGGAAGTCCGGACTCAATTCATCGAGTGCGTGCTGCAGGGCAGGATCGAGGTGCGCGACGTTATACGCCTGCTCCGGAGTCATATCAGTGCCGGGAACGCGCTCATAGTCTTCCGGGAGTGCTTCCATCCGGATCTTCGCCCGGTGGCGCACCATATCAAGGAACAGATTCGTTGTAATCCGATGAAGCCAGCCACCGAACGCACCCGGTTGGTAACTCTTTAAGTTACGGAACACGCGGATGAAGGTTTCTTGCGTAAGATCTTCCGCGTCGTGCTGGTTACCTGAAAGACGGTACGCAAGGCGATACACACTGTCGGCGTGCTCTGCGACGAGCTCAGCCCACGAAGGCATCGCCCCCACCCCAGCATCAAATGCAGCCGTACCGCGCAAATCTTCGGGCGCGACGGAATCATGTTGGGCGGCAGCATCATCAGGTTGCATGCTTCATATTGTGGCAGATTGAAATCGCATTCACCAAAGGAAAATTCGTAAAGGTTACTGCATGCGCGTAGCACACACGCTGTGAGGACAGTTCTGGTTATGATGTTGGCTGTGAGTGCGACCGCTTTTGATCAGTTGACAAATTACATCCATCAGTCTTTCACTGATGCCGAGCAACAGCCGTTCCCTGCTGCTTTCCGCGAAGCGTTGAAGTACGCCAGCGTAGAAGCGCAGGAGAACGGAGTCCGTGCGCCGTCGGTCATCGTCGGCACGTTACTTTCGACGCTCGCTGCAGCCTGCCCAAGTGGTCAGTCGCAAGGCGCAGTCGCCATCACTCCGGCTGCGGGCGTCGTCGGGCTCCACCTGCTGCGTGGTCTTCCAGAGCGCGCATCGCTTACCTGCATCGAACCCGAGGTCACGCTACAAACCGGCGCAAAGGAGGCATTCCGTGCCGCCGAGTACCCAACCTCCCGCACACGTTTCCTCACCGCGCGCCCGCTTGAGGTTATGGGCAGGCTTGCGAACGACGCCTACCACCTCGTTTACGCGGATGTCTCGCCGATCGAGTTCACCGCGGTTATTGATGCCGCCTGGCCGCTCCTCAGCGAGGGCGGCACGCTGATTCTCGCCGACTCTCTGCTGGACGGTACCGTCAGCGATTCGACACGCAGGGACCGCGAAACCGAGGCAGCACGAGAGGCAGATAGGTACGTGAGCAGCCTCGCCGCCGACCACGGAGCGCTCGTAGCTCGCCTGCCTCTCGACGGTGGCCTGACCATCATTACGAAGCGCTAGCTCTACGTACGCACGAACAAGGCCCGCTCGAACTTCGCTGAGCTTCGAGCGGGCCTTGCCTATGAGTGTCAGTTATTCCTGAACCACCTGATTTTTGCCGACGACCACTACGCCGTTGTCCGAAACAGTGTAGCGTTTGCGGTCCTTTTCAAGGTCGACGCCAATAATTTCACCGTCAGCTACATAGACGTTCTTATCGAGGATGCAGTGGCGGACCACCGCCCCTTTACCGATGCGCACACCTGGCATCAGCACAGAACCTTCAACGGTCGCGCCTTCCTCAACACGCACATCCGTGGAAAGCACTGAATTGCGTACGGTAGCGCCCGAGATAATTGATCCCGACGCCACCATCGACTCCTGTGCGATACCTCCCACGACAAACTTCGCTGGTGGAAGGTTGCCGTCCTCTGTGGAGTGAATCGGCCACGTCGAGTTGTACAAGTTGAACACTGGGTACGAAGAGATGAGGTCCATGTGCGCCTCGTAGAAAGAATCAATCGTACCGACATCTCGCCAGTATCCCTTGTCGCGCTTTGTCGCGCCGGGCACTTCGTTCTGCGAGAAGTCGTACACATTTGCTTCGCCCTTGCGCACGAAGTACGGGATGATGTCGCCACCCATATCGTGATCAGAGTCCTCGTTCTGCTCGTCCTCGAGCAGCGCTTGAATCAGTGGTTCCGTAGAGAATACGTAGTTACCCATCGAAGCGAACGTCATATCCGGATCGTCCGGGGTTCCTGGTGGATCCGCGGGCTTCTCCAAAAACTCGGTGATGGTGCCGTCCTCTTCGGACTGGATGCAGCCGAACGCCGTAGCTTCTGATCGAGGCACGCGGATACCGGCCACCGTTGCAGCCTTGCCTGACTTGATGTGGTTCTCCACCATCTGCGAAGGATCCATCCGGTAGACGTGGTCTGCGCCAAAGACCAGCACGTAATCCGGCTTATCGTCGTAAATGAGGTTGAGCGACTGCACAATCGCGTCTGCAGAGCCGTTGTACCAGCGCTTGCCACGACGTTGCTGCGCCGGCACCGATGCGATGTACTGCGGAGTCGGGCCAGATACGTTCCAAGCCGTCGCCACGTGCCGGTCCAGCGAGTGCGACTTGTACTGTGTCAACACTGCGATTCGCATGTACCCAGCGTTGACCAAGTTCGACAGAACAAAATCAATTAATCGATAGTTGCCTCCAAAAGGAACGGCCGGTTTAGCTCGGTCCGCGGTCAACGGAAACAGGCGCTTCCCTTCGCCACCGGCAAGGACAATTGCAAGTACTCTAGGCTGACTTCTCACGCTTCCGAGCCTATTGAAAACTTCGTGACCTTGCAGCCTTTTGCCTCCTAAAGTGGGCAGCGCTACATTTCAGTTTTTGCTTTCCTGCACCGACGTGAATTCGTCACTATGCTCGGGCGGTATGAGAGTCGGAATGATGACCAAAGAGTATCCTCCCGAGATTTACGGGGGAGCCGGAGTCCACGTCACAGAGCTCACTCGCTTTATGCGGGAGATCGTTGACGTCGATGTTCACTGCATGGGCACTCCCCGCGACATGAAGGACGTTTACGTCCACGGGGTTGACCCTGCCCTTGAAAACGCGAACGGTGCCATCAAGACCTTATCGACGGGCCTTCGGATCGCCCACGCCGCCAACAATGTTGACGTGGCTCACTCCCATACGTGGTACGCCGGGCTCGGTGGCCACCTCACAGGCCTTCTCTACGACATTCCGCACGTTGTCACTGCGCACTCTCTCGAGCCTGACCGCCCTTGGAAGCGCGAGCAGCTCGGCGGTGGCTACAACGTTTCCTCGTGGAGCGAGAAGAACGCTTTCGAGAATGCGGACGCAGTCATTGCCGTTTCCGCGGGTATGAAAGAAGCCATCCTTCGTGCCTACCCGAGCATCCCGGCGGACAAGATTCACGTCGTACTCAACGGCATCGATCCGGCAAAGTGGTACCCCACCGAGGGAACCGTCCTGACAGACCTCGGTGTAGACCCGGCGAAGCCGATCGTCGCGTTCGTCGGTCGAATCACGCGCCAAAAGGGCGTCGCGCACCTCCTCAAGGCGGCGTCGCACTTTGAGGAAGACGTCCAGCTCGTGCTGTGCGCAGGTGCGCCTGATACACCGGAGATCGCCGCAGAGACGAAGGGGCTCGTCGAAAAGCTACAATCTGAGCGCGATGGTGTGTTCTGGGTACAGGACATGTTGCCGGCAGAAAAGATCCGCGAGGTCTACTCCGCAGCCGACGTCTTTGTGTGCCCGTCAATCTACGAGCCGCTTGGCATCGTGAACTTGGAGGCCATGGCATGCGAAACCGCTGTTGTGGCATCTCGCGTGGGTGGCATCCCGGAGGTCGTCGTGGATGGTGAGACGGGTGTGCTCGTTGACTACGACAAAACGCAGCCGGAAGCCTTCGAGCGGAATCTCGCCGAGGCAGTCAACCGGGTGGCTGGTGACAAGGATCTCTCCCGAAGGCTGGGCCAAGCTGGCCTGACGCGCGCCCGCAATGACTTCTCGTGGAAGACAATTGCGCAAGACACCGTCAAGATCTACGAACAACTCACGAAATAACGCAGGGGTGAACACCACTTAACGATGAGTACTTTCCGACCAGAACTTCACGTCACCGCAGACAGTGGCATCCTCGAGGGGCCAGCTGGTGTCATTTTCGACGGGCGCGAAGGAGAAAACAATTGGCATATTTTCTACCAATACCGCCCCACACCCGAAGCCCCGAGCCGCTGGGGCCACAACGTCAGCGACGGCGACCCGTTTAGCTGGGTCGAATGCAACGATGCCATCGTCCCCGCCGGTGGCGAATCCGCGGTTCGAGCAGGTGCCGTAATTGGTGCGCCGGAAGGCATCTACCTGTACTTCACTTCAGCAACTGCTGCTGGCAACACCATCCAGCTCGCCCACGCGCCTGAGCTGGAAGGGCTGTGCGATGAACTCCTCGAAGATACAAACGCCACACCTGGCGTGCAGCGACTTGGCGATATCGTCGAGGACACGCCTGAGTACAACAACTTCCGCTCGCCCTGCGTCGTTCCTGACTGGAAAGATGACGAGCGCGAGGAGCACGATGGCTGGCTCATGCTGGCGATCACGGGCAGCGTCGATACGCCGAAGCCAGTCGTGCTTCGCTCTATCGATGGCGTTGAGTGGCGCTTCGAAGGACCTCTCACTTTTGATGGCGACCCCGGAATCGACCTCGATGAGACGCTGGTAGCGCCACGTATTTGCAGGCTCCGCGATGAAGTTGATTCCAAGATCTACGACGTCTTCTTCTTCACGCTTGAGCGCGGTGGCAAAGACCGTTCGGCCTACATCATCGGCAAGCTGGAGAACAACACGTTCCGGGTAACCACACCTGCACAGGCGCTCGATTTCGGGCACGATTTCACTCGCCCCCGCAACACCAACTACCTCCCGGTTGCGATGGACCCGGCGCAGCGCTACCAAGGCACCTATCTCTTTGGCTTTATGACGCCCTCTGGCCGCCAAGGGTCCCCGACGAAAGAGCCGAACTGGGAAACCGAAGGCTGGGCAAATACGCTCACACTGCCACGCTATGTCACGCTCCAGGATGGTCACCTGTACCAGGTACCTGCGCCAGGGCTCCCCGAGGCGGTGAGCACGACGCGCGGCGCCCATTTGTGGACTGCGCTATGCGAGATCTCCGCAGGTGGCAGTGTCGTCGCTGAGATTGTCGACGGTAATGGTGAGGTCGCAGCTCGGGTCACCCATGCTGGCGACAAGCTCACCGTCGATCGATTCGATGGCCAAGTTGCGGAAGCCGAAATCGGCGAGGACGAGGAAGATACCATCACGGTTATCGTGGACGGTTCGACGCTCGAGGTCTATGCCGACGGCGGTGCAGTAGTGATGTCCTCGCGCATCTGGCCGGAGAACGGATGCATCGGCATCCGCTCCCGCGCAAAGGGCGACGCCAGCATCTTGAACGAGTGGCGTCGTAGTCGCTAGGTGCTTCCTGAGCGGAACGGCTTACGCCTTGCGCAGGCGCACGAGCTGTGCATGCGCGGTTACGGTCATGTGATCCGGCAGGGCGTCAAGACGACGCGCCAACTCGCCCCGCTCAATGTGGCGGGCGGATGGGCTCATTCCGACCTGGGCCGCGATAGATTCGCGGTCCAAACGCATCGGGAAGACAAGTTCCTTTGGGTCTTCGGCCAGCTCCAGGTGGCCCTCTGACTGCTCGACGAGGCGGTCCAGCTTGCCGGGCTCGACGCCTAAGATACCGAGGGGTTCACGCAGCTCATCGAGGTGGCCTTGATCCGCAATGAGCGCTACAACCTGGCCGTCATCCGCAAGCACGCGAGCGAATTCTGCTGGGTTACGCGGGGCAAACACCACGGTAATCGCGTGGATGCTCCCGGTCGCAATTGGAAGCTGTTGCCACACATCGGCCACAATCGAGCCGATTCGCGGATGTGCCTTTGCAAGATACTTCGCAGCTGGAACCGAGATATCAAGTCCGACGCCGCGCGCGCCAACCACGGAGTCCAGGGTGTGCGACAGGTAGTAGCCGGTCCCCGCGCCAACCTCGAGGATCGCCGGGTGGTCTTCCTCAGGCGCGCTGAGGTCAAGCACGTGTTCTACGTGCTCCGTCATCGCTTCAACGAACGGGGCGAAGTGCCCCTGCGACAAAAATGACTCGCGGGAGAGGACCATCTCCAACGAGTCACCGACATGTTGCAGACCTTTTCCGCTCGCCAGCGTAACGTAGCCCTGCTTCGCCACATCGTACGAGTGGCCACTTTCGGAAACGAGGCGTGAAAACTCCTCTTCACCACAAAGAGGAGTAAGGTCTATAGGATCTGCCAGCACATCAATTATGTCTTTGAGCATGCTGGATATATTACCTTAAGTTTAGAGAATTCTTATCCTACGGCTTCAATCAGCAGATTTCCGAGCTCAGTTGCCTCTTCCTTGCTCATCTCGATGACCAGGCGGCCGCCCCCGTCGGACGGAATTCTCATGACAATCTTCCGGCTTTCTTCTGCGGCTTCCATTGGTCCATTACCGGTGCGCGGCTTCATTGCTGCCATCTGTCGCTTCTCCTTCAGTCAAAACGTTTGTATCCAATACTACGCTGTTTTCGGTTAGCTGACTGATAGTCGGAGCAAAGCCGTACTTTTCACCGAGTGCGGTAAGCAGGTCATCGACCTGGTCCATCCGGTAGCCACGGTGCACCACTTCAAGGTGCACGTCTCCAATGTTGCCCTCCTCAACTGCGAGCCGGTTCGCGGACTTGACGTCCTCGGTCTCCATCATGGGTGGCAGCTGTTCGCCGCGCCCAAACAGCTGGCTAAAGAGCAAGAAACCAAGCACGCAAAAAACGGCAATGGCGATAATCAGGATGATCCAAGAAAGCATGTCATCATACTAGCGTTCAGCGCTCAGAATTTCGCACCAGGGCGGCCGTTGCCTCGTCTTCTGTTCGGAACCTAGCTGTCCGGATACCAACGCCCTGTCGAGAATTGTCGACGCCACCACGTCCGCCATCGGCCCCAGCTCCTCAAGCGGGCGGTTGCGGTGTACGCGAGTTCCAAGATCCGCTTCCGCAATAGCATTGCGTCCATACCTGGCGAAGGTGTCGATGAGCAGCCCCGACTCAACGCCGTATCCCGCCACGAACGGCAGGCGCAGCGCTGTATCTCGCCGTATTGCATATTCGCCGGCCAGTGGCTGACCAATATCACTCAATGCTGGGAAAAACCGTCGTAGCAAAGGCTTTGCAGTCAGTTCCGTGACACGCCCGCCGCCAGAAGGCCGCCCGTCCAGGGATCTTTTGTAACGAGCTTTCACAAGGTGGATCTCCGGGGTCTTGAAGGGCTCGATGAGTGCATCAATCCACCACGGCTCGAGGGAGGTGACGTCGGCGTCGATAAACACGACGAACTCTCCGCGCGCGGCCTTCACACCGCGCCACAGTGCTTCGCCCTTGCCTTCCTGCGGTTCAATCGCGCTGACCTCGCGCCAGTTCACCACACGAGCCCCCGCCCTGGCGGCAAGCGTCGCGGTGTCGTCGTGTGAATCCGAGTCGATGACCAGTACTTCCCCATCGCGCCGAACTGCATCTGCAACGCAGCAGCGTCGCACAACGTGTCCGACGGTTGCGGCCTCGTTCAGCGCCGGGATGACCACACTGACGCGCACTACGCAAGCCCCCGCACGGTATTGATCGGTGGCATATGTCCCTGGATGGCGGCGGTCATTCGGATCACGTCGAGGGTTTCGGCGACTTCGTGGACGCGAAAGGCTGCGACACCGCGTGCGGCGGACCACGCTGTCGCTGCGAGCGTCCCTGCGACTCGCTCGCCAACTGCACGGTCGAGCGTCTCGCCGACGAAGTCTTTGTTGCTCAGCGCCATGAGCACTGGCCACCCTGTTGCGACGAGCTCGTCGACTCGGCGCAGCAACTCCAGTCCGTGGAAGGTGTTCTTGCCGAAGTCGTGCGTTGGGTCGATCATCACGAGATCTTCGGGCACGCCGCAAGCAACGGCGCGCTCGGCGAGCGCTGTGGTTTCCCGGATGACGTCGGCGACGACATCGTCGTAGTGGACGCGGTGTGGGCGTGTGCGAGGTACCGCACCGCCGGTGTGGGAGCAGACGTACCCAACGCGATGCGCCCCGGCGACCTCGACAAGCTCGGGATCGTAGCCAGCCCAGGTGTCGTTGATTAGGTCCGCACCCGCCTCGATTGCGGTCTGTGCGACGTCGGCGCGCCAGGTGTCCACGCTGATGCGTATTGACGGGTGCCGGAGGCGGATGCCCCGGATGACAGGGACGACGCGTTCGATCTCCTCTGCGGGGTCGACTTCGTCGCCGGGACCTGCTTTTACCCCGCCGACGTCGACAATCGACGCTCCCTGCGCGATCACCGTATCGGCTCGATCCAGCGCTTGCTCTATCGCGAACGTTGCTCCTTTGTCGTAAAACGAATCTGGCGTCCGGTTGATGATCGCCATAACCTCTGCGATGCGGCCAGGCATCTCTTAGACGTCCTCGTTGTGAGCATCTCGCAGGCGCGCGTCTGTCATCACCTTATGTGCGTGCACGATGTGCGCGATCGCGTCGTCGACGGAGTCGGTGACGTAGAACAGGGATTCATCGCCCGGCGAGATGAGGCCGCGGCCAAGCAGCTGCTCCTCAATCCACGCAACCAGGCCGGACCAGAACTCGGTACCCATGAGCACTATCGGGAAGTTGGTAACCTTTTGGGTTTGCACCATCACGAGCGTTTCGAACAGCTCGTCCATGGTCCCGTACCCGCCCGGCAGCGCGATGAACGCCTGCGAGTACTTCAAGAACATTGTCTTGCGCGCGAAGAAGTAGCGGAAGTTCAGGCCGAGGTCGACCCAATCGTTAAGCGTTTGTTCGAACGGCAACTCAATGCCGAGCCCCACCGAGATGCCGTCGGCATCGTGGGCACCGCGGTTCGGCCCCTCCATCAAGCCTGGACCGCCACCAGTGATGACCGCGTATCCCGCCTCGACGAGCGCCTTGCCTACCTCGCATGACAGCGCATACTCTTCCGTGCCTTCGTTGAGGCGTGCGGAGCCAAACACAGTGACCGCCTTCGGCAAGTCGCTCAGTGCGTCGAAGCCTGCGACAAACTCAGACTGGATTCGCATCACACGCCACGGGTCCGCGTGCTTCCAGTCGTGGTCGCTGTAGCCCAAGGACTCCAGGAGGCGACGGTCGTGCGTCGTCGGCTGTTCGGTGTCCTCGCTTCGCAGCATGATTGGGCCGCGCAGTTTTCGCTCCTTGTCCGGTCGCGGTGACTTGTGAGGTGCCATGGGTCCTTCCTTCCTCAAAACACGTTGAGTTCGACTCTGCCAAAAACTTATATGCTAGGCCAACCCCTCCCCCGCTTGTCGTCCGAGTCCGGCCCTTTGTGACTGTGCGTTTAAGATGACAAGCATGTTACAAGGAGCGCAGGCCACAGGTATTGCCAATATTTCGCTGGACGGTACGGTACTCGACACCTGGTACCCTTCCCCTTCACTTATCGACGACCCCTCCGGCCTCACTTCCGGATCCCGCAGAGTCAGCGCGCACGAACTTGGGGACGCATTCCTCAGCCTGGTGGGCATGGACTCGGACCGGCTCGTCGAGCACGTGCCGGTGCGCACCACAATCGCGGACCTGTCCCAACCCCCTGTGGATGCCCACGACGTATATCTTCGGCTCCACCTGCTCTCCCACCGCCTGGTGCGCCCCTTCGAAGTCAACATGGAAGACTGCCTCGAACACCTCGAGCCGGTGGTATGGACGAATAAGGGCCCATGCTTGGCGGATAACTTCGAATTCGTGCGAACTCGCCTGCGTAGCAGGGGCAACATCCACGTCTACGGCATCGAGCGGCTTCCCCGCATGGTCGACTACGTGGTGCCGACTGGGGTCTCAATCTCCGAAGCGGAGCGCGTCCGCCTCGGGGCCTACTTGGCTCCGGGAACGTCCGTGATCCGTGAGGGCTACGTCTCACACAACTCCGGAGCTCTTGGACCAGCAAAGATTGAGGGGCGACTCTCCTCCGCTGTCACGGTTGGTGAAGGTACCGAGGTTGCGTTGTCGGCGGTGCTGATGGCTGCGCGCGGCAGCGGACATAACCGGATCCCGCTACGAGTCGGACGCAATTGCACGCTTCACCCCGCATCGGGTGTAATCGGGGTGGATCTCGGGGACAACTGCGAGATCGGTGTCAATGTGATGCTGGAGCCGTCGACAATTATCTACGACACAAGAAATGAGACACACATCCCAGCAAGTGAGATTGCTGGTCAGAGTGATATCAGCATCCACCAAGAGCCGGCAAGCACCACGCCCGTACTGCGCGCGCGAAACAGCTAACGCTCTACTTTTACGGGCCGAATTCGCAGAGCACGGGGCGACACAACTGCGAATGATAGGCATGAAAGTACATGAGTGTTTAAGGTAATTGCCATGTCTTTGAAAGCTTCATCGGTTGTGGCCCCAACTCGGGCGTCGACATCGTTACAGCGCGGACTGAAGACCCGGCACCTGACCATGATGGGCCTCGGCTCAGCAATTGGCGCCGGGCTCTTCCTTGGCACTGGTGTGGGTATCGCCGCAGCAGGCCCCGCTGTCATCATTGCGTACATGATCGCTGGCGCAATCACCGTGTGCATCATGCAGATGCTCGCGGAGATGGTTGCCGCGCGCCCTTCTTCGGGCACGTTTTCTACCTACGCGGAGCAGGCCTTCGGTCCGTGGGCAGGCTTTGCCATCGGCTGGCTCTACTGGTTCATGATGATCATGATCATGGCCGTCGAGATCACCGGCGCTTCCGCCATCATCGCATCATGGCTCGCGGTGTCTCCGTGGATCCCGGCGCTGACAGCGATTGTTATCTTCACGGCGATTAACTTCGCCGCAGTGCGAAACCTCGGCGAATTCGAGTTCTGGTTTGCCCTGATTAAGGTCACCGTGATTTGTCTCTTCCTCGCCCTCGGCGTGGCGTTGTGGCTGGGGCTCCTGCCGGGAACGTCGTTCGTCGGCACAACGAACATTGCCGAGTTCGGGTTCATGCCGAACGGCTGGGGTGGCGTCGCCACGGCACTGCTCGCAGTTGCGTTCGCATTCGGCGGTATTGAGCTGGTCACCATCGCGGCGGCCGAATCCGAAGACCCCGAGGTTGCCGTGCACTCTGCGATCCGCTCCATCATCTGGAGAATCGGCATCTTCTACATCGGATCCGTGTTGCTCATCGTCTTGCTGCTGCCATACGAAGACATCGGTGGGGCGAACGACGCTTCCGAGTCCCCGTTTACCGCCGTGCTGCACTTGGCAAACATTCCGGGCGCGGTAGGCATTATGGAAGCCGTCATCGTCATCGCGCTGCTCTCCGCGTGCAACACACAGATCTACGGTTCTTCCAGGTTCCTCCACAACCTGGCCCTGCGCGGCGACGCCCCCGAGGCTTTCGCACGCACCGACCACCGCGGCGTACCGATGCGCGCCGTCGTGCTCTCCGTGTTCTTCGGCTTCGTAGCTGTCGCACTACAGTACTGGAATCCCCCTGGACTGCTCGCATTCCTGCTCAACGCGGTAGGTGGCTGCCTGATCGTGTTGTGGTTCGCCATCACATTCTCGTTCCTGCGCATCCACCCGCAGCTCGTGAAGCGCAACGAGATCACGCACGTTCGCATATGGGCTCCACGAGTCTTGCCGTGGGCAACAGTTGTACTGGCGGGAGCCATCGTGGTGCTAATGCTGACCAACCCTGACGGCCGCTTCCAAATGTTCGCGGTAGCAGTCGTCGTGGGCATCATTTCAATCGCTGGTGTCCTCTGGACCCGCACCGACACTTTCCAACAACGCGCTAAGGACGCCGCCGAGAGGAACATCCGATGACAACTCAACGCAACACTGAATCCGACGACACCACGCTGGGCACTGGCCTCAAATCGCGTCACCTGACCCTGATGGGTCTGGGCATGGCGGTAGGCGCCGGTCTCTTTCTCGGAGTGGGCGTCGGCATCCGGGCCGCAGGCCCCGCCATCTTGGTCGCATACGCGATCGCAGGCCTGATTGTTATCTCGGTTATGCGCATGCTCGGCGAGATGGCTGCAGCCCGCCCATCCTCCGGCTCGTTCGCGACGTACGGGCGCCAGGCGTTCGGCCACTGGGCCGGCTTCCTGTTGGGCTGGCTCTACTGGTTCCTCCTCATCATGGTTGGTGGCGCCGAGATCACCGGCGCAGCCGCAATTATGTCTGGCTGGTTTGGCGTCCCCCAATGGGTTCCAGCGCTGGTCACAGTGGTATTCTTCGCTGTCATCAACCTCGCGCAGGTGAAAGGCTTTGGCGAGTTTGAGTACTGGTTCGCCATGATTAAGGTCGCCGTCATCATCCTCTTTTTGGTCATCGGCGCCGCGCTCTTCCTCGGCATCCTCCCCGGCCACGACTTCGTCGGCCTGGACAACGTCCGGGAGTCGGGCTTCATGCCGAACGGCTTCGCCGGCGTCGCCGCTGGGCTGCTCGCCGTGGCGTTCGCCTTCGGCGGTATCGAGGTTGTCACCATCGCGGCGGCAGAGTCGGAGAACCCCGCGCAGGCCGTCAAGCGCGCGGTCAACTCCATTATCTGGCGCATCGCGCTCTTCTACATCGGAAGCATCATCGTCATCATCTTGCTGATCCCATATGCTCAAATCGACGGTGCCGACTCCGCAGCAGATTCACCATTTACCCAGGTGCTCAGCATGGCAAACATCCCAGGCGTGGTCGGGTTCATGGAGGCCGTCATCGTGCTGGCGTTGCTCTCCGCGTTCAATGCCCAGATTTACGGCACGTCTCGCCTCGCCTACCAACAGGCGCTCGAAGGCGACGCGCCGCGCTGGCTTCGCGCCACGAACAAGAACGCCGTCCCAATGAACTCCGTATTGGTGTCGATGTTCTTCGCCTTCGCCGCAGTCGGCTTGCAGTGGTGGAACCCACCAGGGCTGCTCGACTTCCTCATGAACGCCGTCGGTGGCTGCCTCATGGTCACGTGGGTAATGATCACGCTGAGCTACATCCGACTGCACCCGCAGATCAAGAACTCCGCAGTGCAGGTACGCGGAGCGACCTGGGTTCCGTGGGCAACGCTGATTGCCCTCGTGGGACTCACCATCCTCATGCTTTTCGACGCCTCCACCAGAGGCCAAATTATCGCGGTCCTCATCGTCTCCGCGGTATTGATCGGCGCATCTTTCCTGGTGCGCCCATCCAAGGAAAGCGTCTAACGGGCAAGCACAACTAGGAAGACGCGGACGTTTTCGGAGCTGTTTTCGGCTTCGAAAACGTCCAAATTTTATTAATGATGTAGTTCACCGGTGTCGCGATCAGCGTCGCCAGGCCCTGCGACCAGTAGGACTTCGTGCGAAGACCGGTGGAGTCGTCGAAAATGCTGTCCGGCAAACCAATTGGGGAGTTCGGGTTCATAAACAACGTCAAGAACACCAGCGAAACAACGAATGCCATCACGCCGGTGGTGAGGAACGGGAAAAACCCGCGGATCCACGAACGCCGCTGCGGGCCCCGGAAGGTCCACGACCTGTTGAGCTGGTAGTTCCATGTGTTCGCCACGAGAAACGCCACGGTAGCAAGCACGTGATACCAGCGGACGTTAAAGCGGGTGCCGAAAAGGTTGAAGAAGATGTCGCCCTCATGCAGATTGAAGCCGACTTCGATCGCTTTCTTGGTGAGGTAGAACACCAAAAGATTGACCAGGACGCCGGAGCCTCCCACAATGCCGAAGCGCAAAAACTCGCGCAGGCTTCGAAGCGCACGCATCCCACGATGCTCTGTTGGAGTGGTCACGTGTTACTCCGAGAGTCGCTGTGCGGCCTCAGCGATGGCCTCGTCGGAAGCCGTGAGACCAACTCGAACATGCTGCGAGCCGCCAGGGCCGTAAAAGTCCCCTGGCGCAACGAGGATTCCACGCTGCGCGAACCAGTCGAGCGTCTGGCGGGCATCTGCGCCTTCCCTGCGTGTCCACAGGTACAGCCCGGCCTCGGAATGCTCAACGCTGCACCCTGCCGCGAGCAGCGCGCGCAAGAGTGTCACCCGACGGTTGGCGTAGCGAAGCCGCTGGAGTGTTTCGTGCTGATCGTCGCGGAGTGCAGCCAGCGTTGCTGCTTGGATTGGTCCTGGCACCATCATTCCGGTGTGCTTGCGCAACAGCAGAAGTTCTTGCACCAGCTTCTCGTCACCAGCGATGAAACCGACTCTGTAGGAGGCCATATTCGATGTCTTTGACAGCGAATGCAAGACCAAGAGGTTGGTGTTGTCACCACCGCTGACCGCCGGGTCAAGCAAAGATACTGGCGCACGCTCTTCGTCCCACGCCAGACCCATATAGCACTCATCTGAAACGATGATCGCGCCGGTGTCCCGCGCGTAGTCAACCCATACGCGCATCTCCTCTGCGGAGAGGACGCGACCGGTTGGGTTGCTCGGGGTGTTTAAGAATACTAGGGACGCACCATCGACTGGAACGTCAGATCGCACGACCTTGCATCCCGCTATGATCGCGGCCACCTCGTAGGTTGGGTACGCGATCTCCGGGATCACCACTATGCCACCGCGCAGGTTGAGCAGGGTTGGAAGCCACGCGACAGCCTCCTTTGTGCCGATGACGGGAAGCACAGCGTCTGTGTGCAGGTCCTGAATGTTGTATCGGCGCTCCAGCGAGTCGGCAATCGCTTGGCGTAGTTCCGCCGACCCCTGCGTCGGCGGGTAGCCAGGCGCAGCGGCATGCTCAGCCAGGGCAAGCTGGATGGAAGGGTCGACTGAATCTACCGGTGTCCCGACCGAGAGGTCAATGAGTCCGCCGGGATGGCTGGCTGCCTTCTGCTTGACATCGAGGATGGTATCCCAAGGAAACTCCGGTAGCTGCTCCTCTAAGCCGGCGCGATGGTGCGTGCTCATGCAGGTTTAACCGTCCTGGTTCTGCGGTGGTAGCGCCTCCACGAATGGGTGGTCGAAATCCTGTGGCCCAAGCTTTGTCGCCCCGCCTGGCGATCCGAGCTCGTCGAAAAAGCCGACGTTTGCGTCGTAGTACTCGGCCCATTCCTCCGGGGTGTCATCCTCGTAAAAGATGGCCTCTACCGGGCAAGCTGGCTCACATGCACCGCAGTCGACGCACTCGTCTGGGTGAATGTAGAGCATGCGCTTGCCCTCATAGATGCAGTCGACTGGGCATTCTTCGACGCAGCTGCGGTCCATTACGTCCACGCATGGTTGAGCAATCACATAAGTCATGCGTTCCAGTATGTCACTTTCGACCGAAAAGGGGCCAAACGCCCCCACCCAAACCCGCAAAAAGGAGCAGCAGCGTCAGCGGGCTCGCGGGGAGCACGACCGCTCCCCGCGCCGGGAGAGCGATAAGCAGAACAAAGAAACCTACCACCCAAACAATGAGTGGAACGAGCTTGACCAGCAGATGATCTGACCACAGCGCCGCAGTCTTCGTGAGCACCGCATTAAAGAGCGCAGCGATGACTGCCGTAAACGGCACCGCGATTCCAACAATACGTGTGTCCAAGTTGACAGCTTCTAACAAAAGTGAAATGAGCGCGCCGACAGAAAGCCAGATGAGACCTGCTGCTTTCTCGCCGCGGGCAATGTCCGCCTTGAAACGGGTTTCAGTCATCGCTCAAGTCCGCTGAGCACATCCGACGTGTCGACGACCGCTTCGCCACCGCCCAGTTGGAAATGCTCCCACGGCTGAATCGGCTGCACAATCAAGTTGGACAGCGCGTAGTACATGACTGGCCCCTTGCCCAGCACCGCGTGCGGGTTCGTCGCGCTGGTCCGCCCGTCCGCAACCCAGATTTGTGTCGCATGCGTCGCCATCGCAGCGATCTTGGCGCTGTACGCCTCACCGTCCAGGCGCACCGAAACATCGACGCTGTCCACGCCGTCGAGCTCGCCAGGCTTTGGCAAGCGCCAGCCTTCAGGCGCGACCTCAGGCAAAAGTGCGTCGGTTTCCTCCCTCTTGCGCACTGCCCACAGGATGCGCGGGATATCAAACTCCTCAGCGGCCTCGTGCACGATCTCGTGCGCACGAATATGATCCGGGTGCCCGTACCCACCGTCGGGACCGTAGGTCAAAACGAGGTGTGGACGCTCCCGGCGCAGTACTTCCAGCAACGCGTCGACTGCGCGACGCCCGCTATTGACAAATGCACGTGGGTTCTTGCTGGCCTCCGACCCCGCCATCCCACTGTCACGGAAACATCCTGCTCCGCCGAGAAACTCGCCACGAACACCTATTGCCTGGAGCGCGCCGTGCAGCTCCGTAATGCGGAACCCGCCTAGCTGATCACCATGGTCATTCGTCAGCAGTTGATATGGCTCTCCAATGACCTCGCCTTCCTCTCCTAACGTGCAGGTCACCACTAATACGTCTGCGCCGCGTCGCGCGAGGTCAAACAGCGTTCCTGCCATGGTGATGGACTCGTCGTCGGGGTGCGCGTGCACGGCGAGCACCCGGTAGCCCTGTAGGTCACGGGAGTTGTGCATGATTAATCCGATCTCCTTCGTTTCGTTTCGGTTGCAGGCGCCACGAAGCGGCCGTCGATAAGCCTGCTTTCCAGTTATTCAAATCTGCATCCGGCCCGATTATGCCCTCCCCGAGGGCGATAATACGACGCTCGCGCGCAATCGGCATCCATAGTGCCTCTTGCTCGAGCACCTCATTGACCGCCTCGGTGGCCTGCTTAAGCCCGTACGAACCGGCCAAGATTTCTTTCGCAAGCCCCACCGACTGAGGTTCACAAAAACCGGCGAGGTTGCCTGCACGAGGGGCGCCAGCGACGCAGTCCAAGCGACTCGCAGCATCCGGCAAATTTTCCGGATCGTGTTGCCACGCCACCAAAACATCAACGGTATTTTCCTCGAGACCTGAGCGAATCAGCGAACCGAAATCCGTCGCGACAACTCGTGCCGACACTCCACGATCGTGCAGCATGTCCGCCATCGATCGAGCCGCTGCTACCGCTGCGGGATCTGCAAGATCGGCACCAATGCGAATCGCACCGTGAGCCGCAACGTGTTGATACACCGCGTGCGGCTCATGCGTGCTCACTTGACCGTGCTTTGCAACCGAAACATCAGCCGTGCGGTCCAACGCAATGCTTGCAAGCAGCGGAACGTCGATCAGCGAACGAAGCTCCGAACGAACCTCAGGCGACATCCCAGACGTCGCAGAAAGCACAGCGCCTAGCACCCGTGGCGTATCGAGCATCCGCGTCTGCACACCCGGTACCAGGCTGAGCACGCGCCCGGTCGTCTCGCTAGGAACCCGATCCACAAACACCAGCTGGCCGGTGCGCAGCTGATCTGCAATCTGGGTGGTCCCGCGTACCGCGTGCAGCGTCAAAATATCTATCTTGGCAGGATTGGCCGCCCAAAACCTATCATTGCGGTTCAGCGTAATCGTTCCACGACCACGGTCTACCCCGCGCACCATGTACCGGCCAGCAGAAACCGGAATCGTGTCGCGCAGCGCCACCCCGAAATCAGAGCCGTCGGCTGCAAACACATGCGCCGGCAGCAAGTGGTCGAAAAGGCCACGCCAATCCGCAACCGGCTCAGCGAAGTCAACGTCGACGACCTTGCCCGTCGCGCCACTGACACGCACGGCATCGATCGCGCGATACCCGGCCGGGTTTCGCACCCCTGGTGTGTCCCGCATCCCCCGCCACAGGTACACAAAGTCCGCACCGGTCACCGGCGTGCCATCAGACCATTGCGCGGTCTCGCGAATGATGTAGCGCACCGTCATTGCACGCGGCGATTCTGAGAGCACCGTCGCCCCATTGAGCAGTGCGGAATTTCTCACCCCATCATGAAATGCGCTGGGAAGCACCAGATTCGCCACACTCTTCACAACCGCAGATTCATCAGCGATAAGGTGCGGGTTCAGCCCGTTTCGGAGCGAATCCACACCAACCTCCACCTGGGAGCGCACGCGAGTCTTGCCCTCCGGTCGAGCGGAAGTAGTCGTGGAATCCTCTTGCTCGTACATCTCACGAGCAGCAACATCGTTCGGATCAACGAGAGGCGGCGGGCCAGGCGACGCGGCGCATGCAGAAAGCGCAACCACGCCAGAGCACGCAAACAGCGCCACGCCGACTCGCAGTGATCGCGAGCGACGTGGCGCTGAAAAGATGTGCGGATTCATCGCAGTAGATACTACCGCACCAGTGCGTAACTACTTATTGCGCTGCTTTGCACGTGAACGGGCACGGCCACGCTCTGTGGAGTCGAGGATGATCTTGCGCACGCGCATCGCCTCCGGAGCGACCTCAACGCACTCATCCTCGTCGCAGAACTCAATTGCCTCATCCAAGGACAGCGTACGGGCCTTCGCCAACGTGACGGTCGCGTCGGCGGTTGCGGAGCGCATGTTCGTCAGCTTCTTTTCCTTCGTGATGTTGATGTCCATATCCTCATCACGGTTGTTCGCACCAACGACCATGCCCTCGTAGGTCTCTGCACCAGGCTCCACGAAGAAATCGCCACGGTCCGCGAGTTGCGTCAGCGCGTACGCGGTGACCTGGCCAGAGCGGTCAGCGACCAGCGAACCGGTCGGACGGCCCTTGATCTCGCCCGCCCATGGGCGGTGCTCAATCGAGTAGGAGTTCGCAATGCCAGCGCCACGGGTCTCGGTCAGAAACGTCGTACGGAAGCCAATCAGGCCACGAGCCGGAACATCGAACTCCATGCGAACCCAATCGCCGGAGCCCGTGTTGCCCATCGCCGTCATCTGGCCCTTGCGGGCCGCCATCAGCTGGGTAACAGCGCCCTGGTGTTCGGAGGGGACGTCGATAACCATGTGGTCGTACGGCTCGTACACCTTGCCGTCGATCTCCTTGGTCACGACCTGCGGCTTACCAACGGTCAGCTCAAAGCCTTCACGACGCATCGTTTCAATCAGCACGGTCAGGGCCATCTCGCCGCGACCTTGCACTTCCCAGGTGTCCGGACGCTCGGTCGGCAACACCTTGATGGAGACGTTACCGATAAGCTCCTGGTCAAGGCGCGCCTTGACCATGCGGGCGGTCAGCTTATCGCCACCGTTGCGACCAGCCATCGGCGAGGTGTTCACGCCGATGGTCATCGAAATTGCAGGGTCATCGATCTTGATACGCTCCAGCGGCTCAATGTGGTCGACATCGCACAGCGTGTCACCAATCATGATTTCGTCGATGCCGGAAACAGCGGCAATATCGCCAGCAACTACGCCGTCCTTCGCCGGAACTCGGTCGAGCCCCTCGGTGACCAGCAGCTCGGCAATCTTCACGTTCTTCACGTGCTGCTCACCCTCGGCGTCATAGTGCACCCAAGCAACAGTGTCGCCCTTCTTGACGGTGCCCTTGTACACGCGAATCAGCGCGATACGGCCCAGGAACGAAGAGGAGTCAAGGTTCGTGACCTGCGCCTGCAGCGGTGCATCGATCTCAGCGGAAGGCTCCGGCAGCACGTCGTAGATGACGTTGAACAACGGGAGCAGATCATCATTGTCAGGCAGATTACCGTTGCCTGGGTTCTCGAGCGAAGCCCGGCCAGCGCGACCCGACGTGTACAGCACAGGGAGCTCGAGCAGGTTCTCCGCGGCCTCTGCTGCCTCCGGATCCTCCAGCCCCGCACCAAGCTCAAGCAGCAAGTCCTGGGCCTCTTCAACGACTTCGTCAATGCGGGCATCCGGGCGGTCGGTCTTATTTACGCAGATGATGACCGGCTTCTTCGCTTCCAACGCCTTGCCCAGCACGAAACGAGTCTGCGGCAGCGGGCCTTCGGAGGCGTCGATAAGCAAGACAACGCCGTCAACCATGGACAGGCCACGCTCGACCTCACCACCGAAGTCGGCGTGACCCGGCGTATCGATCACATTAATAACAAGGTCTGTACCGTTCTTGCCCTTCCCCTTGCGGCGGATAGCGGTATTCTTCGCCAAAATGGTGATGCCACGCTCGGACTCGAGCTCGCCGGAATCCATCACGCGGTCACCGTGTTCGCCGTGGTCAGAGAATACGCCGGACTGCTCCAGCATTGCGTTGACCAATGTAGTCTTGCCGTGGTCAACGTGAGCGACAATCGCTACGTTTCGAAATTCAGGATGCGACACTGAAACCGGTGCTCCTTCGCATAGGTGGAAATAACGGTTAAATGCTACTCGCAAAGCACAAAACATGCACCTTGTAGCCCGCTCCTCACTTGACCCTGTTACAAAAGTGACTATTGTGACTAGGGTTATGGCTTTTCGACGGCCACCCTACCTGTCATGCGAAGGAAAGTTAGGTCACCACGTGCGCCCCTCCCACTTCACGCGTCGCGCCGCGATCCGCCTTACTACGCTCTGCGCTGCGTGCGCCCTCGTTACTGCACCACTCGCGAGCGCTCAACAGCCCAGCATCCCGTCATCTCTCTCATCCGCGGTTGATGGACTCGGACGCCCCACGAACAACACCGTTGCTCGTGTCAACCAATTCGCAGATCAACCCTTCGTACCGCCACAGGTAGCTAACGCACTGCGCACCGCCGTAAACTTCTTCGCCGGTACAGGCGAACTTGGCGGCCCGCCACTGCCAAAAGACGCACCGGCGTTTACGCAGTTCTACTGGCCGACGGTCTCTAGTAACTGCATCGGTCCAGGCCTGCACTCCACGGCCTCCGCGCTCGTTGTACCTGGACCCGCACCCGCACCAGCCCCAGGCGCCAAAGCTGGGGAAGCCACATTCGTGTTTACCGCCCTCGGTACTCCACCAGCGGCAGAGCGTCAAGGCCTCATGAACGCGTACTGGATCAACCTCAACTCGGGCAAGACCGGTGTAACGCCGCTTGCGAATAATCAGATAAACCCAACAGGACCAACCACCCTGTCCGCAACCGCAAAAACAGGGCCCGGCAGAGTCCTCGCAGTGATCAATGGTGCCGCGCGCACCGAAAACAATGTCTGTCACTTCGCCCCAGCAGCAGCACAGTTCAACGTAAGGTAGCCAGCCTATGACCGTCGATCTTCATCCAGTGAAGCAGGAAACCTTCGACATCTCCGCGAAGGTCAACACCGATCCGAAGGGGTTCCTGCGCCAGGTGGATGTCTTCACGACGACCAACTTCGGCCTCTACATGGCCCGAGGCGCAAACCACCCACGGTTTGGATACTTGGAAAGCTGGCTGCTTCCATCGCTTGGTCTCCGCGCAAACATCTTCCACTTCCGCCAAGGCATCGATGTACAACAAGATTTCTACTTCGACGTCGCAGATATCACCGAAACAGATGGCGTCTGGCAGACGCGCGACCTCTACGTCGACCTAGTGTCCCTGACCGGACGTCCGATCGAAGTCCTTGACATCGACGAGCTTGCCGCGGCGACGTCCGCAGGGCTTATCACTGCAGAAGAAGCTGAACGCGCCATGGAAGTGACCCTCAACGCCGTCGAGGGAATTACCCGCCACGGCGACGACGCGATGCGGTGGCTCTCCAGCCTCGGCATCGACCTCACTTGGGCAGAGCGCGTCACGCTCACCCCGGCTGACTAACGCCGCTCAATAGTCACGTCGAAGTAAACGGCACCTCGCCTAGCTCTGTGCTCCTGCTCCTGGGCCGCCCACATATCCCAAAACGGCGCATACCCTGGGTCACGCTGCAACGCCCGCGAACGACGCAGCGACTCTGCCGCCTCTACCCACAGCGTGTTCACACAGCCACGCGCCCGCGCCGCCGCGATCGACGCCTCGGTCACTGCACCAACGCCCTCAATAATAAGGTCGCCTTCTGGGTCAAGGCTGACCCACTCCCCGCGGCGTTGACACTCCCAGTCCCAACGCCAGTATCCCGGCTCATTGAGCGAAAGTACATCCCGCTCCACAATTCTGGATCCTTCTTCAAGCCCGCTCCAGCCAGGATAAAACTCATCGCAATGCACCACTCGAACGCTGAGCGCAGCACCAATTTGTTCAGCCAATGTGGTTTTGCCGGCGCCGGAGGGGCCGTCGATAAGCAGTGTGTAAGCCATGAGCTACGAGACGCTCCACACTGGCCGGAAGTACCCAGTGGCAACTGAAAGCCCCAGCGCGACGCACGCGACAGCGATGCATACAACCATGACAACCCAATCGCGCCTGGTAAGCCGCGACTCTCGAGCCCACGTACGCTTTTGCGGGCCGCCGAATGCGCGAGCCTCCATCGCGGTAGCAAGCTTGCCTGCCCTGCGCAGAGACATCACCAGCAAGCCGAAGGCCAACGAAAACCAATACTTCACGCGTCCCGTATCAGCAATGCCACGGGCACGGCGCGCCATTCGCATCGCCTCAACATCCTCACGAAGCAGCGTCAACATACGAAACGCAGCGACTGATCCCAGAACGAAGCGCTCTGGCAGCTTCAACACCTGGGACAGCCCATCGCCAAGATCCGTTGGATCCACGTGCGCAGACAACACAATGACGGGCAGCGCAATGGCAAACACGCGAAGCACCATTGATAATGCGAGCGAAATGGACAGCTCCGTCACATGGATGAGACCCCACTCAAGGTAGGTTTCCCCACCTGACTGGCCGTATAGCGCCATCGGGATACCCGCGAGCGGGGCAACAACAAGAATTGGTAACGCGCGTTTGAAAAACGTCCTAAATGACAGCCCGCACAGCGGCACGACTGCCAGCGTAAACGCAATGGCGACAACTGCAGAAACCCAATCGATCGTCACCATAAGCGGTGTAGTCAGCAACGCCAATCCCAGAATCCGCGTTACCGGATTCACCCCATTGAGCACGTTCATTCCCGCACCCCGCCTTCCGCATTCATCTCGTTGCGCAGCTCCTCCATATGGTCGCCCAACGAACTGACGAAGGCCTCATCGTGAGTAATTGAGATGATGGTTTTCCCCTCGTCGGCCAACTCACGGATCAACGAAACTACCTCTACAAAGGTTTTGTCATCCTGCCCAAAGGTCGGCTCATCAAGAATGAGGAGCTCAGGGGCATTCACTAGCGCAGTCGCTACCGAAAGCCTGCGCTTCTCTCCTCCTGAAAGTGTAAAGGGATTTGCTGCTACTACGTGTTCAAGCTTCAGTCGTTGCAACAGCTCATCGACGCGGTGTGCCGACGCACCCGACAACGCAACTTCATCGCGCACATTCGCGGTCACGAACTGATGCTCCGGTTCCTGGAACACATAGCCAATCCGTTGGGCCAAGTCCTTCGACTTCCAGCGGTGCGACGGTGTAGTCAGCCCGCTTCGAATCCGCGGCGAGTACTCCAAAGTGCCACTGAGTGGCGCGACGAGCCCAGCGAGCGCTTGCACTAGCGTCGTCTTTCCAACACCGTTCTTGCCTGTAATCACGGTAGAAAAGCCCTCTGGTACCGCGATGTTGCGGGGTGAACCGAATGCAACCCGGAGATTCTCAGTACGCAGCGCGCTTACCGCGCTGGCAGGGACCTTCAACGCTGGCGGCAACTGCGGTGGCATTGGGAGCTGATCCGGGCCGCTGCGCTGTAGCCCATCCGCGGTGAGGTGGTAGAACGTGTCCACGAAGCCTACCCAGTGTGCAGGTCGGTGCTCCACCACAATCAAGGTCGCCCCTGTGCGGCGACACACGGCATCGACTGCCCGCACAACATCGTCGCGCCCTTCCGGGTCAAGGTTTGCCGTCGGCTCATCCAGCAGAATGATGTCAGCGCCCATGGCCAATACTCCCGCCAATGTGAGTCGCTGCTTCTGCCCACCAGAAAGGTGCGCGGTGTTGTGGTCCAACGGCACATCCAGGCCCACTGCATCCAGCGCAGCGCGCACACGGGGCCAGATTTCCTCTGGCGGAATCCCCATATTCTCGGCACCAAACGCAACGTCGTCGCCAACGCGAGTCAAAATCGTTTGTGCCTCTGGGTCCTGCATCACCATGCCAACCGTGCCGTTGACACTCACGGAGCCAAGAACTTGGCCTTCCTCACCATCTGCCGCCAACCCAGCTAAAACGGCAAGCAGCGTTGACTTGCCAGCGCCAGAGTCTCCCGTGAGCAGCACGCGCTCCCCACGAGAGACGGTCAAGTCCACCCCGGTAAACGCAGGCTTCGGGCGAGTCGCGTGTTTATAGCCCAGGCCCTGTGCCTGGATGACCTGGTCCCCCGTAGCCACCGAGGCTACACCTCCTGTTGGAACCGCTCGCGTCCTGCACCGAAGCGGTCAAGCGCACCAGTCTTAGCCAGAGCATCAACCAAGAGTTTTGCAACAATACCAGCAAGCAACGCGCCCGATACCAGCATGCAGCTGAGGTAAATCACGTTGAACGCCAGGCCCATCGCGAAGTTGGCAGACAGGAACAGCTCAAGCACGAACGCGCCCACTGCGCTGCCCATACCGGCAAGCACCGCCACAGTCGTCGAAAACTTCTTGTAGGCGAAGATCAGGAACACGATCTCTGCACCGAGACCCTGTGCCAATCCTGAATACAGCGTCTCGATCCCCCACTGGCTTCCGATGACCGCGGACACAGACGCCGCCAGCACTTCCACGAACACCGCAGCGCCAGGCT
The DNA here is from genome assembly GCF_001807505.1 of Corynebacterium sp. HMSC08D02. Taxonomy (NCBI): domain Bacteria; kingdom Bacillati; phylum Actinomycetota; class Actinomycetes; order Mycobacteriales; family Corynebacteriaceae; genus Corynebacterium; species Corynebacterium sp. HMSC08D02. The sequence continues at coordinate 36,823 of NZ_KV789259.1, read as the reverse complement.
TGCGAATTACCAACCCACCAAGCGTGCCACCGAGGAACCAGATACCGGTGAACAGGCCACCAAGACCCGGGGTGAGCGCATCAAAGGCCTTAAATCCTGCGTACCCGACGCTGTTCCACATCCAAAAAATGAGCCCGCATGCCACCCCCAAAACGGCTGCAGTAACAATATCAATGACACGCCACGAATGGCTTCCACGCGTATTCATACGCTTACATTCCTTCCTAAACGCCGGCATTACCCGGATCAGGTTCAACGGTTCGCTTGTGCATCTCAGCCTTCGCTTTTCTCTCCAACGAAGACACCCGTGTATGAAGTTGTGACAATACTGTACATTCCCTAAACGCTACGCCACAATCGCAGTATTCATCGCTGCGATTGTGGCGTAGCGCACGTAACAAATCAGCAGGTGGGACCTACTCTCCTACTCCCAATTCAATGTTGAGGCCAGGCACCGAATTAATCAGGTTCTGTGTGTACGGATCCTGAGGGTTATCGAAGATGTCATCGGCCCGGCCCTGCTCCACTGCCTTACCCTGCCGCATCACCACAATGTCATCAGCAGTCTGGCGAACCACCGCTAGGTCGTGAGTGATGAACAGATATGAAAGGCGCATCTCCTCCTGCAGCTGAGTCAGCAACTGGAGAATCTGGTTTTGAACGAGCACGTCCAACGCCGAAACAGCCTCGTCGAGGACAATCACTTCCGGACCCAATGCCATCGCGCGTGCAATTGCGATGCGCTGGCGCTGGCCACCGGATAGCTCATTCGGGTATCGACGCATCGCCGATCGCGGCATCTGCACCAAATCAAGCAACTCGGCGACTCGCGCCTCGCGCTCCTTTCGGTTACCGACCTTGTGCAGCGTCAACGGTTCCTCAATGCAGCGGTAAATGGAATACATCGGGTCCAGCGAACCATATGGATTCTGGAACACCACCTGCATTTTGCGGCGCATTTCAAACAACTCGCGCCCTTTAAGCTTCGCGATATCTTGTCCTTCAAACAAGACACGGCCACTCGTTGGCTCCAAGAGGCGAAGCGCCATGTTCGCCACCGTGGACTTACCGGAGCCGGACTCACCGACGAGCGCAAGCGTTGTGCCGCGGCGAACATCGAACGTGACGTCGTCTACAGCACGAAGCACCTTCTGCTTGCCCTTCTGCCCACGGACGTCGAACTCTTTCACCAAGTTCTGCACGCTCAGCACCACTTCTTCGGAGTCGTGGTGTCCCGAGGCGAGCTCCTCGCTGGACTCAATGCCCTGAGCTTTCGCGCTCTGGATACGAGCGGATGCCAAGGAAGGTGCGGCAGTAACGAGGCGCTTCGTGTACGGGTGCTGCGGGTTGCGCAGAATCTGCAGGCTCGGGCCTTTTTCAACGATGCGTCCGCGGTGCATGACTAGCAGGTGATCTGCGCGCTCGGCGGCCAGTCCCAAGTCGTGCGTGATGAACAGCAGCGCTGTGCCGAGTTCCTCCGTCAGCGTCTCCAGGTGGTCGAGAATCTTCTTCTGCACCGTCACATCCAACGCGGATGTTGGCTCGTCGGCAATCAACAACTCTGGGCGTGCCGCGAGACCGATAGCGATGAGCGCACGCTGTCGCATACCACCCGAGAACTCGTGCGGGTACTGTTTGGCGCGGCGTTCGGCCTCTGGAAGTCCCGCTTCCTCGAGCAGTTGGACGACGCGTGCGTGACGTTCAGAGCCCTCCACAACATGGTTTGCGCGAAGGGACTCCTCTACCTGTGTGCCAATCCTCCATACTGGATTGAGGTTGCTCATCGGGTCCTGTGGCACCAGACCAATCTTGTTACCCCGGACCTTCTGCCACCCCTTCTCATCAAGCTCGGTGAGCTCTTCACCGTTGAGCTTGATGGAACCATTGGTGACCTTGCCTGTTCCGGGCAACAATCCCAGGATGGACATCGCTGCAGTGGACTTTCCCGACCCGGACTCGCCCACGATAGCGATCGACTGGCCTGGATACACCGTCAGGTCGAAGTCACGCACCGCTTCGACAACACCGGTAGTTGACTCGAATGTAACTTTCAGGTCCGCTATCTCGAGTAGCGGTTGATCTTGTAACTCGCTCATCGTTTCCTCGATTTAGGGTCAAGGGCGTCGCGTACGGCGTCACCCATCATGATGAAGCTCAGCACTGTCAGTGCCAAAGCAATTGCAGGGTAGAACAGCACCATGGGCTGGGTCCTCAGGGATGCCTGTGCGGCAGAAATATCGCCGCCCCACGACACGACTGTCGTCGGCAAACCGATGCCGAGGAACGACAGCGTTGCCTCTGCGACGATGAACGTACCCAGCGCGACGGTAGCGTACACAATGATCGGTGCTGCCGCGTTGGGCAGGATGTGCGAGAAGATAATCCGCACGTCACTCGCTCCGAGCGCGCGTGCCGCGGTGACGAACTCGTCGTTCTTCACACCCATCACCGCGCCTCGCGCGATTCTCGCGATCTGTGTCCAACCGAACATAGAGAGCGCGAACACCACCATCCAGATGGAGCGCTGGTTCTGGAACATGGACATCACCACGATCGCTGCCAGCACGAGTGGTACAGCGAAGAAGATATCCGTCAGGCGAGACAGCAAGGTGTCCCAGATACCGCCGTAGAAACCGGCGATCGCGCCGATCAGCGAACCTAGGACCGTCACGACGATCGTAGTAAGCACACCGACTGTGACCGATGCACGCGCACCATAAATTGTGCGAGCGTAAATGTCGCAGCCTTGACGGTCAAAGCCAAACGGGTGACCGGACTCCGGCGCGCCAAGTGAGCGAGACAACATGCACTCACGCGGGTCCACGCTAGTAAACAGGCCCGGCACCAGGGCAAGCAGAATGGCGAACAAAATCAGGAGTGCGGATACCCAAAACAGAGGACGGCGTCGCAACGCGCGCCAGGCCTCTCCCCACTGACTTGTGGGAGCGGACTCGTCCTGTACTGCGTCAACAGCACCGAGTCCGGTTTCGTCCGTTTCCGCGATGAAATACTCCTGCCCAGCGCGGGCAGCTGCTGTGAGATCTTGAGAGTTATGCATAGCGGATCCTTGGGTCAAGTACTGCGTAGAGCAGGTCAACTATCAGGTTGGCAACGATGTAGATGATCACCAGCACGGTGGTAAAGGACACGACTGTCGCGGGCTCACCTTTAATGATGGCCTGGTAGATCGTGCCACCGACACCGTTGATGCCGAAGATGCCTTCTGTCACAATCGCACCGCCCATGAGCGCGCCGAGGTCAGCGCCCAAGAACGTCACCACTGGAATGAGGGAGTTTCGCAGCACGTGGCGGGACATCACTGTGCCCTTAGACAGACCCTTAGCACGTGCGGTGCGCACATAGTCCGCGCGGAGGTTATCGCTGATGGATTGTCTGGTCAATCGAATCACGTACGCGCACGATAAGGCACCCAACACGACGGCAGGCATCAACAAGGCAATGAAAGACTCATTCCTGCCCACTGTTACGGGGAGCAAGCCCCACCGCACGCCCACGAGGTACTGCAGCACGAAGCCGATGACAAAGGACGGCACTGCGATTACGAACAGGGACACAACCAGCACGGTCGAATCAAAAATTCCACCGCGGCGGATTCCTGCGAAGAATCCGAAGAGAATGCCGAAGAACGCCTCAAACGCGAGTGCCATCAGGCCGAGCTTGATGGTTACCGGAAACGCATTTGCCATCACAGAGGCGACGGGCTGGCCAGAGAAAGTCTTTCCGAAGTCGCCAACCATAATGCCCTTCAGATAGAGCAGGTACTGGACGATGAAAGGTTTATCGAGGTTGTATTCGGCTTCAATGCGCGCTCTCGCGGCCTCGGTCAAGCCACGATCGCCGCCGAGGGCCTGGACAGGATCACCGGGCATGAGGAACACCAGCGCATAGAGCAGCAGCGTGGCCCCAAAGAACACGGGAATCATCTGAAGGAGCCGTCGCCCGATATATCGCAACATGGTTGCAGGCTCTCCTTAATTCTTCGTTTTGAACATGAGCTTATGGACGCACCCAAACCCAACACCCCGCATGCTTGTACGCAGGCGGGGTGGGATGGGTCAGAGCGTAGGGGTTTTGTTACTTCTTGGTGATTTGCGTGTACACCGGAACGGACTTCCAGTTGAACGCGACGTTCTCAACGTTCTCCGAGGAGCCACCGTTGACGTTCGCGTACCACAGTGGAACTGCCGGCAAGTCCTTCAGGAGCTGCTCCTGCACCTTGTTGTAGATAGGTGTAGCGGCTTCGACGTCGCCTGCAGCAGCGGCTTCCTTCAGCAGGTTGTCCACCTCAGGGTTAGCGTAGTCACCGTCGTTGGAACCACCATTGGAGGCGTACAGCGGGCTCAGGAAGTTACCCAGCGATGGGTAGTCTGCCTGCCAGCCGGTACGGAATGCGCCCTTGATGGTCCTATTCGTGACGTCATCACGCAGGGACTTGAAGTCTGGGTATGCGTTGCCAACTGCATCGATGCCAAGGGTGTTGCGGATGGAGTTTGCAACTGCATCGACCCATGCCTGGTGGCCGCCATCAGCGTTGTAGGACAAGGAGAACTCGCCGGTGAATGGTTTGATCTTGTCTGCTTCAGCCCACAGGCGCTTTGCTTCCTCTGGGTTGTACTCGAGTACCTCTGCCCCGTTGAGCGAGTCAGAGTGGCCAGGGATGACTGGCGAGGTGAAGTCGGTCGCCGGGGTGCGGGTGCCCTGGAAGATCGTCTTCGTGATCTCGTCGCGGTCGATCGCCATCGAGATGGCTTGACGACGCAGCTGTCCTTCCTCACCGTTGAAGTGCTCCAGGTTCTCCGGAATGGTGAAGGACTGGAAGATAGCCGACGGCTGGTTTACTGCGCGGTCACCCAACTCCGTTTCGTAGCTTGCGAATGCGGAATCTGGAATAGCGTCGAGGACGTCCAGGTTGCCCGCGAGCAGGTCAGCGTATGCAGCATCCTGCTGTGCGTAGAAGACGAAAGTCACGCCGTCGTTCTGCGGCTTCTTGTCGCCGGCGTACTCCTCATTCGGAACGATGGTTGCGTCCTGGTTGTGGTTCCACTCCGCCAGCTTGTACGGGCCGTTGGAAATTGGGTTCTCACCGTAGGCGTCGATGTCTTCGAACGCCGAAGGGTGCATTGGGAAGAACGCGGAGTAGCCGAGGCGGGTTGGGAAGTCTGCCTCAGGCTGGCTCAGCTCGATGGTAAAGGTCTTGTCGTCGATGACGTTGAGGCCCTCAAGGGTTGGCACGCCCTCTGGGTCGTAGCCCTTGATGGATTCAAAGAAGCTCTCGCCGAGCAGCGAATTCGCAACGATGTAGTTCCATGCGTCAACAAAGTCGTTCGCCGTAACTGGAGTTCCGTCCTGCCACTTCACGCCGTCCTTCAGCGTGACTTTGTAGAGGGTGTCGCCCTCAAGGTCGATGGACTCTGCAAGGTCGTTATGGGTCTTACCCTCAGTGTCGTAGTAGATGAGGCCAGAGAAGATCTCGTCGATGATGCGTCCGCCACCGACCTCATTCGTGTTGCCCGGGATCAGCGGGTTCTGCGGCTCGGTGCCGTATGCCAGTACATAGTTGTCGCCACCGGTCGACTCACCCTGACCGCTTGCGGCCTCGTCGTTGCCGGATCCACCACACGCAGCCAATCCGAGTGTGAGGGTTCCTACCGCCAAGATCGCTGCAGCTTTTACTGTACGCACAGCGCCTCCTTCAGATTGTTGTTAGCTAGCTTCAATTACCTCCACTCAAGTGGACTACATCACACTTGATGAGATGCATTCTATTCCACCACATAAGACTGCGACATTGGTAAATAATTCAGGTTTCTGACATGGTTCTACACTTTTGGGGGTGCTTACTGACAGCCTTTTCACAGCCCCTTCGCCCTTGAGCGCACAAAGGTATCTAGAGAGCGCCGTGTAGACTTTCGGTCGCCCACCGCAACGATTCCTAGGAAGGGAAATACACATGGCCGGAGGTCTCCTCGCCCTCTTTGACGACGTCGCCCTCATTGCCAGAACCGCAGCTTCTTCTGCGGACGATGTGGCTTCCCTCACGGCGAAAACGTCCGCCAAAGCTGCAGGCGTCGTCATCGACGACGCCGCCGTCACGCCCCAATACGTTTCCGGCGTCACCCCGGCGCGCGAACTTCCAATGATCTGGAAGATCACGAAAGGTTCACTACGGAACAAGCTGCTCATCATTTTGCCGATCGCGTTGGCACTCAACGCGTTTGCGCCGTGGGCACTGGTGCCAATTTTGATGATTGGTGGCACATATTTATGTTTCGAGGGCGCCGAGAAGATCGTGCACAAATTGACCAGTGATGTTGAGGCTGACGAAGAGGCGGCCGTACACCGTACTGCTCAGGACGAAGACGCACTGGTGAAAAGCGCAATTCGAACAGACCTCATTTTAAGTGCGGAGATCATGATCATCTCCCTTGACGAGGTGGCGGATCAATCTATTTGGATGGAAGCTGCGGTGCTCATCGCAGTGGGCATTTTTATCACCCTTGCGGTCTACGGTGCAGTGGCACTCCTGGTCAAGATCGATGACATTGGCCGTGCAATGATTCAGCGCGATCGTGCAGCGAGACTGGGCCACGCGATGGTGAAGTCAATGCCCGTTGTGCTTTCGGCGATCGGTGTGATCGGCACCGTGGCGATGTTGTGGGTCGGAGGCCACCTCATCCTTCGGGGCCTCGACGAGGTCTTTGGACTGCATGTGATCCATGAGGTAATCGAACGCGCTGTGAACGCCGTGCATAACGGTGTCCTTGGTTGGTTCGTGGAGACTGGGATTTCTCTGACCGCGGGCCTGGTAGTTGGCCTGATCGTGGTCGGTGTGGTGTCCGCGATTCGGCGCGTCCGGTAAGGGGAAGATTCCATGGCAGCGCGCTCGACCCGTACGTTGGTTCGCCCCATCGGCCTTATCTTCGTTGGGTCCTTGGGTAATCAGGTCTCCGCGTTGCTAGCTGCTTCCCTGTTCGTCGTCGCTAGTACCGTCAGCATCTCAACACTGCGCTTCTTGCTGGGCGCCGTTATTCTTCTCGTACTTTTTCGGCCGAACCCCCGTGAGATGTCGAAAGAGCAGTGGAAGCAGGCATTCATCTTCGGCGCGTCGATCGCGCTGATGAATCAGTTTTTGTACGCAGCTATCGCGCGTATCCCCCTGGGTGCTGCAATCACTATCGATTTCTTGGGCCCGTGCTGCGTGACATTTTTTGGTATTCGGCAATGGTGGATTCGGCTGTGGGCGCTGGTTGCTCTCGCCGGGGTTGTATTGATTGCTGGGCCTTCGTCGGGGCTCAATCCCCTGGGAGTGGTGTTCGCGTTGTGCGGCGCCGCGTTCTGCGCGCTCTACACAATCTTCGCGGAAAAGGTGGGCAAGTCCTCGGGTGGAATGGGAGAGCTTGCAATCGCAATCACGATCGCAGCTCTGCTTACGTTGCCTTTTTCAATTCATGATGCAGTCAAGCTCGATGCGCATAGCTGGATGCTCCTGACGTTGGCGGGCTTCGTTGGCGTCGTCATCCCCTATATGGCGGACACGCTGGCTGCACGGTTTACATCGGCGCAGATTGTCGGCACGTTGTTCGCGATGGAGCCGGTGCTGGGCACGGTTCTCGGCGTGGTGTTTCGCGGTGACGTGCTCACTCCCCATCTGGTGTTAGGTATCTTGTGTGTCACGGTCGCGGGTGTTGTAATCGCATGGTTTGGCGCTGCTCCCCCACCGCCTGTTGAACAGGCCCCGCGGCGCTGGCCGCAGCAATGAGGTTGTGACTTTTTGGATGCAGATAGGAGTATGACGCTGTGGAACTCTCTCTCCCCGTGTACCCGCTTGCGCCATCGACGTGGGGCGCCGGCGAGGAGGTGACTGTCGTTGACGTCGTGCAGTCGCCTTTGTTTGCTGAATTCGGCGGCACGCGCCACACGTCATACGTGCCTGTAGTGCTCGAGCCAAACGCGGTCGAGGAAAACTGGCGGGTACGAAGGCTCGGCGCCGGTGTTCTTGGAGAGGTTGCTCAATTCGACCGCGCCCGTTACGTCGACATGGAGCGAATCCATCAGTCTCAGCTGCTACCGATGACGTTGGCTGCGGTGAAGTTCGATGCTGAGCACGGCAAGTTCGCCGTCGATGTGATTTTGCCACCGCCTCAGCTCGCTGTCCCCCGCAACAATGCGGGTCCTGATTGCCTTGTGCTGCCAAGCGGTGACATGGCGATCATCGATACGGAACGAGGCGAGTTCAGCGCGGAGCAACTCGCAAGCCTGGCGCCGGGCCAGTGGTTTGTTGGACTACAAACCGCGGGTGACGCCGACGTCGTAGTGACGTTGGGTGAGCGCGTGCTCGGCTGCGTCTCGGCAGCTGACCGTGACGATGTTCGTGCCATGCTTCTCGACGCCCCTTCGCCCGACAACGGATGTATAGTCGCCCGCGCATTTTTCTTGGATGGCATGGCGGCCCTCGACATTGCTGATTATTCAGACGCAGCAGACCCGATGTGGCTGCACGTGCCTGACCTCACGCACTCTGGCCCGGACGGTGGGAAACAATTCGAGACGGTTCAGTTCCCCGACGGCTCGTGGGCTGTCACCGTTGATCGTTCCCGTGCCGCAGTTCCTACCCGGCCGCGAACGAACACTCAGGGTGCTGAGCCTGCACCGCTGGTGGACATCGACGTCGTGGAGGACGAAGAGGCGTCGATACTTGCTGAGACAGCTACTGCTGAGCCCCCTAGCAGCGACGACGGCGATTACCTGACCGAGGTTCAAAAAGCACGGCGGCGCCGCAGCCAAGACGCAGGCCGGCACCGCAAGCCCTAAAGCGCGCTATGCTGTGGAGTGAAACCGAACCTATTTGCGAGGAGGAATCATGTCCAAGATTTTGCGCACTGACCACGGGCCGAACCCAGTTACGTTCGACATTGAGCAGGCAACGCTTGATAACGATGCATTTCGTGACACTCTGTGGACCGGAAAGCACCTTCAGCTGACGGTCATGAGCATCCCAGCAGGTGGCGAGATTGGCGCAGAGATTCACGACGATCACGACCAGTTCATTCGCGTCGAATCCGGCGAGCTGCGCGCGATGATCGGCCCATCCGAAGATAATCTGACTGTTGACAAGGTCATCGGCGACGATGACGCAGCGTTCGTTCCTGCTGGCCAGTGGCACAACTTCGTGAACGAGTCCGACGCCCCGGCGAAGGTGTACTCAATCTACGCCGCTCCAGAGCATAAGCCTGGCACTGTCCACGAGACGAAGGCCGACGCGGACGCAGACGAGCACGAACACTAGAACAGCCGAACGAGGCTGCTACGTCAGCACTCGAACACCCGCCTCTATCTGGCGGGTGATTCCGCGTGCGTCTAGAAGCTCGAGCAGCGGGATGGCAACGCGGCGGGTTGTCTCGAGCGCCTGGCGCGCGTCCGTCGTGCGGAACGGCTGAGGTAAGTCCCGCAGCCTCGCGGTTGCAAGCGTGATCGCATCTGCGGCAACGACTACGCCGTCGCCGAGCCGTAGAATCCTTCCGGCCCGCTCCGCTGCCGCAAGCTCTTTCGCCCCCAGGCCGAGCTGTTCGAGATCGCGCGCCTCGGGCGCCTTAAATGGATGGGCACGAAGCTGCGCCTCGAGTTTCTGGACCCCTGGCTCCGCCTCCCCAAGATCGACCTCGGCGGTGTTGCAGACGTACCCGTCGCGAGTGTTGAGTTTCGCAGCGGCGACAGCAAGCGGCAACAGCTTCGCGTCTGGCAGATGCAGAGCTTCAACGGCCGCGCCAGTAGCTAACCCAGCCGACAGCGGATGCGCCGCAAGGTGTGCTTGCAATGCCTGCAGCAACGTGTCTTTCCACTCCATTACCTGCTGCGCGCGGATCCAGTACCCAGCGAACGCCACGGTACCTTGCGGGGGCTTATCGCCGACCTCAAATCCAAGGCTTGCCAACAGTTCTGGCCGCACTGCCACCCGTCTGGCGATCTCCACGTTGATATCCGGCAGCGTCTCAAGCTGCGCCGAGCGCTTCCGCCCGTCGCCGCGCCGGGGAAGGGCGGGCGGGTCGACGTCGATAGCCTCTACCCCGCCGAGAATTTGCTGCGCACCGGAGCCTCGCAGCACCAACCGGTCCCCGATGCTCAGCACCAGGTCGTACTCGAGGATGAGCCTGGCGTGCTTTGCACCGAACGGTCGCACTTTCGCGCTGACTCCTGCAGTACCGACGTGCACCACAACCTCCTGCGGCACGTCGTTCAGTGCAGCCCCGTGGGTATGGCGCACATCCACCACAGAGGTCGTGTGCCACTTCTCTGGCGTGCACAGCGCCGCGCCACGCGAAACTTCGTCGACGCTCACTCCGCGAAGGTTGAGCGCGACGCGCATCGTCGGCTTGGCTTCTTCAACTGCGGTGTCCTCCGACTGGATACCACGCACGGTGACTTCGCGTTGACCTGCAGCGGTCTGTAGCGTCAGCGTCTGCCCAGGTTGAATTGTTCCATTGGTGAGCGTCCCCGTAACAACGGTGCCGGCGCCTTTGATGTGAAACGCCCTGTCGACCCACATCCGGATTCGCCCGGCAGGGTCCGCCGTCGGCTGTTGCCGCAGCATCGTCACAAGCGCGCTCCTGAGTTCTTCACCCCCCTCGCCCGTCTTGGCAGAAACTTCGACGACAGGCCAACGCTCCATACTGGTACCAGCGACATTCCGTCGAGTTTCTTCAGCCACAGCTTGTCGACGCCCAGCATCCGCCTTATCCACCCGTGTCATCGCGATAACACCGTGCTGGACGCCGAACGCGTCGATAGCGTCCCGGTGATCCAATGTTTGCTGCATCCAGCCCTCGTCCGCAGCGACGACAAACAAGACATCCGTGACTGGCCCAACACCCGCGAGCATGTTCGCGATGAAGCGCTCGTGCCCGGGGACGTCCACGAACGCGATGTCTTCGCCATCGACGTTGGTCCACACGAACCCGAGGTCGATCGTGAGCCCCCGGTCTTTCTCTTCCTCCCAGCGGTCCGGTTCCATTCCGGTAAGCGCTTTGACCAGGGTGGACTTTCCATGGTCGACGTGGCCAGCTGTCGCAACTACAAACACGTAACACTCAGTCCTTTCCTTGGGCCGCTCGAATCGCGGCTGCGATCTCGTGGTCGCGCTCGGGTGGCACGCAGCGCAGGTCAATCAACAACTCATTCTCGTGGACACGTCCGAGCACAACCGGGGTACCTGCCCGTAGCGGGGCTGCCAACGACTGATCAAGCGCAACAGCCCAACCGGGCAGTGGGAAGCCCGGCGCGCCGCCTCCTCCAACGCGGCCGTCGTGCGGAACCACACTGCCTCCAACCTCCGCTGCAATCGCTACTGCGCGGGCTTTGAGCTGGTCGGAGTTTGCGTGTAGGTAGTCGTGGACTGGTGTGCTGGCGATGTTCAGGCTTGCCTCCAGCGCAGCGAGGCGCAGCTTGTCGATGCGCACTGCGCGCGCCAGCGGGTGCCGCTTCAGCTTCGCAATGGCGTTCTTCGTTCCGACCATAACGCCTGCCTGCGGCCCACCAAGTAGTTTGTCGCCGGAAAACAGCACCACGTCCGCGCCATCGCGCAAAGCTGTGGTGGCATCTGGCTCGTCCGGCAGCAGCGGATCAGGGTGAAGCAGGCCCGAGCCGATGTCAGCGATCAGGGCGCAGCCGCGGGGCCGGACAAGCTCGCGAAGCTGCGCGATAGTGGTCTCCGCGGTAAACCCGTGCACCCTGTAGTTCGAGGGATGCACCTTCAGCACCGCTCCCGCGTTGTCGAGCGCCCGCTCATAGTCAAAGGGATGCGTACGGTTTGTCGCGCCGACTTCAACCAAAGACACTCGTGCGCTCTCAATGAGCTCAGGCAGGCGGAACCCCGCCCCAATCTCGATGAGTTCGCCGCGAGAGATAACGACGTCACGCCCCTCGGCGAACGTAGCCACGGCAAGGAGTAACGCCGCTGCGCCATTATTTACTACCAGCGCGTCCTCCGCCGCTGGACATGCAGCCAGGATTGCATCCGTGGCCGCCCTGCCTCTATCGCGGGATCGAACGCCTGCTGCGAGGTCCATCTCTACATCCACATATTGCGCGGCATCCACCATCGCGTCTATTGCCTGCGGGGCAAGCGGTGCTCTGCCGATGTTGGTGTGCACAACCACGCCAGTTGCGTTGAGGACTGGCGTCAGGGACCCGGGGTGGCGTCGACAAGCGTGGAGAAACTCCGGGGTGACCTCTTCAGGGGTGATCTCGCCGTCGCGGGCGCGCTGCTGCAACTTCCCTGCGAGCGCCTTAAGCGCGTGTGGCGCCAACGCGGTGTGCTCCTGCGCTGCAAGCGTAAGCAGTGCGTCTGTGCGAGGGATTCGACGGCGAGGATCATTCATGTGCTTCCCCTTACAACAACACAACGTTTTGGCGGAGACGGACAGGAATCGAACCTGCCAGGCCGAGATGCTCGACCTCACCAGTTTTGAAGACTGGGGTGGCCACCAGGACACGTACGCCTCCGAAAAGCAACGCTACCATGTAGGTATGGCTGCTGATAATTCTAAGATTCGTTTGACCCAGTACGCATCCGGTGGCGGGTGTGCGTGCAAGATTCCACCCGGTGAGCTCGAAGAAGCCGTCCAGGGACTGGTTGGTTTCGCTGACCCGAACGTGATCGTTGGCCTCGACGACGGCGACGACGCCTCCGCGATTCACGTCCGCGACGACCTCGCCGTCATCTCCACAGCCGACTTCTTCACCCCGGTCTGCGATGACGCCTACACCTGGGGCAAGATCGCGGCCGTCAACGCGCTCTCTGACGTCTACGCGATGGGCGGCACCCCAATCACCGCCATCAACCTGCTCGCCTGGCCACGGGATGTCCTCCCCTCAGAGCTCATCCGCGACGTACTGCACGGTGGCATGGACGCCGCCACCGCAGCCGGCATCAGCGTGACCGGCGGGCACTCGATCACCGCACCCGAGCCGATCTACGGCATGGCTGCCACCGGCATCGTGGACCCGGCCAAGCTCATGCGCAACGACGCCGCAGAGGCCGGCCTGCCCATCACCTTGACCAAGCCGATCGGCTCTGGCCTACTGAACAACCGCCACAAGGCAACCGGCGATGTCTTCCCGCAGGCCATCGAAGTAATGACCACGCTGAACAAGGAAGCCTCCGAAAAGGCAGTCGCCGCCGGTGTGAAAGCCGCTACCGACGTCACTGGTTTCGGCCTCCTCGGCCACTTGTTCAAGATGGCACGCGCCTCCGGAATCGACGCCGTCATCGACCACACGCAGGTCCCATTTATCGACGGCGCCCGTGAAACGCTCGAGGCCGGCTACATCCCTGGCGGCTCGAAGCGCAACCTTGACTGGGTACGCCCCAACATCGACTCTGATCTGGACGGCGACGAGCTGCTGCTCCTTGCGGACGCCCAGACTTCCGGGGGGCTGCTCGTCATCGGCGAGATCCCCGGCTACCCAGTCATCGGCGAAACTGTCGCAGGCACCGGTCGCGTTCAGGTGAAGTAGCCGAAATACCAAACTAGAAATACAACACTGCCCCTCCAACACGGTGTGTGAGAGGGGCAGTGTTGTGTGTTAGCTCCAGTCGCAGCTAGGCGGTAGTGATGCCGTCATCAACCTTGCCCGCTTCACGGCGCTTGCGCAGGCGCTCCCGCTGCGGTTCAACGACGTACTTCGGGTCCTCGGTGGACTGCTTACCGGCCTCGAGCACCGCGAAACGAGTCAGGCAGGAACCCGCCATCAACGCGACACCCGAAATACCTGCGAGTACTCGACTCTTTTTACTGAACAGCGCGCCAACGCCACCAACCGCGAGGCAAACCTCGGAAGCCTTGAAAAGCTTGCCTGCCTTGCCCGTGGAAAACGCTTCCTTAGAGACGTCGTCCAGTTGGCTCGTCATGTAGGACGTCGCTGCTACATCGGCGGCTGCGCCCACGACACCGAGTGCTCGCGGCACAGCAGCATTCTCCGTCGAAGTGGTGAGCAAGCCCATGCCACCCGTCGCTGCGGTCGCAGATGATACGAACACGAACGGTAGGTTCTTGCCCGCCTCCTGCCATGCAGGCACCGACGTGTTGCCGATCAGCACCGCGGTGTACGCCGCGAGCGGCGAGGCAAGCACACCGCCAGCAATACCAGCCGGGGTCGCTGCGAACTCAATAAACGAGCGCAGCGGGCTTGGCAGCGGCAGCTTCTTGCCAGTCAGCTCGTCGAGCTCCGGAAGCATAGCAAGCCCCTGCAGCGCGGAGAACGAACCCAGCAACCAAGAGCCAACGCTCATCGGGGACGACAGCTTGAACACGCGGAACATGTTCAGCAAGCGCTCCGGGCGACCAAGGTCGAGCACCAGGCAACCGGAGCCCACCGCGGCGGCAGCCATCGAACTAATCCGCATGTTGCGACGCAGCTCCTTGTTGCCTGTCGCGTCAGCTCCCACGGCCAACAAGGAGGAGCCTCCGGCGAGGCCGCCGAGGAAGAAGTAGACACCAATCGGCCACTCCCACGGCGGGAACTTCACAATCGGCTTACCGTAGTAGGAGTCAAAGTGCTCAAAGCTTGCCTCCGGCACCATTAGCTCCTCGCCACGACGCTTCTTCGGGCCACGTGGGCGCTCGCCTTCCGCTTGATCACGTCGCCGCGGACGACGCGGCTCCTGCGGTGGACGGTAGCTATCAAACTCAGCCATTTACTTCCTACCTCCGATCAGGACCGCGGCTGCAATAGTGCCAACCATTCCGGCTGCGGCAATGACGCCGCGCTTCGCCAGCTCCGGCAAGTTCGCCGTTGGAACCACTGGGTCTGGCGGAAGCCCGTAGACCTCTGGCGCATCCAGCAGCAGGAAGATTGAGCCTGTACCGCCTACACCGTCGTTCTGGTTTGCGCCATACAGGCGAGCTTCCGTCATGCCCTGCGCGTGCAGTTCCTTCACGCGCGCCTTCGCAAGCGCGAGCATTTCGTCGTACGTGCCGTACTTGATCGACGTCGTCGGGCAGGTTTTGGCACATGCTGGCTGCTCGCCGACCTGAAGGCGGTCGAAGCACATGGTGCACTTCTGGGCCACCCCGATGTTCTTAATCGGCGCGCTCTCACCAGGTGTGAAGTCCTCGCCCTTGCCGGAACGCTCGTTGCGCTTGCGAACGCCACCATCGCTACGACGCTCAATGACGCCGAACGGGCAGCCAGCAACGCAGGTACCGCAGCCATTGCAGACGTCATCCTGTACGACGACGGTGCCGTGCTCGGTGCGGAACAACGCACCCGTCGGGCACACGTCCAAGCAACCAGCGTTCGTGCAGTGCTTGCACACGTCGGAGGACATCAGCCAGCGGAAATCCGGTGTATCCGGCAATACCGCGCGGGTGGAAGCCTCTTCGGCAGGCTTGACGCTCGGCATTCCAAGCCCGACGAGCTTTGCACCCTCTTCACGAGCCTGCAGAATCCGGTCCTCGCCTTGCTCAATGAACGCCACGTGGCGCCACGTGTCCGCGTTCAGCGAACCGGTGTTGTCGTAGGAGTTACCAGACAACTTGTAGCCGTCCTGCGGGTTTCGGTTCCATTCTTTACATGCAACCTCACACGCCTTGCAGCCAATACAAATCGACGTATCCGTGAAGAAAGCCTTACGAGCTTCCTTCTCGTACCCGATGTTGGCTGGGGATTCGGTGATCTGATTCTTCGTTTTCATCGTCAAAACCTATCCTTCCCCGTTCGCCATATTCTTCTTCGTCGAGTCGTACTTCGCCGCCTCTGTGTCACCGAGCTGCTCACCAACGATGACGTCTTTCGACTCGTCGGTCAGCTTGGTACCGGTGTCCTCCGTCAGGCGCGCACGGCGCTGGTACTCACGCACCAGCTTCATGCGGTCCTCGCCGCGCGGGCGTCGGCCCGGCCGGATATCAACCGCGGAAACCTTCGACGCCTGGATGTTGACGTTCGGGTCCAGCATGATGCCCAAAAGGTCGTTCGGTCCATCGCCTTCGACCTCGGCGTAGGAACCTGCGCCGAAGTGATACGGCATACCGATCTGTTGGAACTCATGACCGTCGATGACCAGGGTCTTCATGCGCTCCGTGACCAGCACTCGCGCCTCGATGGCGTTGCGCGGCGAGATGATCGTCGCCCAGTCACCATTCTTGAGCCCGACCGCTTCGGCCAGCTTATGCGAGACCTCACAGAACAGCTCCGGCTGCAACTCCGCCAAGAACGGCAAGCTTCTCGTCATCGAACCAGAGGTGTACGCCTCCGTCAGACGGTAAGTGTTCAGCATGTACGGGTACACGCCAACACCCGGCTCGCCAAAGTTCGGCGCCGAGAGGTTGTCCTCCCCACGCATCACAATTCGCGACGGCGACTGCTGCTGCTTGTACAGCGGGTTCGCAAACGGAGACTCCTGTGGTTCGTAGTGCGTCGGCATCGGGCCGTCAACCATTCCGGTTGGCGCGAACAGCCAGGCCTTGCCGTCCGCCTGCATGATGAACGCATCATCGCCTGCAAGCGCTGCAGGACCGACCGCGTCGCGCTCTGGCTTAAACCCAGGTGCGCGGTTGACCGGGAAGTCCACAACATCGTCGGACTCCCACAGCTCCTTGTCCTCGTTCCACCAGACCAGCTTCTTGCGCTCCGACCATGGCTTGCCGTCCGGATCCGCAGAAGCACGGTTGTAGAGCACGCGACGGTTCATTGGCCATGCCCAGCCCCACTCCAACGCCATCGCGTTCTGCTCCTGGCCTGGGCGCTTGTTCGCCGAACGGTTGACGTCGTCAGCGTACACACCACAGTAAATCCAGCAACCAGAGGAGGTTGAGCCGTCAGCCTTGAGATCCGCAAACTTGTCTACAAGCTGTCCCTTGCGAGGACCGTCGAGATAGTAGCCGTTGATCTCCTTCAGCACCGACTCCGGCAGAATCTCACCGTGCTCATCGCACTCGTAGTCCCAGGTGATCTTCTGCAACGGCACGTCGCGCGAGTCGGTCGAGTCCTTGACTCGCTCCTTCAAGCGAAGTCCCAAGTCGTAGAAGAACTCGAGGTCACTCTCGGCATCGCCCGGCGCATCCTTGGCCTTGTAGCGCCACTGCAGCACGCGCGAGGTCTGGGTAAACGTACCTGCCTTCTCAACGTGGTTCGCAGCTGGGAAGAGGAACACCTCAGTGTCGATCTCCTCCGGCGAAATCTCACCGGACTGCACCTCTGGAGAGTCCTTCCAGAACGTTGCCGTTTCGATTTCAGAGAAATCACGTACGACGAGCCACTTCAGCTTGGTCAGCGCCATGCGCTGAATGCGACCGTTCGACTGCGCAACCGCAGGGTTCTGGCCGAAGACGAAGTAGCCGTCGACAAGCCCCTGGTTCATCAGCTGCAGCGTGTGGTACGTCGAGTGCGCACCAGTCAACCTTGGCATGAGGTCCATGCCCCAGTTGTTCTCCTCGGTTGCGGCGTCACCCCAGTAGGCCTTCATCAACGACACAGCGAAGGTGTCGCCGGTCTGCCAGAAGCCCTTCTGATCACGCTTCGACACTGCTGCCAAGTACTCGTCCCACGTCTGGTGCGTGGACTGCGGCATCGGCAGGTAGCCAGGCAGGATGTGGAACAGCGTCGGCACGTCCGTGGAGCCCTGAATCGATGCGTGGCCACGCAGCGCCATGATGCCCGAACCCGGACGGCCGATGTTGCCCATCAGCGTCTGCAGGATCGCACACGTACGGATGAACTGTGCGCCCAACGTGTGCTGAGTCCAGCCAAGCGCGTACGCGAAGCAGGTAGTGCGATCGCGGCCAGAGTTCTCCGCAATCGAGTTCGCGAGGAAGTAGAAGTCCTCCTCGGAAATACCACACGACTCAGCAACAACCTGCGGGGTGTAGCGGGAGTAGTGGCGCTTCAAAATCTGGAAGACTGTTCGCGGATCCTGAAGGGTTTCATCCTTCTCAACGTCCCACGAAGTCTGCGCATCCCATTTCTTGCGCGCCTGCCACGACTCGTTGGAGTAGCCGCCCGTTTCAGGGTCGTATCCAGAGAACAGACCTTCGAGGTCCTCGGTGTCCTGGAACTCCTCACTGATCAACGTCGAAGCGTTGGTGAATGCCTTGACGTACTCCTCGAAGTACAGGTTGTTTTCCAGCACGTAGTTGATGACAGCACCCAACAGAATAATGTCGGTACCACCACGAATCGGGATGTGCTTATGCGCCATCGCCGACGTACGCGTGAATCGAGGGTCAACGTGGATGATTCGTGCACCACGCGCCTTCGCCTCCATGACCCACTGGAACCCAACTGGGTGCGCTTCGGCCATGTTAGACCCTTGGATGACAATGCAGTCCGCATTCGCCATGTCCTGCAGTGGCTGGGTCGCTCCACCGCGTCCAAACGAGGATCCCAAACTGGGAACCGTGGAAGAGTGTCATATACGAGCTTGGTTTTCTACCTGCACCGCGCCCGCTGCAGTCCACAGCTTCTTGATCAGGTAGTTTTCCTCGTTATCCATCGCGGCGCCGCCCAGGCCTGCGATGCCCATGGTTCGACGCACAGGGCGCCCCTTGTCGTCGAAGTCCTGCCAGCCGTTTTCACGGGCTTCGAGGAACCTGTCGACGACCATTTCCATGGCGGTTTCGCGGTCAAGCTTGACCCATTCCTTGGAGCGCGGTGCTCGGTACAGAATGTCGGTCACGCGGTTTTCCGCGTTGACGAGCTGCTCGGAAGCTGCACCCTTCGGGCACAGGCGTCCGCGTGAGTGCGGAGAATCCGGGTCGCCTTCAATTTGAATGACCTTATTGTCTTTTACATATACGCGCTGGCCACAGCCAACAGCGCAGTACGGACACACGCTCTTGACAACGCGGTCCGCTTCTACAATGCGGCCTTCCATTTCTTGGCTGCGCGCAGATTCGGTGTTTTCGCCTCGGGCGAAGGCGTCACCACCGCGTATCTGGCGCACAACCGGCCAATTTAAGGGACTAAAACGAGACATACCGGCAAGGATAGCCCATTTTGCGAAGGTTCCCCATCGACATACCCCCAGGTCATTGATTAGGATACCCTTACTTTTGATGCATTTTTGCCTCGCAGGCGTAAAATAGCGCCGTAACATCAGTTTTCAACTACACCTTCAAAGGAGCTTGACTATGGACAAGAAATTGCAAGATGCAATGAACGAGCAGGTCACTGCGGAATACCAGGCGGCACTGCTGTACCGCCAGCTCGCCTACACCATGGAGGCACAGTCTTTCCCGGGCTTCGCATCCTGGTTTGCTGAGCAGGCGCAGGAAGAGTGCGACCACGCAGAGAAGTTCGCAACGCACCTGATCGACCGGGGTCACGACGTCACCTTGCACACCGTCGCACTCGACGCTCCATCGATCGATTCCCCGCTCGCAGCGTTCAAGGCAGCGCTGGAGCACGAGCGCAAGGTCTCTGCGATGATTCGCAACATCGCTGGCATCGCCGATGAGGTCAAGGACTTTGACTCGCGCTCACTTATCACCTGGTTCCTCGACGAGCAGATCAGCGAAGAGGCAACGGTTTCCGAGATTGTTGACCAGCTGACACTTGTCGGCAATGATGGTTCTGGACTGCTGCGCCTGGACTCGGGTCTTGGTCAGCGCAACGATTCTTCGAACTAACCCAATATTCGCCCAATAATTATCGACGTCCACTTCCCCACAGCCTGCTGCGGTGAAAGGGGACGTCGAATATTTTGCCTCACGACGTTTCATCCCAGGAGCCCCATGCCTTTGCCGCCTTTGACCCGAATTATCGCCTGTGCCACTACTCTTGCTCTTGCTGCGACGGGGATTTCGGTTCCCTGCGCGCAGGCGCAAACCAACTCGATTTTGCCCGCGTGGCCTACTGTTCGTCCTAATGGACCCGAAGACCTTCCATCGAAGCCAAAGCAAAAACCGATGAAGATGCCAGATGGCACCGTCGTCCAAATCATGGGTGATGTGCTCGGCCCGTGGGCCGCGCACGTCGGTATCGGGGCTGGCGATCTAGGTACGATGACCCCGCTCAACGGTGATGAGTTCGCGATGATCTTCGGTGATTCGTTCCGCGGTAAGAAGTTCGGCGAGGGTGATTGGATCAGCCCTGTTGGCGTAGTTGCGCGAATGAACAACGGGCAGATTGAAATCCTTCGCCCGCTCAAGGGGCACCGTGACGCATACGGCCTGATCAACTACTACCGGAAAGAAGGCGACAACCTGACCCTCATCCCGTCCGATGTGATCAACATCAACGGAACGCTGTACATGCAGGGCATGTGGAACCGTGGCATCGGCAATGTGCTCGAGACACAGACATGGAAGTCCACAGACGAGGGGAAAACCTGGAAGAGCATCGGGCGCACCCCTAACTACTACCTCAATGGCCTTGGCCAGCTCATCTCTTGGGAAAAAGGGCCAGACGGCTACATCTACGCAGTGATGTCCGGCTTCCAGCGCGAGCACCCGGTGTACCTGGCTCGCTTTACCGAGGAGCAGATTGGCAGTCAAGAGAGTTGGGAGCTATATAATCCCAACACCGACGAGTGGGGCAACGAAGCTGGCGCGATCCTGCACGGTAACAAGATCAAGGCCGGCGAGATGAACCTGCGATACATCGACAACCACTGGGTGTTCGTGATGTTCAACGAGGCCACGCTCGCCGTCGAGGTCCGCATTTCGGATACGCTGCCACAAAGCTGGAACGACGTGCCTGTCGCGACAATCGCCAAGAATGGCTACTGGGACTTTCAGCAGACGCCGATGAATTTCTCCCAACCTTACGGTGGGTACATCGTACCGGGTTCCACGATCGCGAACCTCGACGTCGTCATTTCGCAGTGGAACACGAACACCAACGAACGCTACATGTCGACGCAGTTCAACGTCAAGGGCCTGGACACGTTCTTCGGTATTGACCCTGAAGCGATGCGCCCGCACGACCAAAACGATGTCGACGTCAACGTCACACCAAACCCACCGCAGACCGATGACATGGACGCCGAAGATAACCTGATGTCCTCGGAGGGCAGTTCCAAGACGAAGGCGGCGCTCATCACGGTTGGTGTGCTCGCCGGGCTGGGCTTAATCGCTGCGGTGACGTGGCCTACCATCCGCGAGTACCTACCACCGCAGTTACAGCAGCTTGTGGGTTAGCGCAGTTCTTCCTTGACGTAATCCTCGACGTTTTCCATGAATGTTTTCGGCGGTGCAAAGAAGTTACACCCGGTGAGTGCCGTGGAAAAGTCGAGGATTCTGTCATAGTTGCCAACTGGCTCTCCGATGAACATGCGGCGCAGCATCCGCTCGGTGATGGCGACGTCCTTCGCGTAGCTCATAAAGAATGTGCCCTGCTGGCCGGCTGCGTCACCGAAGGTGAGGTTGTTGCGGACGATCTCCAACGATTCGCCGTCTTCATCTTCGATCGAGTTCACAGCAACGTGACTGTTGGCCGGTTTCGCGTCGTCGTCGAACTCGATGTCTTCGTGCTTCGTTCGGCCGATGACACGCTCCTGCTCCTCGACGGGTAAATCGTCCCAGGCTTTCAGATCGTGGACGTACTTTTGCAGCACGATGTGGCTGCCACCCGCCCACTTTCCTTCGCGGATAATCGCCGTTGCGATGCCGTCTTGGCCACGCGGGGACTCGGTGCCGTCGACAAACCCGAGTGGGTCGCGGAAGTCCTGGTACTGGAAGGCGTGCGTCTCATCGAAGTCTTCGATGGCGTCGCCGAGCTGTTTCGTGATGCGGCGCGCAAGTTCGAAGGCGACGTCGTATTCGTCGGCACGAATGTGGAAGAACAGGTCGCCCGGTGTCGACGGCGCGTGGTGCTTCTCTCCTTGCAGTTCAACGAACTCGTGGAGGCCCTCAGGCTTTTCCACGGTGAAGAGGCGATCCCACATCTTGGCACCGATGCCGAGCACTGCGCTCAAGTGAGCCTCTGGCCAGCGGAAGCCGACGCCGTTGACGAGCCCCGCGAGGCCACCGATGATGTCCACCACCTCCCCCTCATGACCCGGCGCGATGGTCAACGTCAAAAAGATCGCGTCTTTCGATTGCGGCAGGATGACGTTCTGGGAAACTCTTGTCGAATGTAGATCGTCCATAGGTGCCATCATAAGACCCAGGTGCCCTTTCGCCACCCGTGACCACCCGGTAAAGTCAGTGCGATGGACACTCCTCGCAGCACGGCTCCCTGGGCGGCGTTGTGGTCGATGATGGTTGGCTTTTTCGTCATCCTTGTTGACTCAACAATCGTCGCCGTTGCGATCCCTGCGATTGCCAGCGCGTTTGATGCGACGTATAACCAGATCATTTGGGTTAACAGCTCCTACCTCCTTGCGTACGCGGTGCCACTGTTAGTGACGGGTCGGCTCGGCGACAGGGTTGGACCACGGACCGTGTACCTGTTCGGCTTGAGCCTGTTCACGGTTGCCTCACTTGCGTGCGGTTTGGCCACCTCGATAGAGGCCCTGATTCTTGCCCGCGCTGTGCAGGGTTTTGGGGGTGCGCTCGTGACGCCGCAAACTATGTCGGTGATGCTGCGTACGTTCCCGCCGAAACAGCGCGGTGGTGCCATGGGAGTCTGGGGCGCGACGGCTGGAGTAGCTACAATTGTCGGGCCGCTGCTCGGCGGCCTCCTTGTCGACGCCTGGGGCTGGGCGTGGATCTTCATCATCAACGTCCCAGTAGGCATTGTTGGTATCGCCTTGGCTTGGGTTTTCGTGCCAAAGCTTGAGCAGAATGCAAGGACGTTCGACTGGGTCGGTGTCGCGTTGTCCGCGTTGGGAATGTTTTGTCTCGTCTTCGGGATTCAAGAAGGACAAACGTACTCGTGGAGCCAGCCCATCGTGGGTCTGATGCTCACCGGCGCCGCATTCCTGGTGCTTTTCGTATGGTGGCAAACTCGAACCACTCGAGACCCGTTGGTGCCGTTGGAACTATTTTCGGACCGGAACTACTCCCTCGCCTGCGTGGCGATTTCCACGGTTGGCTTCGCAGTGTCCACCTACGTCATTCCGTGGATGATCTACGTGCAAAATGTGCAGCACTACACCCCAACCCAGGCGGCGATGCTCCTGCTGCCAGCAGGCTTCATTTCCGGCTGCTTCTCCCCTTGGGTTGGCAAGCTCACCAACACCCATCAACCAAAGCCGTTCGCAATCGCGGGCCTTACCCTCGTCGCGGTTGCGATTGGTGGCGCATCCTTCATCACTGACCCCGATATCTCCCCAATGTGGCTGCTCGTGGTCTCAGTGATCAACGGGTTTGGCAACTCCATGGTGTGGGGGCCATTATCCATGATCGCGACGCGGAACCTCGACCCGCGACTGGCCGGGGCGGGCTCCAGCGTCTATAACACCGTGCGCCAACTCGGTGCGGTCATTGGTTCGGCAGGTATCGCGGCAATGATGTCACAACAGCTCACGCGCCAACTCGGGCCAGCAGCTGCCGACTTTTCCGGCGGTGGGAGCACCCAAGCGCTCCCCGACCTCCTTCACGAGCCATTCGCACAGGCGATGTCCGCGTCTATGCTGCTACCGTTGGGCGTCGTCATCGTTGGCGTACTTGTTTCCACCAGGTTCGTACGCACCCAGTCTTGGAACGATTAATCTTCCAAGGAAATCATGTACACAGGCGGCTCAATCTTGAAGTAGCCGAGGTGCTCCCAGAAGGCACGTCCTGCGTCGTTGCCTTCTGCCACCATCAGGTGCACTGCTGGGGCTTTACGTTCGCGCAGCCATTCCACGCAGCCGTCGGAAAGCAAGCGCCCCACGCCGCCTCCCCGGGCGCTAGGTCGCACTCCTGTCATGTGAATCCACCCGCGGTGGCCGTCGAAACCTACGATGGTCGCGCCGTCAACGACGCCCTCTGGAGACTCAGCGACAAGCACTGTGCTACCGGGGCTTTCCATCGCGAGATCGAAATCGGTTGGCGGGTCATTCCATTCCTGGGTAATACCAGATTCATCCCAAACATCGACGACCGCCTGGCGGTCGTCAGGGCGGGCTTCACGCAATGTGTACATAACAGGTAAGAATAAACGCTGAAAGGTAGAGCATGAAATGCGACGCAAACCCCGCACCCAAAAGAAATCCATCACGGGAGCATTCCCCGTAGACACCGGTACGGCAACCATCATCGCCGACGACCTTCGCGACGGCGGCTACACCCTCGAGCTCAACCGCGTACCAAGCTCCTACGTTGTGCTTGGCGCGCCGGAGGTGCTGACGTTCGACTACATGCAGTGGATCACGGGATTCATCAGCCCCGGCGACACCGTGCCCTCGGATTTCCGCGCGGTCCACCTCGGCGGGGCTGCGTGCACGCTGCCTGCATATTTCGCACACCGCTACCCCCAAAGCCACCAGACGGCGGTGGAAATCGATCGGAAACTCGCGCAGCTCGTACGCTGGGCATTTCATGAGAACCTCGAACCTGTCACAATCCGCTGCGCCGAAGCACGCGCGTTCACGCATGCCTGCCAGCGACGCAGCCTTGACCTCATCGTTCGCGACGTCTTCAGTGGTCCCTCCACCCCTCGCCCGCTGACCACCGTCGAGTTCTTCCGCGCTTGCGCTGCCGCCCTTCGTCCGGGTGGCATCTACATTGCGAACATCGGCGACAGGCAGCAACTTCCAAACACTCGCGCGGAGATAGCCGGGCTCCTCGAAGTGTTCTCTTACGCGGTGGCCGTCGCGCCGCCAGCAATGCTCGACGGCCACGAGTACGGCAATGTCATCGTCGCAGCGAGCAACACCCCCTTAGTTTTCGACGCCACCACCGCCCCTTCCCTTGCCGTCAAGGATGGCACGACGCTGCTCGACGGCGCTTCCACTCGCCGCCTTGCCCGGCGCGACTAACGTTTGCAACCGCAACGGACAGAATGAGCGTTTTTGGGGCTCGCAGTAGAGGACTAAGGTAACAATTTTGTCACGTCTGGGAGAAAGGGCTGATCTTTGAACCATTTTCGCGCAATGTTTACGATGGCACCCGCACGACGGAACCACATCCCCGCATTTCGTACAGCCGCCGGAGTAGCCATCCCACTACTGTTTTTGCTGTGTATCGGCCGTTTCGACCTCGCCATCTACGCCAACTTCGGCGCGTTCACAGGCGTCTACGGGCGCCATGAAACCCGATCAGAGAGGGCACGCCATCAGCTCCTTGCAGGTACCGCCATCGTGATCGCGATCGCCATCGGCGCGACAATGTCCTGGACACACACCAATCAGTGGCTCATCATGCTCATCTCTGCCATCGCATCCTCGGTGTGGGCGACCATCGCGCTGTGGTCAGGTACACGCCCAACCGGGTCCGTGTTCGTACTCTTCGCAATCGCCGCGGTGGGGTCCCTGGCCCACCCGGCACACCCACTGATCGCGACGGCAGTCGCTGCGGCAACCGCCGGACTTTGCTTTGGGCTCGGGAGAATATCGCACCTCATCGGGGAAGGTCCTAATGCACGCGAACCGCGAGGGGTGGAAGTGGGCGTCGATAAGCAGGCGCTGAAGCGAGAGGCAGCGCGATTCTTCCTCGCTCCCCTGCTCGCTGGAACGATCGGCATCATCTCAGTCGCTCTCATTGACCCGCTGTCGCACTTCTACTGGGCGATGGTCGCTGCGGTAGTACCGCTGGTCAACAACCGCTACCGAGTGCAGTACTTCCGGGCGCTGCAGCGCATGCTCGGTACCCTTTCCGGCATTCTCGTCGCCGGGTTCCTCCTGTCGCATCACATGCAGGAATGGCAGTTCGTGATATGGATCATCATCCTGCAGTTCTTGACAGAAACCTATGTCACCCGCAACTACACACTGGCAGCAAGCTTCATCACCCCGACCGCCCTATTGATGATCCAAGCCGTCGAACCTGCCCCCGTCGCGCCAATGCTCCTTGCGCGCAGTGCGGAAACCATCCTTGGCGCAGCGTCAGCGCTCGTAATTATCGCCATCGGGTACACGAAAACGAATCCGCACCTGGTGCGCCAACGCTTCAAGGTTGCCGCACCGAAAGCCTAAGCACTAAACCTCAAACCGGTACTCGGAGCCATACCGCGGCTGGTACAGCGCCGCATACTCCACATCAACAGCCCTGAAGTGTGGCGATGTCACTTCCGCGAGCGCCTGGATGTAGTCTCCTACGATTGCTTTCGGCAGGCGTAGACCCATCGTCAGATGCGGTATCCACCGAGCACCACGGCCATCGGGATTGAGTTCGCTGAGTTCCCGTGCTGCCCGCTCGAGCTCGTCCGAGCCTTGCAGCAGCCACGCCACCGTCTGCTTCGACTTCGTCCCGAACAGCACCGTGCCTACCCGGTCCAGGCGAGCAGGCAAGAGCTGCGGCAGGAGCTCACCCGCCCGGGCGATCACCTTTCGTGACATCTCAGGAGCAAACGTGACCGACACGTGTGGACGCTGCTGCTGTACGGGATAGCCGCGCTGCGCCAGTGCCTCATAAATCTTGCGAATCTCCTGCTCTTGCGATTCTGGCAGGCGCAGCAAAATATTCTCCGGGGACATGGCTCACTCGTTACAGGTTCCTCTATATGGGGCCAGCAGTTGCTGTGCCGTCGGGCGCAGCTCGTCAGCGGACTCGTTGATGTCTCTCAGGTCCACGATAACGTCAGGGTTGCCGAACGCCTTGCGGACGCGATCGAGGGCTTCGGGAATGCTTAACCCGTCGGCAGCAGAGCCCAGGATCACGTCTTGCAGGGCGTTTCCTCGGCCCCAATCTTTGTAGTCATCAAACCCATATCCAGTGCCGGTGAGCACTTTGTCGTTGTTGAATTTCAACGCGATGACACCGTGTTCGACCCGCCACATCCACGCTGTTCCCGGACAGGGCTCGCTGGTTTTCGCGTTATAACATGGCGTCGGAATCATTTCGAGGCCCATGTACCGGTAGCGATCATCACTGCCATTGCTTGCCATGTTGTTCGAACGCCTCCGTCCTCAAGTGCTTGCCTGTCACGTATCAACGTACCAAACTGCCAGAAGGTTAGCTCATTTGTTCGAATCGTGCCGATCTGTGTCGGCGGGGGTTGATAGGGTGAGAGCAACTCACGAAAGGAGGGGTCATGACCAGCACAATCACCCGATGCGTCAACGATATTTCGGCAGCGCTGCGCACGTTAAGTGAGCTTTTCGCCGACCCCTCCGCCCTCACATTCAGTGATATCCGGCACGAAATGGAACGCCTCGAGGAGCAATTCAAAAAGAAGGCAACTATCGACGCCGCGTTCGCCTTCATCGCCGAGCGCGAAGAAGCTGGCCGAATTGTCGGCGCTAACTACTCCAACGCGTACCTCCAGCAGTGCCTCGACCTGTCAAAGGGCGAAGCCTACAACCGCCTTGAACGCGGCCGACTCCTCTTCGGCCAGCCGCCAGCACCTAGCACTCCCCCGGCCAGCGAGGAAAGCACCGAAGAGCTTTCGCTCGCCCCCATGAAGTGGAGCAACAGCAGGCAACTGCCAGAAGAACGTCTTACCAGGTTAGTGCAGAGAAGCAAAACATCATCCGGCGCGAACTCGACAAGTTGCTCAAAGCTGGCGTGGACGAACGCACCCGCATCTACTCCGCAGCCATGACCGAGGGCTTACGTCGCAACCCCGAAGACCTCCGGCAGTTCGTTCGCCGCGCAGTCAGCGACGTCAACCGGAAACACGCCCCACATACCAACCCTAATGCCGGGTATGAAAATCGTGGCATGTCCATTGGTCGTCGCAAATCGGATGGCACTGTAGACATCTACATCAACGCTACGGCTGGAGATGCCGCCCTGATCAAAGCGCACACAGACAAGGGCCTCGCGCCAAACTCCAACCTTCCAGCAGCGATGCACGACGAAGTGGACTCCCGCACCCGGCAGCAACGTCGGTTCGACCAGTTCTTCGCCATTTTCAAACAACACGAGCAATCGCACCAGAAGGCGAACGGTGGCGCTGCCTCGGTGGTCATTGCGCTTACTCTCGACGACCTCGCCGACGGCGATGCTTCCATGCTTTACGGCACCAACACCGGCATCGAAGTCGACTGTTTCGATCTTGTACGCCTCGGCATGGACGGAACTACAGACTTCCTCCTCCAAGTGGACGGCGTCACCTCGGTGCCACTGTGGATGGGGAGAACAACCCGGCTCGCATCGGTCGAACAGCGAATCGCAATGTTCGCCATCCAAGGGGTATGCTCCTGGCTCGACTGCACCACCCCTATGTCAGAATGCGAGGCACATCATATCCTCGCCTGGATAAAGGGAGGCCACACCGATATCGAAAACCTTACTGGTCCCTGCCGCGAGCACCACAGATGCAACAACGACAACAGAGATAGCGCCTTTAACAAGGGCTACATGGATTTCGATTCGAAAACAGGCAAGGCTGGGTACCGAAAGCACCCGTCCGATCCAATGAAATTCAATCAATCGGTGCCTGCGAAACACTCGGCGGTCAGCAGAATCTACGAGGCAAAAGGCAGGTGCAACTGCGTACGGACCGGAGAGCGTGACCCAGCCTTGTGCCCGCCAGGCCTCTCACCTCCCGTTACGGCTCCACTATCTCAAAGCGTCTAGGGTCGGAGGCATGAAGATCTTTACCGTCGGCCATTCAAACCTCGAGTTTGACCAATTCGTGGGCATGCTCGAGGCTTCCGGCATGCGTGCTGTCGTGGACGTACGCAAGCTTCCAGGCTCCAGAAAGTACCCCTGGTTCAACGACGATCAACTTGCCGAACACTTACCCGAGCACGGCATCGAATACTCCCGAAACGAAGGGCTCACCGGGCGGCGCAACGTGTCCAAAACAGTCCCCTTCGAGGTGAACGGCAACTGGCGCAACCGAAGCTTCCACAACTACGCGGACCACGCACTTGGCGACGAATTCGCACAGTCACTCCAAGCGCTCAGGGAACAAGCCAGGACATGCCCAACAGTAATCATGTGCTCAGAGGCAGTCTGGTGGCGTTGCCACCGACGCATCATCGCCGACCACCTCCTGGCCCACGGCGACAACGTGCAGCACATCATGGGAATGACGCAGCACGGCCCCACCCTAAGTGCAGCGAAGCTCAACGACGGAGCTGTCGTCGGCGAGGATACGAAAGTGCGCTACCCGGAGAAAGAAACCAAGTAGCAAGGCTCAACTACCCGCCACTGCCCCTGTTCCCATTTCCGCAGTACACGCCAATTTTTAGCTATAGTGGCGCTAACTTCTCAAAATGCTTCTTAAACTGCATTGATCGAACAGGTCGCAAGATCTTCGCTTCAATGTCAGTTCAGTGCATTTTAAATAGTTCACTACTTACTGTATAGTTCAGCATATGTTGACTATTGCTTCACGCCTCGATGTCATGAACCGGCTCGGCCGGGCCATGGCGGATCCGACGCGCTCCAGAATCCTGATGACCCTACTCGACGGCCCGAGCTACCCGGCTGTGCTTTCGCGCGACCTGGACCTGACCCGCTCGAACGTCTCGAACCACCTGACCTGCTTGCGTGACTGCGGCATCGTCGTCGCCGAGCCGGAGGGCCGCAAGACACGCTACGAAATCGCCGATCCGCACCTCGCGACAGCGCTCAACGCGCTGGTCAACGCGACGTTGGCTGTCGACGAGAATGCCCCGTGCATCGACCCTGAGTGCTCGGTGCCCGGCTGCGACGAGAAAGGAACGGACGCATGAGTTCAGCGTGTGGATGCGAACACGAACCAACCACGGAAATCGAAGATCTCGATCGGCCATGGTGGAAGGACCCCGAGTTGCTACTGCCGATCTTCTCCGGCGTAGCCCTCTGCATAGGTCTGGCGCTGGGCTGGTCCGGGCTAGAGGCACCCGCGACAGTACTGTTCTGGGTCGGCCTACTGTTGGGGGCGTATACGTTCGCGCCCGGCGCTACCCGGAACCTTGTCACGAAGCGCAAGCTCGGCATTGGCTTGCTGATGACAATCAGCGCGGTCGGCGCGGTAATCCTCGGTTACGTCGGAGAGGCCGCGGCGCTAGCGTTCCTGTACTCGATCGCCGAGGCGCTGGAGGACAAGGCGATGGACCGGGCCCAGAGTGGACTGCGAGCACTGTTGAAATTGGTACCACAGACCGCGACGGTGCAGCGCGACGGTACGGCGGTCGAAGTCGCAGCGAAGGACCTCGTGGTTGGCGAGCTGATGCTCGTTCGCCCCGGGGAGCGGATCGCCACGGACGGCATCATTCGTTCCGGACGCTCCAGCCTTGACACCTCAGCGATCACCGGAGAATCCATTCCAGAGGAGGTCGCACCGGGCGACGAGGTGCCCGCGGGAGCGATCAACTCCGCCGGTGTGCTGGAGGTCGAGACGACCGCAGCTGGAACTGACAACTCGCTGACCACACTCGTGGACCTGGTCGAGCAGGCACAGGCGGAAAAGGGCGACCGCGCCCGGATCGCCGACCGGATTGCCCGACCCCTAGTGCCCGGGGTGATGATCCTGGCGGTGCTGGTCGGCGTGATTGGCTCGCTGCTGGGCGACCCCGAGACGTGGATCACCCGTGCGTTGGTGGTTCTGGTCGCAGCGTCGCCGTGCGCGTTGGCAATCTCCGTGCCGCTGACGGTCGTGGCCGCGATCGGCGCGGCCAGCCAGTTCGGCGTGGTCATCAAGTCCGGCGCGGCGTTCGAGCGGCTCGGCGGCATCCGTCACCTGGCGGTGGACAAGACCGGAACCCTTACCCGCAACCAGCCCGAGGTTACCGGGGTGGTCCCGGCGGACGGATTCGATCGGGCCCAGGTGCTTTCCTTCGCAGCGGCAGTTGAGCAGCAATCGACGCACCCCCTCGCCGCGGCGATCGCGGCAGCGGCGCCCGAAGCACCCGCCGCCTCGGACATCAGCGAGGAAGCCGGTCATGGCATCGGCGGCACCGTCGAAGGTCGACGGGTGCTGGTGGGCAGCCCCCGGTGGATCGACGCCGGGCCACTGAAGGCAGACGTTGAGCGCATGGAGTCCGAAGGTCAGACCTGCGTCCTGGTCACCGTCGATGACACCCTCGCCGGAGCGATCGGGGTCCGCGACGAGCTGCGTCCCGAGGTTCCCGAAGCTGTGCAGACCCTGCACGCTAACGACGTGAAGGTGAGCATGCTCACCGGCGACAACACTCGCACCGCCCGGGCGCTGGCTGAGATCGCCGGGATCGACGATGTGCGCGCCGAGCTACGCCCAGAGGACAAGGCAAGCATCGTCGCCGAACTCTCCTCCAAGACACCGACGGCCATGATCGGCGACGGCATCAACGATGCTCCGGCACTGGCGGGCGCAACGGTGGGTATAGCGATGGGAGCGACCGGCTCTGACGCCGCGATCGAGTCCGCTGACGTCGCCTTCACCGGCCACGACCTCCGGCTGATCCCTCAGGCACTGCAACACGCCCGCCGAGGCAGCAGGATCATCAACCAGAACATCGTGCTGTCTCTGGCTATCATCATCGTGTTGATGCCGCTGGCGATCAGCGGCGTGCTGGGCTTGGCCGCCGTCGTATTGGTTCACGAGGTCGCCGAAGTCATCGTGATCTTGAACGGCCTGCGGGCTGCACAAGCGAAGCGCTGAGCCACACTTTCGTCCAGCGCGCTGGCTCCCCAACGCGGATCTTAGAAGGATCGTTCTGCTCAGGGACCAAGCGTCATCTCAAAACTTTTGATGCCGAGCTTTATCGACACGGCCCGCAACAACCTGGGCAGTGTGTTTGGCAAAAGGCCCCACACCCATCAGCGTTGCCGAGCCGTCGCCGGTCCAGTTGCCATAACCGACTAGATGCAGATTCTTCACCGCGGCTTCGCGGCCGCGCATGAGGTGGCGGAATGGACCGAGGGTTGGGCGAAAACCAGTGCACCAGATCAGGTGGTCGTGGTCCAGCTCGTTCAAGCTATCGAAGATGGGGGTAGCGGTGAGCTGACCGGAGTTGCGGAGCTCACGTAGATGAGGCAATGCGACAATGTCCCCGAGGTTCGGGTCGGCATCGCCACCGAGAATCCGGCGGCGGCTGCGGAGAAAGAGATCGCGACCATCGACATCATCAGGCATCCAGCGCGGTTGCTCACGTGTGAACCATGTGACCTCCGACGTCCCGATGAGGTCCGCGGCGATCTGAGCACCCGAGTTCGCCCCACCGACCACCGCAACTTTCGCATCGCGGAATGGTTCGGGACCAGGGTAGGTCGACGAATGCCACTGGCGTCCGTGAAAAGTGCCGGGATAGTAGGGCACGAAGGGCGCGGACCACGTGCCTGTGGCAGCGACAACGTGTTCCGCCGTGAATTGACCGGCGGTCGAATCTAGGGTGAACGTCCCTCCCTCGTGGGACACGCTTCGAACGTGCACTGGGCGCCTCACCGGGAGGTCGTACCGTTTTTCGTAGCTTTCCAGATAGTCGATGACATGACTTGCAGGCGGGTACCCCGGGTAGTGCGGCATGGGCCAGCCGGGCAGATTGGAGAATTCCGCGGCGGAGAAAAGCGTCAATGACGGCCACGTATGCAACCACGCTCCACCAGGTTCCTCCTGGTTGTCTAGGACCAAGAAGTCCACTTCGTAGCGTCGCAGGTAGTACGACGTGGCTAGGCCGGACTGGCCACCACCGACGACGATCGCCGTATGATGCTCAGCCAATCGATCATCCCTCCAGAATCTCCCGGAAGCGCCACTCAGTGTCGTTTCTCATCGGGCACATGCCCGCCCAGGTGTGTCTCCGCGATCTCACCAACGGGAGAGCTTGTCAATGGTAATCAACGATCTCCACCTTAATGCCCCGCGTTACACGTTGAACTTGAACTCGACCGAGTTTCAGTCGAAAGCTACCTGCCTTTTCGCACCATCAAGCGTAGTAAAATCCTCACCACGGTGCGCACGTATAAGTGGGAGCTGCGCGCCGCGGAGAACTGCGTGACCGAACGTGTGTCGGTGAACGTTGAAGGCGACGGATGGGCGAAGCCTCGAGCTGTTTAGGTCCGAGCAAGGCGTGGGCCGGTGGAAACCAATGAAGACGCCCAGCCTGAAGATCTGCTCTCCCCCGGTATCGTCCAGTCAGCCGACCTGAAAGCCGCGCTCGATTGCGATCTCGGTCTGTGTCCTCTCACCAACACAATGCCTATTCGTCGCTTGACGCTGCTTGAGACTCAGGTTCCGAAAACGCAGCTGATCATGGCTTGGATTGATATACCGTCCCTCCAGGTGATCGCATCAGACCAGTACTATAGCTCCGTCGATGCTGAAACTGTCCGATACGAAAGCGAAACACGGGGAGTCGACGTCGAGTTGGAGGTCGACGGTGACTGAGTGGTCGTACATCACCCTGATCTCGCACGTCGGGTCTGATCCGGAAACAACTCTAACTACGCTGGGCGGTATGAACGATCTGACCATCGCGCCCGGACCGGGGATCCCCGGTGGCCTCGTCGTCGCCGCGGCGGACCTGTCGGAGCGGTTCGCGAAGGCATCGGGCCCGGGCGGCCAGGGCGTCAACACCACCGACAGTAAGGTGCAGCTGTCCATCGACATCGCGGAATGCGCATCGCTTTCCGACACCCAACGCCGCCGCGCTCTCCACAACCTCGAACACCGCCTGGACGGCACGGTGCTCACCGTGAGCGCATCGACGCAGCGGTCGCAGGTCCGCAACCGTGCCGAGGCGCGGGAACGCATGGCCATCTTGTTGCGCGAGGCTCTCGCCCCACCGCCTCCCCCGCGGCGGAAAACGAAGCCGACGCGCGGCTCGGTGCGGCGCCGTCTCGAAGCGAAAAAGCGGCGCTCGGAGCTCAAGTCCACGCGACGGCGACCCCAAATTCCCTAGTTCGAACCATCCGCGTGCATATCCTCACGCTGACGGACCTGGTTCGGGTAACTGCTACGCCGAGACAGCGTGAACCGGCTGAATCCTCTCGATCTCGGCGAGGATTTTGTCTTCTGCCACATCCAGGTCGTACTGGGTCTGTAACCCGAGCCAGAACTGGGGGCTCATTCCGAAGAACTTAGCCAAGCGAAGAGCAGTGTCCGCGGTTACAGCACGCTTACCGTGAACAATTTCGTTGATCCGGCGGGGCGGAACGCCGATGGAGACTGCGAGCTTGTGCTGGGTGATCCCCATTTCCTTGAGAAAGTCCTCCATGAGGATCTCACCGGGGTGAATCGGAGGGAGCTTGTCAGTGGTAGTCAACGATCTCAACCTCCTCTGGCCCCGCGGCAGACCACCGAAAACAGATCCGCCACTGGTCGTTGATTCGAATGCTGAACTGACCCCGCCGATCACCTTTCAACGCCTCAAGCCGGTTCCCCGGGGGAATCCGTAACTCATCAAGAGTCTGCGCGTACCCAAGCTGGCGAAGCTTGCGCAGCGCTACTGAGTGAATGCGGGAATCGATCGAGTGAACCCGCTCTCGATTCCACAAACGCTCAGTGTCTTTGTCAGCGAACGACTGGATCACGCTTCACCCTATCCCCCATAACGCGAAGCGTCAATAACGCTACACGTTAAATTTGAACTCGACGGAGTGTCGTCGATAAATAACTATTCGATGCGCAAAGTACAACGAAATACCGCTAGAAACAGACAACATATGGGGGTGCACAGAAACACATATAAGTTCTGCGGAAAACCTATAGGGTGCGTCGCTAAAAACCGCTGTGCGCGAAAAACATAAAGGGTTTACGGACCCGGTCCCAGACCCCTCAATACTCTGAGCCGGAAGAATGGAAAGTGGAAGGTTGATGTATCCCCACTATTTATTTTTTCCGTTTTTCGGAGTACATCGGGAGCTACAACTGCGGACCAGCTCTGTGTGAACTAGATGAGAAGGCGCAGCAGCGAATCATCGACGCTGGACAGTTGGTGCTGCGGGCACGCGAGCGGCACCCCCAGCGGTCACTCGCGGAGCACTACAACCCGTTATCGATGGACCCAATTCTGCTCAAGGCCCACAACAACTTGGACCGGGAAGTCGATAAGGCTTTCGATGTGGCACGCAAACTCACCAACGAGCGCCAGCGCCAGGAGCTACTGTTCGCCAGCTACGGGGAGTTGGCGAGGGGCTATGTCTCCTCGCTTTCATCAAAATCGAAACCACCAGCAGGGTCGTTCCCCGTGCGGGTGATTTTGATCGGTCCCGCTGCTGGGTGTAGAACCCTGTCGCTGGCAACGCCGGGAACTATGACTGTGCCCGACGAGAACACGTCACTGCCATAACGCGGCTCACGGTAGACGAACATGGGTCGTTCACTACTACTGGTGGATTTCGGTTTTGGTGGTGGGGGGATTACCGCCGCCGGCCTCGATTTTTTCGTTGAGGAGGGCGTTGACTACTTCCCGATTGTGAAATGGGCCGATGGCGCGGTGAAGAGGAACCAGTCACCTGGAAGAGATCGATCCAGTCGCTGGTGTGCAATCTGGGAGGTAGGGTTGCGGGGTCGATTCCTCGCGAGCGCAACCATGATTGTGTCTCTGAACGTGATGAAAACAACCCTGCCCTTCGGAGAATTTCCCCTATCCCGCGTCCCCGGGCGGTGAAAACGGTGTGCACCATCGCCTGAAAGGCTTTGCGTTGCTCTATCGGGATCTTCGGGTCACCCACCCGGCGGATCACTAAGATCCCCCCGTCAACGTTTGGCTGTGGCCGGAAAGCAAACCTTGGTACTCGGGAACCAAGGTGAAACGTGAACCATGGGGACCACTGAGCTGTCATCATCGTGCTTGCACCTACCCCGGCCCGGCGGCGAGCGACTTCCCACTGCATGAGGAGTACAGCGTCAGTCCATGCCGGCGCATGCAACAGCTTTCGAAGAATGGCAGTGGTGAGGTGAAAGGGAATGTTTCCCACAATGACGCAGGGAGTGGCGGGTAACGGGAAGTTGAGGAAATCATCATGGACCACTTCGACCGACGCCGAGGCGGTCTTTTTTGTGAGTTTGGCAGCTAGTTTTGCGTCTACCTCAACTGCCGTTATTGCCCTCCCCAAGTGGGCCATCGGGTGAGTGAGGGCACCGCTTCCTGGCCCGATCTCAATGATGGGGCCGGAGGTTTGTTTTACAAGATCGACGATGGAGTTGATGATCTTGTGGTCTGTGAGAAAATTTTGGCCATGCTCGTGACGGCCGTGTCCGTATGCAGACATCAGGTGTGCTCCTTGGATTTGAAACGGAGCCGGGCATGGCAAATGGCCGCCCGGCTAAAGGACCGGAGCGGTTTCTAACCTGCGGGAGGGAGAAAACCGCCTTAGCGGCTGGTGAGCGGCCGCATGAAAACGGAACCTGAAATCAACATGGGCCTATCGTATCCAATTAATTTCGCAGGGTCCAATACGGTGAGAAAGAAGACAACCGCACCGCAACAGTGCAAGACCTCTCTGGATTGGAATTTAATTGAACATGGGTTTGGGGTACGACGCGCCCTACTCGGAGTGGCACGGACACTACGGCTGCGCGCCCACACACAACAGTAAAGAGCTCGGCAATGCACAGACACGTAACGAGAGCGCCACAAATGTATGTACGTTTAAGTTACAGCATCGACACTGACGCTCCACATGGAGGGACGGCCGCAGCCCCGCAGCAAGCACACGGCAGGGTGTCTGCTTCGGGCGACGTGAAATTACGCAGAAAAATACGAAACACATCACCGCAGGTCACGGTAGGTATTTGCGGGTCATTTCGTAATCTCGTAAACGAAAAGAACAAAACTACGAAACACAAAAACACACGTTGAGCAGCGTAAATGGTTTTCGTTTCGTAATTTTTCCACTTTTTGAAGAAAATCTAAATAAGAAGAGACACCTTGATTGCGATTGTGTCCCGTGTCACATAGCTGCAACCCCTGCAGCGTGCC